>CAYWXE010000036.1:0-16166 GCA_964462505.1 uncultured archaeon | reverse complement strand
GTATGGAAACAATCCAGATGAATGGACCAAGAAGTTCTTTGACATAATGTGGAATTATGTCAAAGAACTTCTTGGTCCATTCATCTGGATTGTTTCCATACAGTTCTTCAGCTTTAGCTATAGCATTTGCGACTCTCCAACACATCTGCTCTGGAGTTTCGATTACGTTCCCCTTCTCGTCTTTTAGCAAATACCTCTTCCTTAAAACTATTTCAGCAGTTTTACTAAGCTTCATTTGATCACCGCCACCATTTGAGTTAATATCTCAATAACTCGTATACTATTAAAGTCTTAAAGTAAAGGTACCTATAAAACTTAAATAAATTTCGATTGATTTTTTGTAAAATCATTTGGATTTAAATTGGCAACATTTTTAACCCTTATCACAGTCTGAAACTATGGAAACGATCGTCTTAACTCAGGAAGATGTCAAGAAACTCATCACAATGAGAGATGCAATCGATGCAGTTGAAGAGGCTTTTAGACTCTATGCGCTTGGAAAGGCTCAAATGCCACCAAAGATTTACTTAACGTTTGATTCTGGAGATTTAAGGGCTATGCCCGCTCATTTAATGGGATACGCTGGGATAAAATGGGTAAATTCACACCCAGAAAATCCTAAAAAGGGTTTACCAACAGTTATGGCTGTATTGATATTAAACGATCCAAAGACTGGTTTTCCACTTGCAATAATGGATGCCACTTACATAACTAGTTTAAGGACTGGTGCTGCAAGTGGCGTAGCATCTAAATACCTTGCTAGAAAAAACAGTAAAATATTTGGGTTTGTAGGGTGTGGGGCTCAGGCCTATTATCAGTTCATGGCTTTAAAAGAGATATTCGAAATTGAATCGGCTTTAGCCTACGACATAGACGAGAAAGCAGCAAGAAAATTCGCCAAATTTTGCAATAATCATGGGGTTGATTGTAGAATAGATAGAATAGAAAGGGTTTGCGATTGTGATGTATTAACTACTGCAACCCCCTCAACAAAACCAGTTGTTATGAACGATTGGATAAGAAATGGAACACATATAAATGCAATAGGTGCAGATGCAGCTGGAAAGCAAGAGCTTGATGAAAAGATATTACTCAGAAGTAAGATCGTTGTAGACGATCTCAAACAGGCAATGCATGGAGGAGAAATCAACGTAGCAGTATCTAAGGGATTGATAGATGAAAGCAAAATCCACGCAACTCTAGGAGAAGTTGTTGCTGGAATCAAATCTGGAAGAGAAAGCGATGATGAAGTAACTGTATTCGATTCAACTGGATTAGCAATTCAAGATATAGCCACTGCAAAAGTCGTATACGAAAGAGCTGTAGAGGAAAATGTGGGTATGAAACTCAAGTTCTTTGAAATCTTTTAATTTGCCATCAAAAACCTTAAAAGTAAAATGTATTTAGCTTGTATCGAGGGGCCGTAGGGTAGCCTGGTTATCCTTCCGTCTTGGGGGGGCGGAGACCCGAGTTCAAATCTCGGCGGCCCCATAACAATAAACGTTAAATATTGCATCGTTATGAGAGTTCTTATGTCACTAAAGGAGAGGGTTGAAGAACTCGTTGAAAAAGAGATAAAACCATATCTTGCAAGAGATGGTGGTGATATAGCTGTTGTAGATGTAGATGAATCAAACGGTGTTGTAAAAGTAAAGTTACTCGGGGCTTGTAGTGGCTGTCCCCTTTCAATGATAACCCTCACAGCCTTTGTAGAGAGGTATTTAAGGACGAGGATTCCAGAAGTAAAGAGAATTGAGCCAGTGCTATGATATACCTCATCGAATCGTTAAAAAAGGTATTAGTCGGTAGTAGGTTTTTAGACGGTGATATCGTTAAGGATAGACGTTTTGGTGGCTTTTGTAACTGTGGCGGAATTATGTTTCAAAAGATATGGGTTGCAATTGGTGATTGTGAAATCTTGATATCTGAATGTGAGAAGTGCTGGAAGAATCAGGCGTATATTTTCAATTCAAAGCGGTTTATTCGAAAAGAAGATGTAAACGTTATCACTAGAGATAAGTTTAAAGAATACTTGCAGAGTTTTTTAGAGCTTAACGAATTTACATCTCTTATCAACGCTTTAAACGGTTATGAGTATGATTTAAAAGCTTTTGAGTCCGCTAAAAATAAACTCGAGGCTTTAAACCTAAAGATAGATGAAATTTCAGATTTATTGAAATGATGGATAAAATTAGAAAGCTAAGGGAGGATATAAAACTCTACAGTTTGATGACAGATCTAAGCTCAACTTCTCGTAGGTATTTTGTTATAGGTTATTTCGATGGAGTTTTAACGATTTTGGGAATGATAATTGGTGCACATCTGAGTGGTGAAGCGAGTTCTAAGTTGATACTGTCATGTGGAGTTGCAACTGCTTTAGCTTTAGGAATCTCAAGTGCGTGGGGGGCTTTTGAAGCTGAGAGAGTTGAGCAAAAACTTGTAAAGCTTGAAAAGAAGAGGGCCATGCTCACGGATTCACATGGATGTATAATAGACAGAGCACATAGATTTGCGGCTTATACATCTTCAGCAGTTCATGGAATAGCACCAGTGATTGCTGCACTAATTCCACTAATACCCTACACGTTTTTAAGTGTAGAATACGCGTTTATCGCAGCACTTACAATCGGATTTCTTAGCTTATTTATCGTTGGCACGGTTTTAGGTAAAATCGGAAGGTATAACGTGATTATAAGCGGTTTTAGGATGGTTTTGGCGGGAATTGTAACAGTAATAGTTATAACAATTCTAAATCCGAGCCACTTGAGTTAAACTCATAAATTATTCGTTACAAGTTAGTCCATGGGTAGAGCTTGGAAGTTTGGCGATGACATAGATACAGATGTTATAATTCAGGGGAAATATCTCGTAATAAACGATGCAAATGAGCTTGCTAAACACGTTTTCGAAAACGTGAGACCAGAATTTGCTAAAGAAGTTAAAAGGGGTGATTTCGTAGTTGCGGGAGAAAACTTTGGATGTGGTAGTAGTAGGGAGCATGCGGTAATAGCTTTGAAGGCAACTGGAATAGAAGCTGTTATAGCCAAATCTTATGCGAGGATATTCTTTAGAAATGCCATAAACACAGGACTCAGGGTTTTGGAGTGTAGAGAAACGGATAAGATAAATGACGGAGATGAGTTAGAAGTGGATTACAACAGAAGTGTTGTGATTAACAAAACCAAGGGTGAGGAGTACAAGATAAATCCGATACCAGAATTTCTAAGGGAGATAGTGGAATGTGGAGGATTGATAAATTACTGCAGGAAGATACTGCAAGAGGAGTAGATGGCTATGAAGAAAATCGTTGTAATTCCGGGAGATGGAATCGGAAAAGAAGTGATGGAAGCTGCTATGCTTGTATTGAACTCCTTAGATCTACCGTTCAAATACGAATACTATGAGGCTGGAGATGAAGCATTTAAAAAATATGGAAAAGCTTTGCCAGATGAAACCCTCGAAGCGTGTAAGAATTGTGATGCCGTTTTATTTGGCGCCGCTGGTGAGACTGCTGCGGATGTAATAGTTAAGTTAAGACAAGAACTTGAGACGTTTGCAAACGTGAGACCGGCAAAGTCCCTTAAAGGTGTTAAATGTCTATATGATAACGTAGACATAGTAATCGTTAGAGAGAATACCGAATGCTTGTATAAAGGTTTAGAGTTTGAATTAGATGGCGTAGCAGAGTGCATAAGGATTGTAACAAGGAAAGCTTCCGAGAGGATTGCGAGGTTTGCGTTTGAACTCGCCAAAAGGGAAGGGAGGAAGAAGGTTACAGCTTTACACAAGGCAAACGTGATGAAGAAGACTTGTGGTTTGTTTAGGGATTGCTGTAGAAAAGTTGCCAAAGAGTATCCAGAAATAGAGTTTAACGAGTACTACATAGATGCGGCATGTTTATACCTGGTTACAGATCCGAAGAGATTCGATGTAATAGTTACTACGAATATGTTTGGAGATATCGTTTCAGATTTAGCCGCTGGATTGGTTGGAGGGTTAGGATTAGCGCCTTCTGCAAACATAGGTGAGAGACATGCGATATTTGAGCCCGTTCACGGAGCAGCTTTCGACATAGCTGGGAAAGGAATAGCGAATCCGACCGCGATGATACTATCTGCATGTATGATGTTAAGACATTTGGGGTTTTTAGATGAGGCAAAAAAAGTAGAAAAAGCAGTTGAAGATGTAATAGCTGAGGGTAAAACAACACCAGACTTAGGTGGTAAGCTTAAAACGATGGAAATGGCTAATGAGATAGTTAAAAAGTTGGAGAAGTGATGGAAAACGTCTACATAGTCTTAGTTGAGCTGAAGATTCCTGAGAACATAGGATTCATAGCGAGGTTAGCCAAGAACTTTGGATTCAAAAACCTATGCCTTTACAATTGCAAAGTTTCAGATGAGAGTTATACAACTGCTATGCATGCGTCGGATTTGGTTGAGAATGCCATAATCATTGAAGACTTATTCTCGTTTTTGGATTCCATGAACGTCGTAATAGGAACTACTGGTATCTCAGCTGGGGATTACAAGTATCTGAGAAAGCCTATTATCACTCCAGAGGAGATGTGCGAAATTACCGAAAGAGCTGGAAAGGTAGCGGTTTTGTTTGGTAGAGAGGATTATGGACTGCTTAATGAGGAGCTTGAAAGGTGCCATTTAATCGTCAAAATCCCAACGAGCGATGAGTATCCAGTTATGAACGTGAGCCATGCAGCGGCAATAATACTCTACTTCTTGAGTAAAGTTAGGTTTTCAAAACATCCAGAGAGGTTTGCAACGTCTGAACAGATAGAGGTATTCCTATCGAATTTAAAAGAGATGCTAAAAAGGGTTCAGTATCCGCCCCATAGAATGAGGAGAACTGTTATCGTTTTTAGAAGGGTTTTGGGAAGAGCTAAGATTAGAGAATTCGAAATCTTAACACTTAACGGAATAATAAGAAAAACCCTCAGTTTTATCGAGAGAATGTGTAAGTAATAGATAGAAATTATTTATTAATTTAAATTATAAAATCCAAATTTATTTTAATCTTTACAGCTTTAAGAAATTTAAATATAGAGTCTATTTGTAATCATGTATAGAGATGTATGAGATGTGAGCTAAATAGGATATATGCAATGGACTGTCTTGAAGGAATGCGAAAATATTTAGACGATAAAGAAGTAGATGTCGTTATCACTTCACCACCTTATAACGTTGGAGTCCCTTACAGAAAATTTGACGATAAAATGCCAAGAGAACGCTATTTAAATTGGATCGAAGATGTTGCAAAGGAGATAAAAAGAGTTCTCAAAGATGACGGATCATTTTTCTTGAATATGGGATATACTGCTACAGATCCGTGGGTAGCTTGGGAAGTAGCGTTTAGATTAAGAAAACATTTTGTACTACAAAACGTTATACATTGGATTAAATCAATTGCAATTCAAAAAGAAGATGTAGGAAATTATCCAAATATTAGGGGAGACATCGCAGTGGGACATTATAAACCTATCAATTCAAAGAGATTCCTTTCCATTTGCCATGAATATATTTTTCATTTCACTAAGAAAGGAAATGTAGAGTTGGATAAACTTGCAATTGGAGTTCCATACCAAGATAAAAGCAATATTGGAAGATGGAAAAGTGCAAAACAAGATTTAAGGGATAGAGGAAATACTTGGTTTATTCCATATGAAACTATTCAATCAAGAGAAAAGGAAAGACCTCATCCTTCAACATTTCCCGTTAAATTGCCTATGATGTGTATAAAGTTACATGGCTTAAAGAGAACTAAACTAGTCTTAGATCCGTTTATGGGGATTGGAAATACCGCTATTGCTTGTATAAGGCTTGGAGTTAACTTTATAGGATTTGAGATAGATGAATATTACGTTAAGATAGCTGAAAAGAGAATTGAGGAAGAGAAAAAGAGAAATATAAAAGAACAAAATTTAAAAGGGATTGTAAGTTTGAGCTATTATGAACAAAAATTCTGAAAATATCTTTAAAGAGCTTGAGGTGTATAGGAGAATTATTAGAGTAATCTTAGAAGCTTTTCAGGAACTCCCATTTCATATTATTATAAAAATTGCAACAGATAAGGATGTTGAACGTTTTAATCCGAATGACAACAGAGATAAAGCCCTTATTAATGAATTATCAGTTCTTGCAAATATAACGATGCAGCAGTTCTACAATAATCCTATTCGCATAAAGAGAATTAATGAGGTTAGTAATTTCTTAGAAGAGCAAATTCCTCTTATATTTCAGAATAATAAATCATATTTTAGTATCATACAAAGAGTCGAGCATCTGGGAGGGTCTGGCTATCCCGACTTACTTGTTGTTGATAACTTTGGTAGGTATATTTATATCGATGTTAAAGCTACTCAAAGACCCAGTAGAGGATCACCAAGAGATTTCTATATTACACCACTAAAGGAAACAAGAAGGAAGGTAACTCAAAATGGAAAACATTGTGTTCTTGGATTTATCATTAAAGGAAGTCCTAACGATTTTAAGATAGTGGCATGGAAACTTGTAGATCTTTACGATGTTAGATTAAGTATGAAACCCGAGTTTAATTGCGATAATACAGAACTCTATCAAAGAGATCATATACTATCTGAAGAATTCATCAAAAGTTAAAATTGAAATTAAGCTTTAATTATAAAAATTCCATTTGAAGCTTTAAAGTGTTAACTCGTGAGCAATACTTTCAACCTTTTCTAATACCTTTTCTTCATCTACGTTCAGGACAACTCCATCTTCAACAACTACATCACCGTCTACAACCACATGTAAAACTTCACAACCTTTATTTGCAAAAACTATACTATTTATAGGATTGTATATCGGATAAAAGCTCTCAGTCCTCTTAACAACGATTAAATCTGCTAAGTAACCGGTTTCTATCTTTCCTCCTCTTAATCCATAAGCCCTGTAACCGTTTTCTGTAGCCATTTTAATTACATCGATATTTCTTTGCCTTAAAAGCTGTAGTAATGCCGCAATTCTGATTTCAAATAGCATATTGAGTGTGTTATTACTTGCTGCTCCATCTGTTCCAATGCATACGTTCACACCTTTATTAACCATCTCAGCAATCCTTGCAATTCCAGAGGCGAGTTTTAGATTACTAACTGGACAATGTGCAACGCTAACACCTCTGCTCGCTAAGATTTCCATCTCAGAATCGTCAAGCCAAACAGCATGAGCTACAATCGTTTTTGAATCCAAAAACCTTATATCATCTAATAGCCTTATAGGTGTTTTTCCATACCTCCTCTTTATCTCCTCAACTTCCCACTTTGTTTCTGACACGTGTATATGCTTAACAACATCTAACGATTTTGCAACTTCATTTATCTCAGTAAGAAATTCCGGTGTGCATGTGTATGTGGCATGAGGTGTTAGCATGCATCTTATCCTTCCGTTAAAACTCTTGTCCCATCTCTCAATAAACTTCAAACCGATTTCAAGCTCCTCTTTAGCCCTTTCCTTACTACCTCTATCAGCCATACCGTAACCTAAAACAGCTCTGATACCTATTTCTCCTACAGTTTTAGCAACTTCGTCCATGTGTATGTACATATCGGCAAAGCAAGTAGTTCCACTCTTGAGCATCTCAATGCACGCAAGCATAGATCCCCAATGGACGTGTTTTGGCTTTAGTTTCGCTTCTATTTTCCATACACTTTCAAGCCAATCCTTAAGGGGTAATCCCTCTGCATAACCCCTTAGCAGAGTCATAGCTGAATGAGTATGTGCATTGAAAAATCCAGGTAATACAAAGCATTTAGAAGCTGTTATAACTCTGTCTCCTTTTATCTCATCTTTACCTATGTATTCTATTCTATTTTCTACAATACCTATGTTGCACTCCAAGAACTCACCGTTTACATAGCATCTCCCGTTTTTTATCACTAAATCGTAAACCATTGCAAATCCACCTCTCAACTATAATGGGTTGACTATAAGATAATCAAAGGTTTGAAAAACATATTTTAAAGACAAATGCTTAAGGAATTGTTAGTAAAGACTTAAGTGTTGAGTAAGCACTTGAAGTGCTTAGGAGAGGATATGTAGGGATTTATAGAAGGAGATATTACTAATTAATTCTTCATGTGTAGTATGAACAGTTGCCTAATAAACAATTATAATTTTGGATACTTACAGATATTCCTTATTGGGCACTCGTTGCATAGAGGCTTCTTAGGTTTACAAATCGTTTGTCCAAATCCAACGAAAGCCTTGTTAACTTTATTCCAGAGCTCTCTTGGAAATACTTCTTTAAGTTTTTCCTCTGTTTCTTCGGGATTCTTTGTATTAACAAGACCTAGTCTATTTGCAATTCTATGGACATGGGTATCTACAGCTATTGCTTCACCTCCAAAAGCTGATATAACGAGGTTTGCAACCTTTCTACCTACTCCGGGTAACTTTATTAATTCATCAAAATCGATTGGAACTCTTGAGTTGTGATCCCTTACAAGCCTCTCTGCTAGCTCCTTCAACTTCTTAGCCTTAATTCTGTAAAATCCAACACCTTTTATAAGCTCTTCTATTTGTTTTACATCCAATTCCATTAACTTTTCTGGATTTGGGGCTTTCTCAAGTAATCTCCTTCCAGCCTCAATTGTTACTTCATCCCTCGTCCTTGAACTCAGAATAGCCATTACAAGACTTTCATAAGGGTTTTTTGCTTTGAAAGAAAAAGCGGGAGCATTCCTTTTCTTCGCCTCTTCTTCCATAACTCTTAAGAGTTCAGCTAAATCTACCATCGAAGTCGTTATGTGCATGTAGTATTTAAGATGTTTAATGCTGTACATAGCTAAGAGAACGGATAGATGTGTAGAATGCAACTTCTGCAAAAGCTATGTATGTCAATCAGATGTCTGCACGGGTTGTGGTGCTTGCTATTTAGCATGTCCAAACGAAGCAGTTGTAATGGTTGAGAGAGGGGAAGTTAAGAGGTATGTTAAAATAAAAGTCGATGGAGAAACGCATTGGGTTCCAGAGCATATAACAGTTAAAAAGGCTTTAGAATTAATTGGCTACAAGTTCACGAGATTTCCAGAAGAGGGTAAAATCTTTGCCCCATGCGAAGTAGGTGGTTGTTGGAGCTGTGCAGTTGAAATAGATGGCGAGTTAAAGCCGAGTTGTGTTACTCCGATTAGAGATGGAATGAACATAGAGACGGAATTCTCTGCAACTCCTAAAAGGCTTGTTCACGGATTCAGCGGGCATCCTGTTGGAGGTGTTGGAACTCCATGGTGGATTAAAGGGCATTGGTATATCGAAGCCGCATGCTTTGCATGTGGTTGTAACTTCAGATGTCCTCAATGTCAAAACTGGACTACTACTTACAGAGGGAAAGGAGAACCTCTAACACCGAAGGAAACGGCAGTTGTAATGACAAGTCTTAGAAGGTCGATTGGCGTTGACAGAATTGCTATATCTGGTGGTGAATGCACATTAAATAGGGGTTGGCTCGTTCAATACCTAAAAGAGCTTAGAAAACTCAATCCAAATGCGAGACTTCACGTTGATACAAACGCTTCAATACTCACACCAGATTACATAGATGAGTTAGTTGAAGCTGGGATGACCGATATAGGAATAGATGTCAAGGGAATTAGATTAGAAACGTTCCAGAGGATCACTGGATTGAGTGGAGATATTGCAAGGGTATACTTAAAAACTGAGTGGAACGCTTTGAAATACGTAGTAGACGAATACTATGGCGAGATATTCATAGGAGTTGGAATCCCATACAACAAAGAGTTGATATCGCTAGATGAGATAAGAGAAATTGGGGAGAAGATTGCTGAGATAAGTGATGAGATTCAGGTTTGTGCACTCGATTACAGAGCTGAGTTTAGAAGTAGAATAAGGAGACCCACCTATGAGGAGATGTTTGAAGTCTGGAAAACGTTAAGGGATTGCGGATTGAAAACGGTGATATGTCAAACTACTTATGGCTATATAAATCCTCACGGTAAACTCAGCAGATAATACCTCTCCTTTCTGTCTTTTGAATCCAGAGAGGCTAAGATCTTAAATCCCATAAAGTTTGGACTTTCTTTGTCACCTGTTTTATGAACAAATAAAATCCTACCGTTTTGCCTTAGCTTAGGCAAAAAGCGTTTTAAAGCCATCATAGATGAAGAAAATGAAAGAGTTAAATCGTTCAAGATCAAATCGATTTCTGGAAGCTTTGATACATCGAATTTAAATGCATCTTCTATAAAGATTTTTACGTTATCTCTTGACTCCTCTATCTTTTTGAGCTCTTCCTCGAATTCCTTACTGTACTCTATTCCGTAAACAAACTTGGCTTTTTCACTTGCATACAGTAGAAATCCTCCAGCGGAACTTCCCAAATCCAAGACAACTTCATTGCCTTTAAAAATCTTTAGCCTTTCATCGATCTCTTTGAGTTTCCAGTATCCTCTTGGCTTTTCCTCAGCGAGAACTTCTATCTTCGCATTGAAATCGACTTCTGCTGAAGGTTTTGTAATCCTCACACCATTCACTAAGACAAAACCCCTCCTTATGTAATCCTTTGCCCTCTGCCTCGAACTGAAGTAACCCCTTTTCACGAGTAACAAATCTAATCTCATCTCTTTAGCTTCTTCGCAACAATCTCAGCTACTTCCATTGGAGTCTTACCAACCTCTGCTCCGGCACTTCTCAAAGCCTTTATCTTAGATTCAGCTGTTCCAACACCTCCTTCTATTATGGCCCCTGCATGCCCCATTCTCTTGCCCGGTGGTGCTGTAAGCCCAGCAACGTATCCAACTACTGGCTTAGATATCTCACTCTTTATATACTCTGCCGCAATCTCTTCATCTCTTCCACCGATTTCTCCTATTAACACTATTACTTCGGTCTGCTTGTCTTCCTCGAACATCTTTAATACATCTACAAAGCTTAAGCCTATTATCCTATCTCCACCAATTCCAACTACTGTTGAATGCCCATATCCAAGTCTTGCGATATTGTCTGCTATTTGATATGTTAGAGTTCCACTCCTCGAAACGATCCCAACGTTTCCCTCTTTGAATATGTGTGCCGGCAAAATACCTAAGTAACCCTTGCCGGGCGAAATAACTCCTGGGCAATTCGGGCCAACCATTATGGCATTTGCTTCTTTTACCTTCCAGTACATCTTTAACTCGTCGTGAACGGGGATACCTTCTGTTATGCACACTATCGTCTTAATTCCCGCATCTACTGCTTCATATACCGCATCTGGAGCAAATGGTGCTGGGACGAATATCACAGTGGCGTTTGCGCCAGTGGCTTTAACCGCATCTCTAACCGTGTCGTAAACTGGCACTCCGTGAACTTCAGTTCCACCTTTGCCGGGGGTTACTCCAGCAACTATTTTAGTTCCGTATTTTAGCATTCTCTCAGTATGAAATCTTCCCTGATAGCCGGTTATACCTTGAACTATAGCCTTTGTATTCTCATCGATTATAATCGCCATAATCACACCCCCTTCGCTATCTCAACAGCCTTCTTAGCCCCCTCTTCCATTGAATCGACTAGGTATATGTTTGCATTACTCTCTTTAATAAATTCCTCTATCATCCTCCTTCCCTCCTCCTCGTTAGTTCCCGCAAGTCTTAAGACTATTGGAATTCCTATTTCCATCTCCTTAAACGCTTTTATCATCCCCTCTGCAATTTCGTCGCACCTCGTTATACCTCCAAATATGTTTATGAACAGAACCCTAACGTCTTTATCTTGGAGTATCAATCCCATTGCCTCTTTCATCTCCTCCGCTGAAGCTCCACCACCTATGTCTAAGAAGTTTGCGGGCTTTCCCCCCTCTAAGTGTACTAAATCCATTGTAGCCATAGCCATTCCTGCACCGTTAACGATAATCCCAATGTTACCTTCCAACTTCACATAGTTTAAACCCTTCTCGCTTGCAATCTTCTCAAGCTCAACAGCCTCAGTGAAATCTCTAAGTTGAGCCAAATCCTTATGCCTATACAGTGCAAAATCGTCGATGTTTAGTCTTGCATCAGCAGCAAGTACTCTTCCATCGCTCGTAACGACTAGTGGGTTTATCTCTGTAAGCTCAGCTTCATACTTGAGCAGTATGTTGTAGAGGGTTTTCACAATCCCAGTTATAGTCTTCCAGTACTCCTTAGGCATTCCTGAGTCGTACAGTAGATACCTTATCTGGTAATCAGTTAAACCGTAACGAGGATCAACTGTTACAGTTGCAATCTTCTCTGGGTACTGTGCGGCTATTTCTTCGATATCCATCCCACCTACGCTACTCATGATCACTGCAATTCCCTTGTTTATTCTGTCGATTGTAAGTCCAACGTACATCTCTCTTGCTATATCGAGTTGCTCTTCTACGTAGATTTTTCTGACTACATGTCCCTTTATGACTTTACCAAACAATTCCTTAGCTATTTCTACAGCCTCCTCAACACTGTTAGCCTTTTTTATAGCTCCAGCCTTACCCCTACCTCCAACCAGTATCTGAGATTTCAGAACGACTTTGCCGTTTAGTTCTTCGGCAGCTTTTCTAACCTCTTCGACATTTGTTGCCAAGAAACCCTTAGGTATCTCTATTCCATGCTCTGCGAATATCTTCTTTGCCTGATATTCGTGTAATCTCATACAGAGATTTCTAAGTCGTTTCCAATTTATCGTTTACGAAATCAATCGAAATCTATGTCGAAATCGAAGAAATCTTCTGCCATTTCAGCACCGAGCAAACCTCCGAGTAATCCACCGAATATCTCGAAAAATATGGGTTTCTTTTTCTTCTTTTTGAAATACTCTTTGTAAGCTGGAATTGTGATAAGTTCAGATACTTCTCTCTTTACCCTTTCTACTATCTTTTCGAGTTCACCTTTATCGAGCCAAACGCCTTTACACTTAGGACAGATGTCTATTTCTACATCGTATCTAACGGTTTCTATCATCTCTACTCCACAAACTGGACAAATTTTCATATCACAATGTAATCAAAACAAATAAAAAAGCCTATTGCTAGATTTTATTACGCTGATGATGAAACGAGGGCGAACTGAAAAGTGATGAATCCACCCGTTTCTGAGGCTCTATAATTAAATACTCCGTTGAAAAATTAGGTTAAGGTAAGTTTCAACGAGTTAAGTGATATTGTCTCAGAATAAAATCTTCCGAGAAGTATTTTTAGACTTCTATATAGTAATTAGAAATTTTAGTAATCGAGAAGTTTGCTAATACATTAATTTCAACGACTCCAGGGTTTTAAGCAGGTAAAAAATCCTCGTAAACAGTCTCAGAGTTTATCAATAGATTTATCAACAAACTTTAAGATGAAACGGAAATTATATTCTTAATATCACAAGTAAAAATCATCAAATGGTTGCAAAGTAATACTATACATTTTTACTTTCTTTTTTCATTCTTTCCTTTTCTGCATATCTCCTCGCAGATTCAATCATAACTTCTTCGAGTTTTGTGAGATCTCTTTCTGCACTGATTAGTATGTCTGTAATCCTGTTCAAGATTTCTTTTATTAGGTCTTCACAGTTGAAATCCCCTTTAACCTCTACGATTAAAACCAAGTGGTCTTCTTCAATCGACAGATTAGCATATTCGATTTTGTTTATCTTCATTAGGTTTTCTGCTATGGATTTAAAGCTCACCGGAGCACCTTTGTATACGATTACGTCTCTATACCCATAACCTCCAATTCTCAAGTCTTTAACATCTGGATACAGGTTAATTCTACATGTATTCTGATCTCTTTCGATTTCGTATTTCCACATATTAGACATTTCGAGTCGATAGTTATTAAACAGAGTAGAATATTTAAATTATGCCTTCGAACTTTAAAATCTTCTCAGCCCATTTAAGCTTTTTCAGTTTTACTTCGTCGTCAGCTTTACAAAAATCAAATCCATATAGCTTTATCTCTTTAGCTCCGAACCTCTTAGCAATTATTGCAGCTCTGTCACCATCTGTAAAACCCGTAAAGTTGTAAACCCTATCAAATGGAATGCTTTGAGTAGTCCCAATAAACCCCCTCAATTTCGGCACAACTGCTTTTACGCGATGTATGTTATCACCGTGTGCATGCAAAACGAGTATACAACCATTTTTTTCGAGATCTATCAGGAGATCATCTGGCTCTTCTATATCTGTAACATGGACATCTGGTATGAGATCTGGTAATAGCCTTTTTAGTTTTATAACACTTTTACCAGACGTCATAATCACCCAATCGTTTAATTCTGATATGAATTTTACATCTGCTATGTCTACAGCTCCACCAATTACGGCAACTCTCTTATTAGCGATTTTATCCCTTAAAACGGAGCAATCTAAAAGTTTATCCTTACTAAGCTCGTATAGTATTTTTGCGGATCTTTCATCAGCTTCTTTACTAAATCCGAAGTCCGATAGTATTTGAGGGTAAAAATCTCTAAGCCATGTGTTGAGATCCATGTTAATCATCCCAACTTTTCCTATTCTTATTTACTGCCAAACCCTTTTAAAATTTGACCTCTATTTTCGAGCGAAATCTTAAAGCATGACTCTTCTCTGCTCAGAACTTATGCTTAATAATTTGTTTTTAGAGAATTTTAAATTCCTATTTAATTTTACTTATATTATATAATTTTTGAATTAAAAAGTGAAATGATTTTAAACGAAGTTAAGTATAAAAAGTTATGATTGACATTTCTGAGACTTTAAGAGACTTAAGCTAATAAAGGAGACATTCTCACATTGGATATCATTTTGATAAGGGCGTATACATTTGATCAGATCGGTGAAAGTAAATACAATAGTTGCAAAAATAAACGCATAGATGTTCTCGAAGATGCATGGATAAAACTGACAAGTCATAACTTAAGAGTGAAACACAATACATCTGAGAATGACGCTATTGGGAGATTAATGCACTTTATAAATTCTGATAAATTTGTTAGCTTTTCTAATGTTAGCGAAATTTTATCGAAGCCATCTGAAGTTAGAGATGTATTCTGCCAAGATATCCAAAATAGAATAGCAAATCTGACGGAACTTGAAAAGAAGGTTATAGCATTATTTTAAAGCTATGGTTTGTAGAATATTATAAAAATTTCTATATTATAAAAAGTCTTCCTTTCGAAGACAAACTCTAACAGCTTACGTTAATCTTTAATAAAATGTTCAATGAAACGCTATTAGCACGCAATTCCTTTGAAATTAAACATGAAGACAAAGAATTCCCACCCTGGGAAATTGGAGCTATCGCTGTAAAAGCTGGAATTGGCTATTGGTTCCTTATGTATATGGTAAATACTGTTCAGTTGAAATTAAATTCGTAATACCTAAGCTCTTCTTTGAAATCTTAGAAGATAATAAGCATTTATTACCTGAAATAGAAGATTTTGATGAGAAATTTGAGGAAGTTCAAAGGAAATTAAAGGATACTAACGCTAAAGAGGAAATTCACAGTATCTATTTAGCAATGGTAAAACCAAAGACAAAGATAAGAGATTTTAAGATGCCAATGATTAGAGAACCCAGATGTGAACTAGACTTGGTATACCTTATTGGAAGGTATTGGGATATAATAAGCAAAAAACTATACTCGAAGATATTGTTTTTGTAGATAAACATTGGGATGCTGAAGGAATTTACAAAGGTAAAGTTGATGCAAAAGATTTCGATAAAGATCCAAATAAAATCGATTTACTTATTTGCTGGAAAGCTAGTCCTAAGAATTTAGTATAAATACAATACCTGGTCGTGACACCACATTGTGGATGATTTAAATATCTCATCAACAATGTTGCATCACTACCCAATACCTTAACATATTAGAGAAGGGAATTGATAAGAAACTCTTAAATTGTTTAGAAATCCAAAGCGAACGCAATCTATTTCTCATGATTCCTAAAATTTCTAAACTCTTTAAGAGTCTTGGTATTGATGTTATAGAACTCAGTGAAGTTCTAAAATAATATATTATTTTGAAAAATTTAACTTCAAGAGAGAAAAATAATTAATTTTACATTTTAAATTCTGTATATTAACTTATTTTATTAGACGATGGGATTCATGTCTACAGAAGAGATTGTAAAGAGGCTAATTAGCTCCAATATAGTTAAACTAATCACAATGCTGAACTAATCGAAATGTAAAGTGTAACAATTGCCAAAGTTTCAA
>CAYWXE010000035.1:0-16201 GCA_964462505.1 uncultured archaeon | reverse complement strand
GAAGAGGACATGGAAGCAGAAAAGGTAAGAAGACTGCAAGGTTATCAAGGAAAGAGCAGTGGATGATGAGGATTAGGGCTATTAGGAAGAGGTTGAGGTTTTTGAGGGATAACGGCTTAATAGATAGGAGAACTTATAGGATGCTGTATAGAAAGGCTAAGGGTGGGGAGTTCAGGAGTGTTGCCCATCTGAACGCATACATCAAGCAGATGGGATTGTTGAAGAGGTGATAGGGTGGCAAGAGGGCCAAGATATAAGGTTCCATATAGGCGTAGAAGGGAGGGGAAGACCAATTACAGGAAGAGATTGAAGTTGCTTCTCTCGAGAAAGCCAAGGTTAGTTGTTAGAATAACCAATACAAGGGTTATAGCTCAGATAATAGATTATCACCCAGACGGTGATAGGGTCTTAATTGGAATAGATTCCTCCATGCTCACGAAGTATGGTTGGAAAGGGGACTTGAACAACACTCCAGCCGCTTATCTAACTGGACTGCTCATAGGTAAGAAAGCCTTAGAGAAGGGGATTAGTGAAGCCGTGCTAGATATAGGTTTACACACTCCAGCCAAAGGTTCGAGGGTTTTTGCAGTACTTAGAGGGGCAGTCGAAGCAGGACTAAAAGTTCCTCACAGCCCGGAGATACTTCCAGATGATTCAAGGATAAAGGGAGAACATATAGCGAGCTATTATGAGATGAAGCCGGAGTTGTTTACTGAATACGAGAGAAGGGGTTTAAAGCCAACTGATCTGCCAAACCATGTTGAAGAAGTTAAGGAGGCAATAATGGCGGGGTGATGACATGACTGAGATACTCGAGGAATGGGTTCCTAGGACGAGGCTTGGAAAGTTAGTTGCTGAAGGTAAGATAAAGACGATTGATGAAGCCCTCGCAAGCGGATTACCGCTAAAAGAACCTCAGATAGTTGATATACTCTTGCCAAACTTGGAAGATGAAGTCCTTGAGATTTCAATGGTGCAACGAATGACTGACAGTGGTAGGAGAACAAAGTTCAGAGTTACGGCAGTAGTTGGTAATAGAGACGGATATGTTGGCGTAGGTGTCGGAAAAGCTGCTCAAGTCGCGATAGCGATTCAAAAGGCTATAAATGATGCAAAAGTAAACATATTCAAGGTTAGAAGGGGTTGTGGCTCATGGGAATGTGGATGCGGTGAAGAGCATTCAATTCCATTCAAAGTCACGGGTTCAGCTGGAAGTGTTAGGGTTACACTTATACCAGGGCCAAAAGGTTTGGGAATAGTCGCAGGAGAAGTAGCAAAAAAGGTATTAGAGTTGGCTGGAGTAAAAGACGTTTGGACTTTTACAAGGGGGCAGACGAAGACGACTATAAACTTTGCAAGAGCAACTTATGATGCATTAAGAAAGACTATGTATATAAAGAGGTGAAATATGTATTTTGCAGTTGTAAGGCTTAGGGGAACTGTTGGTGTTCACAGGAAGATAAAAGATACACTTGCAATGCTCAGATTGCATAAAAGGTATCATTGCGTGGTTATTCCGGATACACCTTCATATCGAGGAATGCTTCAAGTTGTGAAGGATTACGTTGCTTACGGTGAAATCGATGCGGAAACCCTTGCAATGCTTTTAAGGCTCAGAGGGAGATTAACTGGAAATAAAAGACTTACAGATGAATACGTAAAGGAGAAAACAGGTTACAACACTATAGAAGAATTTGCCAAAGCCGTTATCGAAGGAAAGGCTAGTCTTAAAGATTTACCAGATTTAAAGCCTGTATTTAGGCTTCATCCGCCGAGAGGTGGACTTAAAAGTATTAAGTGGCATTACCCAATGGGGAGTTTAGGTTATCACGGTAAAAATATAAAGAAGTTGCTTTACAAAATGCGATAAAGGAGGGTCAATATGCCAAAGAAGAAGGTTAAAAAGATAAGGGGAAGCAGAACTTGTGGTGGTGGAAGCCATAAAAAGAGGAGAGGAGCTGGAAATAGAGGAGGTAGAGGAAATGCTGGAGTTCACAAACATAAGTACATAAAATTCGTAAAACTCGCAAAAGAGGGTTTATACGAGTTTGGTAAGCATGGATTCACAAGACCGTTCTGTGTTAGAAAGGATTACATAGCCGAAAAGAGGGTTAAGGAGACGCTTAGGGCTTTGAAGAGAGAGGGTAAGCTTGACGAATACACTTACAAGTTCTTGTATTCAAGACCAGAGCTAAACGTTGGGGATTTGGATGAAATAATCGATAGATTGGTTGAGCTTGGATTAGCTGAAAAGAAGGATAACACGTATAGAATTGATTTAACACAACTGGGTTACTCAAAGCTCCTGGGAAGTGGTGTTGTTACAAAACCGATAGAAGTCTTAATCCCTGAAGCAACTGAAAAAGCTGTTAACAAGATAGAATCCGCTGGTGGAAAAGTTGTGGTGGTTTAATGGAGGTTTTAAGGGCTTTATGGCCGTATTTTCAAAGGATTCCAAGTGTTGAAAGACCTAAGAGGCATGTCCACTTCAAAGAGAAGTTCGCCTGGACAGTTGCAATACTAATTCTATACTATATACTAACTAACGTTCCGGTTTTTGGTTTATCTCCAGAATCTATTGATATATTCGCAGCTTATAGAGCCTTGTTTGCTGGAGCTACAGGTTCTATTTTGGCTTTGGGTATTGGGCCAATAGTTACTGCGAGTATAATCCTTCAGCTATTGGTTGGTGCTGGAATAATAAAGTTAGATTTGACAAACCCAGAAGATCAAGCTCTATATCAGGATTTCCAGAGGTTTTTGGTTTTTGTGATGATAGCTCTTGAAGCGTTTCCACAGATAGTTGGTGGCTTGTTAAAACCCGATTTGAATTTAGCCGCTAAGTTAGGTGTTCCTCCTGAATTCTTATCGTTCTTGATATTCGTTCAGCTCTGCATCGGTGGTGTTTTAATTGTTTACATGGATGAAGTCGTTTCAAAGTGGGGTATTGGTAGTGGTGTTAGTCTTTTCATATTGGCTGGAATTGCTCAAGCTATCGTAATAGGTTTGTTTAACTGGATTACTCCTCCTCATTCGGCAATGCCGGCTGGAATCATACCCAGATGGATATATATAGCTCAGCATTACCCGCTGAGTTATTTGCTTACGGGTAGCGGATTGGTGTTTCTGTTTTTAGAGGGTGGGATCCTTGCAATAATATCGACAATAGCCATAATATTGCTTGTGGTATTCTTTGAGAGTACAAGAGTCGAAATTCCTCTAGCACATTCGCTTGTAAGAGGGGCAAGGGGTAGATTTCCGATAAAGCTTATATACGCAAGTGTTCTGCCGATGATATTTGTAAGGGCTTTGCAAGCCAACATAGTTGCGTTTGGACAACTGCTTTACAGCAAGGGTATAACCGTCTTTGGAGAATTCGTGAATGGAAGACCAGTTAACGGGATTCTTTATTTCCTAGCACCTATTAGAGGCCCATACGACTGGGTTCCAGCTTTAGTTAAGACAAAAGCCGAATACGCAACACTACCAGATTGGATGATATTAACACATCTACTCGTGGATGCAACTATTTTAATCGTTGGAGGGATTCTGTTCGCTATATTCTGGGTTGAGACAAGTGGAATGGATGCAAGAACTGTTGCACAGCAAATCGCAAAATCTGGCATGATAATTCCGGGGTTTAGAAAGAATCCCCAAGTTTTAGAGAGGTTTTTGAGTAGGTATATACCAAAGGTAACCGTAATAGGTGGTGCTCTAATAGGTTTGCTAACGCTAATTGCGAACATGCTTGGAACTATTGGTAATGTAAGTGGAACTGGATTGCTCTTAGCTGTGAGTATAGCTTACAGGTATTACGAAGACCTCGCAAGAGAACAAATCGCAGAGATGCATCCAATGATTAGAAGAATGCTCGGTGAGGAGGTATGAAGGGTGTACTCTCAAAGATTGCAATTGCCATAGGTGCAATTCTCTTCTTAGGTATAATAATCAGCAAGGATTTTAGAATTACACTAGGATTGCTACTAGATCCGATTTTGTCTCCGATTTCTTGCTACAAGTTTCACATAACGATATTCTTCCTATCGATAATAACTGCTACATATTCAAATGTAATTCAGAAGTATACAGTTGATTACGATAAGCTCAAGAAAATTCAAAAGATAATTAGGGATTACCAGAAGGAGTACATGGAGGCTTTGAAGCAGAAAAATCAATTTAAGTTAAAACAGCTTGAAAAGAAGAGTGAAGAGATAAAGAAGTTGCAAGGTGAGATGTTTAACATGCAAATGAAACCGATGTTTTACACAGGCATAGTAACTATACCGATATTCGCTTGGTTATGGGAAAAAGCTGTCACAAGCTATGAGTTGATTTACGGCAAAGGGTTCGGTGGAAATATAACCCACGAACTACCGACGAGCTATTTGAGTTCTATTGATCCAAAGCTATTTGAAATAGTAGTTCCATTTGCTGGAAAGATTCATGTAGCATCTGCTTTTATATTCCCGTGGTGGTTATGGTGGTACTTGCTCTGTTCAATTACGATAGGGCATGTTGTGAAGAAGATACTAAAAGTCGGTGTTTGATATGAAAATCACGATTTCGGGATTGCCAGGAAGTGGAACTACAACTGTTGCAAAACTCGTTGCTGATAAGTTGAAATTGAAGTTGATTTCTGCTGGGGAGATTTTCAGGCAAATCGCTGCTAAGAAGGGAATGACGCTTGAAGAGTTTAGTAGGTATGCTGAAGAGAATCCGGAGATCGATATGCTAATAGATAAGACTCAAAAAGAGATGGCCGAAAAGGAGAGAGATGCAGTAGTAGAGGGAAGGTTATCGGGTTGGATGATTAAAGATGCAGATCTAAGGGTTTGGTTGTTTGCGGATGCAGAAATAAGATATCAAAGGATTGCAAAGAGAGAGGGAAAGGATTTGTCTACAGTTAAAAGGGAAACGAAGGAAAGGGAGGAAATAGAGAAGAGAAGGTATCAAAAGTTTTACAACATAAACCTCGATGACTGGAGTATATACGATTTAATTATAAATTCTGGTAAGTTTTCTGCTGAGAAGATTGCTGAAATAATAGTTAAGGCAGTTGAGTGATGCAAGCGGTATACGTCTTACTCTTAAGGGATCTTAAGAGATATGTAAGAACTAAGAGCAGAATACTTGGATCTCTCGGAATGCCGTTTTTCTTCTTACTCTTCTTCAGTATGGGGTTTAGAAGGGCGAGTATTCCATCTCTGCCAGAAGACATATCTTATATAGAGTTTTTAACACCGGGAGTAATTTCAATGGTTTTACTGTTTACTGGAACGTTTTCAGGTGTTTCAGTAGTTTGGGATAGGCAGTTCGGTTTTTTAAGGGAGATACTGGTTGCACCGATTAGCAGAATGAGTATTGCGATCGGTAGAACTCTTGGAGGGGCTGTAACAGCTTTAATGCAGGGAACTATCATGTTATGTGTATCTACACTCATAGGTTTTAAGTTCAACTTTATCAAGTTTCCAATTGCGATTTTCGTGATGTTTTTAATAGCTATGGCATTTACGGCAACTGGAGTTGCAATTTCAACTTTTATGGAGGATATCCACGGATACCAGATAGTAGTAAATTTCTTTGTATTTCCGATATTTCTGCTATCCGGAGCGATATTTCCAATAAAAGAATTTCCAGAAGTCGTTAAAGTCATAGCTTTATTAAATCCCCTAACTTATGGTGTTGACTTGCTTAGATGGGCTTTTATAGACTTCTCCGAAATCGATCCAATTAAAGATTTAATAGTATTGATTTCCTACAGTGTTACGATATTAATTATGTCGTCTCTCCTATTTTCGAGAACGGAGGTTAAATAGGGGGTGAAATCAATTCTTCTTTTTCTTGAAAAAGCTTTCTCATAGTTATAGCTTCCCTAATTATTCGCTTCTAACTTCGAGAATACAAATGTATAATTGTTGCTCCTCTAACATCTCTTAAATTTTGATCATTTTTAATTTTTTACGTAATAGCCTAAAAAGCATTTTTATTCACTTTTATTATAGCTTTATTAGTCTACAGCTTGATCTCTCAATTCTAATAATCTATGTATTGTTTACTATTATATTGTTTATTTCATTAGGTGATGATGTAACACTACTGATGTAGTTTAAATTATGCATGATATAACATTTCTCTTCAGTTTTATGTTTGTTCTGCAAATTAGACAAGCCTTTACCTATGTATCTCCACAGTTGCTACATTTAATTACTATGGACACTGATTCTTTATTTCATAAAATAGCTTTTAATGAAAATAAAAATAAAATTAAAGATCTTCAAACGTGATAACTCTAACGTGAGTCGGAATTTTAACTACGCTTCCGAGTCTAACACCGATTAAGTAATTTACCTCCTTTTTAGCGGCTAAATCTACTAATCTTTGAGTTATAACACCATCGAAAACTATTGCTGAACACTTCGCATCATCAGATTTGAGTATCTTAACTAAATCCCTCACTGGCACTTCTTTTAACACGTTCAGATTTTTGTCGAGTAATCTCGCCATTAACTTACCTTCAACTTCCCTTTTATGCTTTTTAAGCATATCAATAGGGCTAAGCTTCTCTTCTTTCTTTAGTATGTGTATCTGTTCGACTGGTATCTTGTTTCTCAAAGCCTTCATTATCTCCTTGTGTGTTAAATCCTCTACACCTTTCCCCTCCGGTGCTCTTGCAACGTAATCTATATCCGCAACTTGAAGAAGCTCCTTCAGTATTAAATCTCCACCTCTATCTCCATCCAAAAATGCTGTAACAGTTTTCTTCTTACTCAACTCTATAATAGTCTTCGGAATGTTTGTACCCTCTACAGCTATTACGTTTTTTATTCCATGCCTTAAAAGGTTTAGAACATCAGCTCTTCCCTCAACGACTATTATCGCATCGGATTCGTCTATTGCTGGTCCTGCCGGTAATTTCTCCTCTCCGTATTCCACTATTTCATCAGACCTTATTGCCTCTCTAACGAGTTCGACTATTTTCTCGGATTCTATTTCCGGCTCCTCAAAGAGTTCTCTAAGTATATCCTTAGCTCTTTCCACTATTTTTTTTCTTTTACTAGCCCTTACATCCTCAATCTTCTTCACCCTTATCTTAGCCGAGCAAGGGCCCACTCTTTCAATTGTTTCCAAAGCCGCAGCGAGTATAGCTGTCTCAACTTTGTCCAAACTCGAAGGTACTTTTATTTCTCCATAGCTCTTTCCCCCTCTACTCTCTATTTTCACCTCTATCCTTCCAATTCTGCCGGTTTTTTGCAACTCTCTTAAATCCAAATCATCTCCAAGCAATCCCTCAGTCTGTCCAAATATAGCACCCACAACATCCGGACGCTCGACAACACCATCTGCTACAATCTCGGCGTGTATGAGATACTTCGTTGTATCACTGGTTTTCATAATCACCACCTCAGAGGTCTCTGGGGTCATTTACCAGAGATTATTGAGTTAGTGTATTATAAATAGTTATTGCAATCGACTTTTAAATCTCCGCTCCGACAACAGTCTGGGTTTTAGTAACACCGTTTATACTTCTGATCTCATCAACAGTTTTATTCAACTCAGATAGACTATTTGTTTCGATTATTACGACGAAATCGAACTCTCCAAAGACGTGGTAGACGTCTCTAACATTTTTGAGGTTTTTTATTTTCAAATAGACATCTTTTTCTCTACCAGGTATCACGTTAACCATTGTTACACCAATCACCATGTAGCGAATTTTAATTTAACCCTATTAATTACTTTTCCAAAACGATAAAAGTTTTAAGTTTTCGTTTGTGCTATAGATACTAATGTTTAAACCGATCTGTAGAGAAATAGGAGAGATAAAGATTTGTAGAGAGAGGAGAACGGAAGACATAGTGAGGAGATTAAGCGTTATAACAGCAGACAAAGTACACCTGAAGAGATATCCCATAGACAATCCAGTAACGATATTTAATCCGTCTATGATAGTTGAGAACGCTGGAGTGACGATTTATGGAAGGATAATCATAGGGTACTTTACGTATTCGAGTGCAGTAGCTGAAATGCATATACCCCTCGAAGACGTATACGACGATTTAGTCTCTGGGCATTACACAGCAGAGATAAAGGTTATGCCAGATAACAAATTCGATTTGTGGGGAGTAGAAGATCCAAGAGTTTACGAGATAGATGGTAAAAGGTTCATGACCTACTGTGGAAGAACCGTGAACTATTTCGATCCATCTAAGAGGACTGAAAGGACTCTTCCAGTTACAGCAGTTTTAGAGGGAAGAAGATGGAAGAAATTATGTGTTTTTAGAATGCCGAGAGAGTTTAGGGGATTCGTTATAAGTGACAAGGATGCATTTTTAACGAAGGTTAAGGGGAATCTCAAGCTCTTCCACAGATTACACCTCAGAGATGAAAACTTTTACTTGGTTATCAGTGATATCCCAAATGAGGTATTACACCTCGAAAGCTTTACAGAGATAACGGTTAATAACACATCTCTTGCATTAGAACCCGCTGAATTCGAGGAAAAAATAGGTTGGGGAACTCCACCAATTGAGGTTGGAGATGAATACTTACTCCTATTGCATGGAGTAGACAAGGAAACTAAAGCTTACAGGGTTTTTGCAATACTAATGGACGAGGAGTTAAGGATTACCGCCATAACTCCCTATTACATCATGGAACCAAAGGAAATCTACGAGGTTTACGGAGATAGACCCTTTACAGTATTCCCATGTGGTGCTCAACTACTCGACGACAAGTTGTTGATATCTTATGGCGCGGCTGATTCTGCAATAGGTATAGGAGAGGTAGATCTGAGTGAACTGATGGCTATACTCGACTCGAACAGATTAGATTAATCCCTCTTTGAGCAGATATATCGGAATTTCAGCAGCACATATCGGACCAACTAATACATCCCATTTAGTTTTCTCCTCTATGTCCTTTTTAAAATCTCTAGCCAATCCTGGGATTACTAGAATTCTCTTCTCGATTAGTTCTATTTCATTACAGCTTTCTATCGCATCTTTAACTCTTTCACCGTTAAATATTTTGAGATATACTGCCATGTCTACCGAATAGCCGTCCGTATCTATTATAAGTATGTTACAACTTATCCCGGCCTTTGCCAAGACTTCACCAATTACCACTTGAGTATATGGGAAGTTTGCAGTGACTAAAACTGGGGAATTTCTATCACCTACTATTAACCCGGTTTTAGTTTTAACAGTTGATGATATCATTGGCACTTCTGGCAGTATCTCTTTTGCGTTTAGAGCTATTGTTAAATACTCTTTCTCCCTATCGCTTAGGTATGGACATCTATTGATTAGATATCTGTTATTTTTAGCCTTTTCAGCCAAATCTCTACATGTGTAACCGCATTCTAAGCAATCCTTCATAGGTAAATATTTTAAAATATTTATTTTATCGATATATAAATCTGCATTCATAGCAAAATCTGTGAATATTTGCAGAAAAATCATTCGAATCTCTTGATTTCACAGTTTCCCATGTAATTCTCTTTGAAGATTCCTTTGAGTTTTCCGCTGCAAATCGGGCAAGCCCTCATCTGTCTAACCTTAATGTCAATGAATTCCATCGTCGACAGATCTATTCTCAGAATTCTACCGCTTAAAACGTTACCAATCCCCGCTATCAGCTTTATAACTTCAGTTGCTTGAAGACATCCGAATACTCCTGCAACACTTCCAATTATCTCTCCTCCATGGTTTTTCGGTGCAATTGGTAGATAACATCTATAGCAGGGCTTTCCAAGGAAAACCCCCACTTCACCTTCAAATGCGTAAACTGCTGCATGGACATACGGCTTGTTCGTAAGCATACACGCATCGTTAAGTAAGAACCTTACTCTGAAGTTATCTGGACATCCCACAACGACATCGTAATCCCTTATGATGTCTAATACGTTCTCTGGGTTTAATTCGAATTCATATGTGACAACTTCTACATCTGGATTTAGATTTCTTACGAATTCTGCTGCTGATTTCGCCTTGTTCATCCCGAGTTTTCCGGCATGGATTATCTGCCTTTGCAGATTGCTGACATCTACAGTGTCCTTATCTACTATACCTACTCTTCCAATCCCGGCCGCTGCCAAATATGCGATTACAGCGCTTCCAAGTCCACCAGCACCTACGACTAAAACACTCGAATTCAATAGTTTCTCCTGCCCTTCGTATCCTATTATCGGTATTTGTCTCTCGTAGCGGTTCATGACAAACTTTTTAACGATTTGAAATTATTTATTCCTATGAGTGTAAGGGTCTCGAAGAGGTTTTTTAAAAGCTTAGATGGATTAGACGTGCCAGCCTACTTCGTTGAGCCAGAGGAGAAAAAATCTGCCGATAAATGCGTTTTATACGTGCATGGATATTCATCTTCGAAGGATGAAGTGCTAGGAATTGCGGTTTCTATAGCAGAGGAGGGGCATTGCTGTGTTGCAATTGACTTAAGGGGGCATGGTGAGAATAAAAACGAATTCGATGAAAATGTGCTTAACGATGTTGAAGGTGTTGTAAAGGAGTTGAAAAAGGAGTTTAAGCAGGTGATTTCAGTTGGACATAGTATCGGTGGTTTGCTATCTTTGCTAAGCTCTGCAGATTACGCAATCGCAATCTCACCACCTCTAATGAAAAAGGTAGCAGATGTTGCAAAGTTTATGCTTAGACTGAATTCATGCAAAGTCGTTGAGAAAGATGAAGAGGTTCTTTTTAGGGTTCTAGAGAGGTTAAACCCTCCGGAGAAGAGAAAGGCATTACTTTTGTATGGAGATGGAGAATCCGAAGCTGTTAAGAAGTTTATAAACGATTGGGCTAAGGATTGCTGTGAAGTGGTTGTTATTAAGTCTTATCAGGCAAGATTGCCGAGGGTTGAAGTAGATGCGGCTAAACTCATGAACTACTTGCCGAACTTTATAAGTCATCTGGCAACTCCTTGCTCAAGAGAAGTTTTGGATGTTATAAAGAATGTGCTCAGCAAACTCTAAATTTTTCGTTGTGAATTTAATGTGTACAGTATTGAGTTTAGTTAGTAATCCTTCAAACAATCAAACAATTTTCACTTCTTTTCATCATATTATATTATGAGGATTATAGCTCCGTTATAGAACATCGCTAAAAAGATCTATAGGAATCTTGAGCAATTTTTGCACATTTTATAATATAGGTGTTTGTTTTAATGTAGGGTTCACATCTACCTTTTCTTGAACGAATGAGTATCCTGCTCCCTTCTTATTGTAATATTTTGATAATAGTGACTGATCCATTATTATCTTAAAGCCTAACCTTCCAATCCTTTGGAATCTTTCTGATCTCAGTCTCTTTGAGCTCTGTTCTCCTTCAGCTACAGCTTCAATTTTCTCACGAATTCTTCAGGAGTAAGACATTTAAAGATGTTTTGAGCCTTTGTAGCTTCTTTAATGAAGCTTCTATTTTCCGAAACCAAGTAATCAACATTACCAGCTAAAGCGGCTACGAATATGGCTAAATCCTTCCTCGGAACCTTACTTTTATACAATCTCATCAAATCTTTGTAATACGTTTGAGGGATGAATATTGGTTTAATTTCAGCCCATATCAATGCTATCAATCGTGAAGCCCAATTCTTATTACCAACTCTTTTAGCAACTCTAATTATCTGCTCTTGTAACTCTTTTGTTATAACGACTCTAAACTTCTGATCGATTGCAGCCTTAATTATTTTAACTTCCGCCGATTCAATGTTCCTTGCTAAATCCAATGCTGCGACGATGTAAACGTTTGTATCAAGAAGAACCTTCACATAACTCCTCCTTTACTTCATCCACCAACTTAAGCACGTCTTCTTTCTTTTTATATCCGGCTTTTTCCAAAAGCACTCCTAAGTGTTTCAGCTCTGTTAAAAGTTCTCCTTCACTCTTAACCTTATACAACATTAGAACACCATCAACATCAACCAATGTAAACAGATCTCCCGGCTTAAGCCCATACTTCTTCCTTATCTCTGCCGGAATGACTATGTCTCCCCTCTTTCCCATCTTCACGATTTCCATTTTCTCACACCTCTCATCTTCTCATGTATGACAAGAATTATTAAGTGTTGTGTCATTCCATTGAAACCCGTAAACTTCACCTTTTAAACCTAAAACGAAAGGTTTAGATGAAGATTTAATCAATTTAACATCAACATAAAAATCTAAAGAATAAATACTACTAGCTACTATTGAAAGAGTATGGTTGCAGATGCAGTAAAAGATGTGACACGCAAATTAAGGAAGATAGATCATTTAGACATGCCAACTTCGAGCAAAGAGCTTAAGTTAACAAGTCTGATCATTCAGATTCAACAGCCTTTAAAATACCTTCAAGCTCCTTAACGAATTCTTCAAATTTGTTGGTTAAATCATAATGTAATGGAACTACTCCAATAAATAGCTTGATAGCTCTATCCTTACCAAGCTTAAAAGGTTCTCTAAGTCTATCCTCATCAAAACTAACCAAATTATCTGGATAGAGTAGTAACGCCTTTTTAGCATCACTTTCCTTACAATACGCATAAATTTGATAGAGATCTTGTTGAGAAACTCCCAACTTTTCACTGTCTAGATCGAGAAGCTTGTATTTCGTATCGATGATCAGCTTAATCTCGTCTTTAACCTTAATAGTTATGTCAGGAATCATTCTAAACATTTCCTTTCCACTCTTTTCGGCTAAGTGACCTATTTCGTATTGAATTAACAGTTTAGCATTTTCGCCGAAGATGTCCTTATGTATTTTTTGAATTACACCTGCTATAAACTCTTCAAACAGCTTTTCCATCGGAATCATGAGGGAGAACGTTTCAATTTTGGAAGCCTGAAGGGTTAAGGTTGATCTTTCAAGAATAAGCTTACACAATTCAATGAAGGGTTTAAAATCGACATTCAATCTGTTAAACGTTATCCTGTCGATTTCTTGGATCGTCACAGGAGTTAATGTTACTCCATCTAAGATGTCCATTATCCTTCGAAGTAAACGATAATTTTCAGAGCTTTTCGTCTTTTTTGATAGTAGATAGCAAGTGTATTTTAAAGTTCGATTTATGAGATTGTCAATCGATCTCTCGTAATAAATGCAAGGTACAATGTGCAATCTTGCTGGATTCGTATATCTTGCAAAGTCTATTCTTCCTTTAACGAATCTAAGTTCTTCTCTTTTCCTTACATATTCGTAGTTTTGCTTTATTTTAAGCAAAGATAACAGATTTTTCGCAAAAAGGTAGATGAAAATCTCAAAGAAATCGTGCTTAATTTCTTCCAAACCCGTGTAATCTATTTCCTTTATTTTCAACTTTTGAGTAAATTCGAGCATTTTTAAGAGATTTTTGATCGCAACTCTTTTCAGTTCTTCAAAGCTCTTCTCTTCTCCTTTCTTTAAAAATTTTGGAAGTATTTCTATTGTAATATTGCCAGCTTTTATCACGCCGACATAGTTCAAAGCTTTTATCTCTTTCCACTTTAGCTCTATCAAATTTTTATCACTTAGTTTCTCAAGTTCTTCAATTGTTTTATCCGTTAAAATGAGTTTGTCTCCATTGTAATAGTCTTGATCACCCTCTTCGAACTTCTTTGAATCGTATTCGAACAGAGTAACGATATTATCCACTTTGCTCACCCCTGCTCATAATTAAACCCTTTAAAGCATTTAGAAACTCCTCATTGCTGAAATCTTCCATTTGTTTGAACTCGTATGAATTTTCATCTACTATAACGAACTCTTCGCTTAAAACATCCTTCAGTTTCTCTGGACTGTCGTAGAAATACTCTTGAAGTAGTGGAATTATTTCGTGGAACCAGATATATTTTAAAGTTTTAATAGTCTCATCTCTCGTTTCATAATCCTTAAGCTTTAAGAAATAGCTGTGCCCGATTTGATGATCTCTATCATAAACCCTTTTTATTTTCTCATTGATGGAGTAAAGAACTTTAACTGTAAGCTTTTTAATGTCGTTTAGATCATTTTCGTTCCAGCTTTCTATCATTCTAATAGCGTCATCCTCGTTATTAACGTTACCAATTCCGAGCTCGTTAATGAGGACTTTGTAGGATGGCATAAGCTCTATGAATCCGAATCTCCTTCTCAAAGCGATGTCTATTAGTGCTATACTTCTGTCAGCTGTATTCATAGTTCCGATGATGAATAAGTTAGGTGGAACTCCGAAAGGTTCTTTGGAATACGGTAGAGTTACGATAATCTGATTATCCTCTCCGAGTCTTTTATCAGCTTCGAGCAGGGTTATAAGCTCACCAAAAATCCTTGAAATGTCTCCTCTGTTTATCTCATCGATTACGAGGTAGAATTTTGGAGAGTTTTCGAATAGTTCATTAATATCTTCTTTGCTCAGTTCTTTAATACGATTCCATAGTCCCTTTTCTTTTTAAGGTATCTGTCGTATTCATTAAGATTTCCGTTTTCAATTTCTTTTAATGAGTTTAAAAGTTCCTCAGCCATGTTTTTCAAATTCTCAGCCAACTTTAAAGCTTCGCATATAGCTTTGATAGCTATTCTCTTGAAAATACCATCCTCAACTATGAACTTCAAACCACTTGTAGTAGTTTCAGCTGGAATCGGTTTGAGTCCTTCGACAAATTCTTCGTAGCTGTAAGATGGATGGAATGTTACAAACTCGTAAAACTTCTTGTTATTCGTTTCACTCATCACATAATTTTGAGCAGTCCAAGTTTTACCCGTTCCCGGTGGCCCGTAAAGGATTATCTGCTTTTTGTAATTGAGTAACGATTCTATTTTACTCTTAGTTTCTTCATCTAATTCGTCTTTGCTATCTTTGGAACTAGGAATATTTTGAATTATACTATCTACTAAATTCCTCAGCTCTATAGATCTTTCAATTTCTTCATATGTTAATTCAGCAACAGTTCCTCTAAACTGTTTTGGTGATTCTAATCTTAGATTCTTATTGATCCATTTAACTTTCCTGTAAATAGGGTAATCACCCAATTCGAGGTCTATTTCCGGTCCGGATTCAACAATACCGATCCCTATTATTTCTTTCATTCCCTTTTTTGCAAAAACAATATCACCTATAGATACTTCTCTTAAAAACTTCCACAATTCGTGGAAATCACCATAACCGAATTCATTTTTCATTAAATTTTTGAACTTATCGTAATCTAGCTCGAATATTCTTTTGCCATACTTTTCTATAGCATTTCTCCAGCCTACACAGATTATTTCCCTTTTAACACAAGTGTTCCAGTATTCTGCTCCTTTTCCGGGTGCTATTAACCAAAATCGTCTTGTTGCAATATCTCTTCTCTCCTGATACTTGTTAAGATAAAAAGCCAACTCAAATAAATTATCTATTCTAACACTGTTTGCTATTTTTTTCAGAATCCCCAAAAATTCAAATAGTTCGTCAATTTCAAGATACCACCATTTTGTGAACTTCTTTATCTCATAAAATTTTCTTAGAAAACTCTGGGGTATAGTCCCATTTTCTTTCTCGAAACCCCAAAGTGGTATGAATAAATCTGGTCTTAGGATTGCCAACCATGTCGTCAAAGTAGAGTACCCGACATTATATACAGTCTGAACAAGTCTTTCTGCCAATAATTTTATCTCATCAAACTTTTCACTTTCTAATGCATCTAAAAGCTTGGAAAAGTTCTCGTTAGACAGTAGATTCGTAATTACATGCTTTTTATCTGATCCAACGCTACCGATATATCTAAGGAGAAATCTAGATGCTTGAGGCGCATTTTTAACTAAGTTTAAAATTGTTTCTGCATCTTCTTTTGTAAATGTTTCTCCCTTTTTAGTTTTCTCAGTTACAAACTTTCTTATTTCCTCAATAGTTGCCATAAAGTCATCTTCAATAGATTTCCACTCGCTTTCGTATTTTTCTTTTAGACTTTTAATAGTCAATATTAATTCTCCCCCGCTCATAACTCTTCACCTTACTCCATCCTATTACTTATCACAAAAATCTCTCCGTTAAGCACGCATATAACTCTGTTCTTCGGAATTTTAACCCAGTTTTCGTTTGTTAGCCTCTGAGTAGAAATCAAGATCGCTCCACCGTAATCTTTCTCCCTCTTTAGCATGAACATTCTCCGATAGTTGCAAAAAGCAAAGAGAGCGTTCGAATCTGAAAGAAGATAGTTAACATCGCCGCCATAAGTTTCGAGAAGTTTACGAGTTGCATATTTTACAGCTGGATAAATTCC
>CAYWXE010000034.1:0-16320 GCA_964462505.1 uncultured archaeon | reverse complement strand
TCGATCCGGTTGTTGTGGCTATAACGGTCTTATACTTTATAGCTGTTATTGTAATAGGTTACTATTCGAGACTGAGGCTGAAAAGCGCTACAGATTATTACGTCGCCGGAAGGCAGATAGGAAGTGTCGTCAACGGACTTGCACTCGAATCGACATACCTCAGCCCCGCTTCAATGCTCGGATTGCCAGCTTACGTATTCATCCTTGGATATCCATTCTGGTGGGCGATGGCAGCTATTATTGCAGGAATGCCGATTGCAACGCTCTTAACGGCAGCAGCCCTCAGAAAATACGCTCCAGTCAGCTTTGCCGATTACTATGCTGATAGATATAACGACCAGCGGTTGAGATGGCTCGTTGGAATTGTGACTATAATAGGTGCCATTCTCTACATCACACTGTCAATTGTGGGTATGGCTCTGTTCCTACTTGCAATAGCAAAGGTTCCGTACATCATTGGAGTGATCTTGGGAACTATTATAGTCATGCTCTATGTCGTCTGGGGAGGAATGATCGCTACGAGCTGGAATGCAGCATTCCAAGCGTTCCTTATGACTTTAGCTGCCGTTGTTGCGGCAATTGCTATTGTAGCAAAACTTGGTGGGTTAGATGGATTTTACAATGCAGTTGTTGAAAGCGCTCCAAAGTTCTGGAACACGCCATCTGATGCACCAGATGTGCCACATCTACTCAGTGGAACGTGGATAGCCGTAATAGGCTGGTTCTTTGTGTGGCACTATGGCTTCGCAACAATGCCGTATACAGTTGTTAGATTCTTTACTGTCATGGATCTAAAAACTGCGAGGCGAAGCATTTTCTGGTGCACACTTGCTGGAGGGATATTCTATGTAGCTTTGCAAATAATCGGCGCATCATCGAAGTACATGATTGAGCACGGACCTATGGCAACGGAAGGACAGAACGCTGTAGCAATTCTCAAGAGCTACATGGCAAAGTACGGTGTAGGTGGATGGCCCGACTACTCAATGATAGCTGCAGTTGAAGCCCTTCAGAATCCATGGGTTCTTGGAATCTTGTGTGCTGGTGGTTTGGCGATTGCTATGTCAACAGCAGCTGGATGGGTTATGGTTGTAAACACTCTCATCACGAGAGACTGGGGAGACTTGATGTTGAAGAGCAGAATTGCGAAGGAGAAGCCAATACTTGTTGCAAGAATAGTTTCAGTAATATTTCTGCTCATTGGACTCGTCGTTGCCATAAATCCGCCGGGCCTCGTCCTCGACTTATCTGGTTGGGCATTCGTTGTAATAATATCTGCTCTTGGTCCAGGACTTGTCCTAGGACTCTGGTGGAAGAGGGCAACGAGAGCTGCAATGTGGACGACGGCTATAATAATGACTCCGCTCCACCTCTACGCATGGCTAAGAGCCAAGCTTGTGCTCGGACACCATGCGTTCTTCTTCCTAAACGACATAATATTCGGAAACAAGGCGGCATTGATCACACCACATCAAGTGTGGGCAATTCCAGTAGGATTCATACTGTTCGTAATCGTTTCATTGTTGACAAAGCCTGTTGAAGAAGAAGTAGTTCAGAAGTATTGCGTTGAGTTAACAAAGGAGGTCTAAATTTCTTTTTCATTTTTTATTTTTAACAATACTTATTTTTAGCTAATCTCAACGATAATACCTGGCATTAATCAAATTCTTCATTATTTATCGTTATTAATGATATCGTTATATAACTCCTCTACTAAGCATGGCTTAGAATGAAAGAGTTGATATTGGCATTAGATGTTCCAGACAGAAGGAGGGCTTTAGAAGTAGCAACTGAAACCTCAGATTACATAGATAGAGTTAAAGTCAATTATCCCCTAATTCTCTCGACTGGAATTAACGTGGTGAAGGAACTTTCAAGGTTAAAGCCTGTAATAGCGGATTTAAAGATTGCAGATGTTCCACATATAAGCTCTAAGATAGCTGAAATAGCGTTTAAAAACAATGCTACAGCTGTTATAGTTCACGGATTCGTTGGGAGGGATACGGTTAAAGCCGTATTAGATGTTGCTAAAGAGTATGGTGGAGAGGTTTACGTAGTTTCGGAACTCAGTAGTAAAGGGGCTGAAGAATTCATGATAAGGCATTCGATAGAAATCGTTAAGCTTGCAAAGGAGTTGGGATGCCATGGAATTATCGCACCAGCAACGAGATTAGATAGATTAGTAGAGATCAGAAAAGCCGCTGAAGATATGAAAATCCTATGTCCGGGTATAGGTTTTCAAGGTGGAAGTTTAGAGGCTTTAAAGTATTCGGATGGGATAATAGTGGGTAGAGCTATATACTCAGCAAAAGATCCAAGAGAAGAGGCTATGAAGTATAAGAAGATTATAGGTGATTACGATGTTTGATTTAATAGCATTTGATCTCGATGGAACGCTTGTAGAGTTGAACATCCCATTTGATGAAATAAGGAGAAGGCTTGGAATTTCTGGAAGATTTATACTCGAGTCTATACTCAGTATGGATAATGAAGCTGAAAGGATTAGAGCTTTAAAGATCTTAGAATCCTATGAGATAAGATGTGCTGAAAACGCAAAGTTGTTGTACTTTGCGAGGGAGATTTTAGATGCCCTTAAAAAGGCTGGGATAAAAAGAGGTGTTGTGACGAGGAACTGTAGGAGGAGCGTAGAAGTAATCGCAAAGAGATTCGATTTGAAATTCGATTTCATTATAACAAGAGAAGATGCAAAGCCAAAACCTTCACCAGAGCCAATACTCTTGGCTTTGAGATCTTTCAAAGTGGATGGAGATAAAGCTTTAGTTGTTGGAGATTTCGTTTTTGACTTGATAGCAGGAAAAAACGCCGGAGCTAAGACGGCATTGATAATCACAGATAAAAACAAGAGATTTGCTCAGAGTTACTTGAAATATGCAGATTACGTATTCAAATCACTTAAAGAGTTAGCTGAATTCTTAGGGGTGATATGATGATTCCAAAATCCCATCCGAGGTATAAATCTTTAATATTAAGGGAAAAACTCGTTGAAGGTGTAAGAGATGGAGTGGTAGTTCTTCAGGGTTTGATAGCACATGGGAGAGGAGAGGCATTCGATTACATCTTAGGCGAAAAGTCTCATGAATTCGCTTTAAAGGCTGAAGAGGTTGCCGTTGCACTCATGCTACTTGCAAAGAATCCAGTTATATCTGTAAACGGAAATACCGCGGTTTTGAGTGGTAGAGAAATTGCAGAACTTGCAAAACTCACTAATGCGAAAGTCGAAGTAAACGTCTTTCATTTCAGCAAGGAGAGAGTAGGAAGAATTAAGGATTACTTGGAGAGATTTGGAATCGAAGTTCTAGCTGGATGTGATGCGGAATTGGATGGTTTAGAATCTGCAAGGAGAATAGTAGATAAAAGGGGTATATACATCGCCGATGTAGTTTTAGTTCCGCTTGAAGATGGAGATAGATGTGAAGTCTTAAAGAAACACGGTAAGAAAGTAATAGCAATAGATTTGAATCCACTATCGAGAACTGCTAGGATGGCAGATGTAACAATAGTAGATAACGTAGTTAGAGCTATACCAAACATGATTAAGATAGCTAAGAGGTTAAAGGATTTGAGTAGGAATGAACTCATCAAAATCGTTGAGAGTTATGACAATAAAGAGGTATTGGTTAAGGCGATTTATGCGATAAGAGACTACTTAACTAAGGTGGCTAGAGATTTATCAATTATCTGATGTGTTTCTCTATAAACCTTTTTGCGTTTAGATATGTTATCCTTTCAACTTCGTCGCCACATATCTCCTTGAGTTTCTGAATTGTTTCTTCAACACTCCACCAAACAAACGGTATATCGCTTCCAAACATAACCCTTTCTGGAAATAATTCTATTACATCTCTTATGTACTCGCAATACATCTGAACTTTAACTCCATTTAGGGATATAGCCTCTATCTCGACGAGAATAGAAGAGGTGTCTGTGTATACGTTTTTCCTCTCTTCAAGAAATCTTGTGATTTCTTTGCATTTTCCAAGTATCATATGGGCTATTACAACTGGGAAATCGTAGCATTGAACAAGTGTTTCATACATCTCTGGGCTTGAGTATTCGTAACCGTTATCTGGAAACCAGCCGGCGTGTATATACAAAGGCTTTTTAAACTCTTCGAGAACTTCGTATATCTCAATCGCCTCCCTCGAATTCGGATAAAACTTCTGAACTGATGGATGAAGCTTTAATCCATCGATCTCATCCCTCTTAAAAGCATCTATCAAAACATCAATATCCCTCTTGGGATGAAAAGCACCAAACGTTACAAAGCCGTATTTATCCTTTAAATACTTCTGCCATCTGTTCAGCAATTCTACGTCGTCTGGAGTTGTGGAGTGTGTCAAGTTGAAAACGCTTTCAACACCCAATTCTCTAAGCTTTTTTAAAGCCTTATCCCATTCTACTTCAATAGAAAGCTTTTGCTTCAACTTCTTCTCAATCCAAATCCTAAACCTCCACGACACTTCATTTGGGTAGAGGTGAACGTGTGTATCTATTATTCGCATGTTGAAATTTAGCCGTGCTTAAAGAAATCTCTATCGGATTAGAGGAATAGATTTTATAACTAATTGAGGAACTTAAAAACATGTTCTTAAAGTTCAGAGAACAAGTGATAAGAGCGTTGGGAGAGTACGGAGATGAAAAGTATATCAGGGAGAGTGAGCATGCAGATCTGTGCTCAACTATAGCGTTTAAACTCGCTAAGGAGCAGAAGAGAAAACCAAGTGAAATAGCAGATGAAATCGTTGAAAATATAAGCATAGGTGAGTACATTGGAAGTGTTCAGAGCGTAAACGGATACATAAACTTCTTTGTGAGTTATGAGTTCTTAGAAGATACTATTAGGGTTATACTCGATATGGATGAGAGATATGGATTTTTAAACCTCAAGGGAGAAGTTTTAATTGAGCATACATCTGCAAATCCAGATGGGCCTTTGCACATAGGACACATAAGGAATTCTATCATAGGAGATACACTCGCGAGAATTATGAGAAAAGCTGGATTAAAGGTTAAAACACAATATTACGTCAACGACATGGGAAGGCAGATAGCATTGGCTGTATTAGGTTACAAACTGTTTGGAGTTGATAGATCGAAAAAAGAGGATCATGCAGTAGTTGAAGCATATATAAAAGCGAATAAGCTGGTAGAGGAGGAAAAGAGAGAGGATTTGGTAAGGGAAGTGGATGAACTAATGATGAAATACGAACAGGGAGATGAAGAGGTATCTAAACTGTTTAGAGAATTAGTTGAAATGGCTTTAGTCGGGATAAAAAAGACTCTTAGGAGATTAAACGTTGAACACGACGAATTCGTATGGGAATCCGAATTTGTGAGGAACGGATACGTTAACAGAGTTTTAAATGAATTGGACAGAATTGGATTGATTAAAAAGGATGGTGCATGGATTTTGGAATTAGATGACAAAGATGTAGTTTTAAAGAGGGAGAACGGAACAACTCTTTACATAACAAGAGATTTAGCATATCACTTGTGGAAGAGTGAAAACTACAAGAGGTTTATAAACGTTCTTGGAGCAGATCACAAACTATATGCAAATCAACTCAATAAGATTTTAAAGATTTTAAAGCTTAAAACCCCAGAGGTAGTTTTCTTTGAATTCGTCTCTTTACCTGAGGGATCGATGAGTACAAGAAAGGGTAAGTTCATTTCAGCGGATGAACTAATCGAGAAGGTTAAGGAAGAAGCTGAGAAGATAATAGCGGATAGAGATTTCAGCGATGATGAGAAGAGGAGAATAGCCGAATGCGTGGCAATTGGAGCTTTGAGGTATGATTTCATAAAGATTGCTCCAGAAAAACCTATGGTTTTCGATTGGAAAAAGGCGTTGGATTTCGAAAGACAAACTGCAAATTACATTCAGTACAGCCATGCAAGGGCTTGTAGTATACTCAGAAAAGTAAGTGGCAGAAGGGATTTCAAAGCCGAGCTATGTGATGAAGTTGAGAGGAGATTAGTTGTTTTGCTTTCGAAGTTTCCGTATTACGTGCTGAGAGTTGTAAACGAGTTAAAGCCAAACGTATTTGCGGAATACCTCATGAGCGTTGCGATGACTTTTAACGACTTCTACAGAGATCACAGCGTTTTGAGAGCTGAGGAAGAGATTAGAGAGCATAGAATTGCAATAGTTGATGCAACGAGAATAGTTCTCAGAAACGGTTTGGAGTTGTTGGGAATAGAACCGTTGGAGAGGATGTAGATGTTTAAACCAAAAGCTATTGCTGTAGATATAGATGGAACTCTAACAGATAAAAGAAGGGCTTTAAATCTGAGAGCTGTTGAAGCCTTGAGAAAGGTAAAAATCCCAGTCGTACTATCAACTGGAAATATATCGTGTTTTGCGAGAGCTGCAGCGAAACTAATCGGTGTTTCAGATATAGTTATATGTGAAAACGGTGGAGTAGTTAGATTTAGCTACGACGGCAGGGATATAATTTTAGGCGACAAAAACAAGTGTATAAGGGCTTTGAAGGAATTGGAGAAGTACTTCGATGTAGAGCTTTTGGATTTTGAGTATAGAAAGTCAGAGGTTTGTCTAAGGAGAACATTCGATATAAACGTTGCAAGGGAGATTCTAAGGGGTTTTGGAGTTAAAATCGTCAATTCTGGGTTTGCATATCATATAATCGATGAGAACGTTAACAAAGGTAGGGCTTTGAAGTTTATCGCTGAAAAGCTCGGGATCGATGTTAAAGACTTTGCGGCAATAGGAGATTCGGAAAACGATATAGAGATGCTTAAAGTTGCCGGATTTGGGATTGCCGTTGCAAACGCAGATGAAAAGCTTAAAGAGATTGCAGATTTGGTTACACCATCAGAAAACGGCGATGGGGTTGTTGAAGCTCTTGAATTCCTTGGCTTGTTAAGAGATTAACACCTCTGATTTCACCTCTGTAGATTTTTATAGCTTCTAAAACGAGGGGAATCATTTGCTTAGATGGTTTTAAATCTCTTTTGAGTTTTACATTTGGACAGAAGGTATCGACATAAACGTAGTAGCCTTCGTTGTCGTATTCGAAGTACGCTTCTTCACAACCCTTCTTCCTTATGACAAATGGGAAGAGTCTACATGCCAACGGTTTCTCATTTTGAAGTAAACAAAGGTTTTTGTATTGGAATGGGCATAAACCATTGATTTTCCTTATGTAAAATTTCCCATTCCTCTCCTCGACGAATCCAGTGTGTCTCAATTTTAAGTATTCGTAAGCTGTGAGCCTAGGTCTGTAGTATCTACAACAGATTCCACATGCAGAGCAATGCCAAGAGTACACTCTTTTCCATGGCACGTGCATGTAGATTTGTATAGGACTCTGAATTTAAGGATTGAACTGCCTCTCTTAAATCTTTAAACTCATCTGCTTTGAGCTTTGCTGATTCTGTGTGAAGGATATATACATATCCTTCCCCCTTTTTAGAAGAACCCAACACCTCTAGCCCAAATCCATTATAACCTTTACATCTAAACTGTGAGATTTTGAGTTTCAGTCAGAAATTAGAAAATCTTACTGTTACGCAATTCTTGAGGGATTTTGAAGGTTTATTTGCTGAAAATGTGCATGTAAAACTTTAACTTGTAAACATATTTCTTTTACGCATAGTTGAAGGCAATTAATCTACTTTGATCATAAGCCAAGCGTTTTTGCCAGCCTTTTCAAATCTTATCAAAACGTAAGTTCCCTTTAACTTCTCTCCATTCAATTTAAACTTTATTTCCTTATCAGTTTTCTTAAGGAGATCGTAGTAACCCCTATCCCAAATCTTCACAACTCCTTTTCCATAACCGAACGGTATAACTCCCTCGAAATCCATGTAATCTATACTGTGATCTTCTACCTGAATTGCAAGTCTTTTTTCTCCTCTTTCCTGTGGAATCTCCTTTGGAATTGCCCAACTCTTTGCGACGCCATTCATCTCTAATCTTAAATCGTAGTGATGTCTCCTCGCAAAGTGCTCCTGAACTACAAACCTCCTAGCTTCTTCAGACATCTCTCACAGAACTCATGGGATTTTACATCCACTTCAAACACGGAGTTTGAAAAGCTCATAACACATCTCCTGTTTGTGCAGTGTTCTAATCCCAGTACGTGTCCTATTTCGTGAACAGCCTCTTTTAAAGCCCTTATCTTCAATAGATCTATATCTGCATTATACCTCAATCGATAAAGAGATATTACAGCCCTCGAACCGTTCAATTCTGCCTCTCCAAAAACGAAGTTTAGAAATCCAGCGTATAAATCCACTTCTGTTACTCCGAGTGTAACCCTTATAGGCTTTAACCTCTTCAAGATGCAAGTGGAGTTGTACTGATTCCTTACGGAATTATAACACTCCCCTGGAACTGCTATAGCGTGCAAAACTTTTACATCTCCAAAGAGATCGGATAGCTTATCCTTTAAGAAGTTTAAAACTTCTCTGTCTACATCTCCTATCGGTTGGAGTTTTATCATCTAAAAGAACTTCAGCTTACCAGATATCTCTTTTACTATATCTATTCCGAAATGCGTTAGTATGTAATAACTCCCGTAAACCGTTCCAATAGCACTACCTATATTCGTCAAAGCTGCTATAAGTAGAATCCTAAAAATCCTGTTGTTTAACAACTCCTTAAAGCTGTTAACCTCGATCAACTCAGCTAAATCCGATGACTTCGGTTTTCTAACCCATGTTTCGGCTATAGCTGCAACCCATCCAGCGGCAATCATGGGGTTTAAAGATGTGAGCCATGCGGAGAGGAATGCTAAGGTAATAGATATCGGATGTGCTCTTGCAATCGTTGCACCTATAGCTGCCAATACTCCGTTGATTAAAAACCAGAATAAAAAGGCTTCAAAAAACTTCTGCACACTTAGAACAGCTATGAATACAAATACAGACAAAATGGTTAGAGATATAAAAACGCTCAGGATTTTGAAGTAGTTTACACCTCTCTTTACCTCTTCGAGTTTTTTTAGATCTATTCTCTGATGCTCCCTTAAAATCCTTTCTATTCCCTTTTTATGACCAGCTCCAACAACTGCAACGATTTTATCGTATTTCTGCATGGCTTCAATAAGTTTTGCGGCCATGTACTCATCTCTTTCATCTATTAAAACCCTAGCGGCATTTGAAGAAATCTTCCTAAACTCTTTAACGAGTCTATCCAATATGTCCTCTTTCATCAGTTCTTCTATTTCGATTTCCTCTTTAGAAAAGAAATCTTTTATGACGTAGTAAACGAGTTTCAATTTTTCAAAGAAGCTTAGGGATTGCCAAAACCTCTTAAGCGTAATCGTAATATCTCTGTCTATGAGCAGAACATCAGCACCGATTTCTCTTGCCTTTTCAATTGCCGCAAGCATCTCCTCACCAACTCTAACTCCGTAATCTTTTGCAATTCTCCTCTGGAAGTATGATAGGATAGTCTGAAATAGAAGCAAAAATGTTTCACCCCTTTTAATCAAATCCGTTATCGGTAACACCTCTCTGTAATCTTCAACTAAAGTTTTATAACGTCTATAGCAGAGTTCTACCGCTACAGCATCCGGTTTTTCTTCTTCGATGATTCTCTTGACGTTCTCAACACTCTCCTTTGAGACGTGTGCAGTTCCTACTATTATCAGCTTTTTCAACTCAACACACCTCAAAGCTATGTGCTCGAAAGACTAAAAAATATATCAAATACCTGAATTTGAGTCATGGAGTTCTACGATATTAGAAGTGTTGAATCGAAAACCCTTTCGATACAAATAGAAAACGGTAAAGTTGAGAAGCTGAAATTTGACAGCTCAAAATCCAAGGGTTTCAGGGTTTTGAAAAACGGATTTTGGGGTTACTTTGAAGGTGATGTAAGTAATGAAGAAGGACTCAGATTAGCTGAGAAAAACGCAGTTTTCAGTGGGAGTTCAGAGGTTTTAGAAATATGCAGTAGAGGTAAATACGTGATGAAGGTGAAACAAAACCCGTTTGATATCCCAATAGATCAAAAAATTCAGTTCTTAAAAGAGGTTGAAAAAGTTATAAGGAGTTTTGTAAACACAAGAGTAAGTTACTTCGAAAACGTTAGAAAATTCAGTTATGTCGATTCGTGTGGAAGTGAAGTCAGTTATGAGGTCATAAGGATCGGTATATCGATCTTCGCCGTTGCAAGGGATAAAACACTGCAGTTCTATTCTAAAAGGTTGTACAGTGTAGGTGGATTCGAAAAGTTAAAGAAGGCTTTTGAAGTCGCGGAAGATGTTAGGAGGATTTTGTCAGAGCTTGTAAACGCTTCCACTCCCCCATCTGGCGAGATGAATGTCGTGATGGATACGACTTTAGCTGGAGTTTTTATACACGAAGCGTTTGGGCATGCAACTGAAGCTGATCACGTATTACAGGGTGCAAGCGTTTTAACGAATAGAATTGGTGAAAGAGTTGCTGGAGAGAACGTCACGATATGCGATAATCCACTAATCGAGGAATTTGGATTTTACCCGTTTGACGATGAAGGAGTTAAAGCCCATGAAACTGTGATAGTTGAAAACGGAATTCTTAAGAGTTATCTACACAACAGAGAAACTGCTAAGAGGTTAAACGGAACTCCTGGAAATGCAAGGGCTGAGGGTGTAGATGTTCCAATCGTTAGGATGAGCAACATATACTTAAAACCCGGGGATTACAGCTTTGAAGAGTTGATAGAAGAGTGCAAAAATGGGGTATACCTAATTGGATCAAGGGGTGGTGAGACGAATCCTGCAACTGGTTACTTCCACTTCAACGCTCAATACGGTTACATCGTTAGAAACGGAGAGATCTCAGAAATGATTAGAGATGTCTCGCTGTCTGGGAATACCCTTAAGATTCTCAAGAATGTTAAACTCTCCAAAGATCTATCTTTCGATCCTGGATTCTGTGGAAAAGCATCGCAATACGTTCCAGTAGCGGATGGAGCGCCGTATGTGCTGTGTAGGGCAATTGTTGGTGGAGCCTAACTTTGATTAAGATAATAATAATGTATTAAATTTTAATTTTAAAATAAAATAAATTATAAATAATTTAATAAAATAATAAATATATTTTTAAGTATTTGTTAATTAAGTGATCGATGTTTAGATTCAACAGATCACATTACTGAAAGATAACTTATTATACAAAAATTATTTTTATCTAATTATTTATATTTGATAGGATAAAAACTGAAGAATAAATATAAAATTGTAAAATGACAGAATTTCAAAAACGACTTCAAACGCAAAACCTCAGATGTCATATGGATATAGACAACTGGGAGGTATACGAGATAAAAACCAGTAGTATATCTGCTGAGATAGAGGCCGGAAAGCTCAAAGTCGTTAAATCGTATCAGGAAATGGCATATGCGGTCAGAGTTATAGTGAATGGAAGAGTAGGGTTTGCATCGGCATCTAGCTTAGAAGAAGCAAAGAAAATGGCTGTAAAACTTGCAAAAGTTTCAGAGGAGAAGTTGAAAGATTTCCCCGTTGAAAAGCCAAGAGTAGTTAAGGGGATATACGATAAGAGATTTGAAAATTTAGACGCCAATTACCTAAAATCGGAGGTAGAGGTAATTCTAAGTTCTGCTGATAGGGCTAACATAGCTTTTGCAAATGTAGAACACGAGTTGACAGAGGTGAGAATTACGAATTCCTTCGGATTGGACTGCAGTGAAAAGTCTACTTATTCATCACTAATAGTTGAAGCAGTTTACGACACTGGAAGTTCATACGAAATGTATGAGAGCAGAGGCATTAAACTCGATATAGAGGATACAACCAAGAGGGCTGAAGAATTGGCGATAAAATCTTCAAAAGCTGAGAAAATCGATAGCGGTTATTACGACGTAGTGTTAAAACCCCTTGCAGTTCATCAACTGTTCTATTACACGCTTTACCCATCTCTCTCAGCCGAAAACGTTTACAGGGGAAGAAGTAGATTGAGGATTGGAGATTACATAGGTAAAATAACTGTGCTAGATGATTCAACTATTGAAGGTGGCTTATTCAGTTGTTCATTCGATGATGAGGGTGTGGCGGCAAGGAAAACTGTGTTAGTTGAGGATGGTGTCGTAAAATCGTATTACACCGATTGGAAATACTCAAAACTAATGGACATCAATCCCACGGCTAACGGTTTTAGGGAAGATTACTCAAGCCCTCCATCGCCATCTCCTAGCAATATCCTAATTGAAATTGATGAAAAGGCAGATGACGATAATGCTTTAATTGTTTACTCGTTTATAGGAGCACATACATCAAACCCCGTTAGTGGTGATTTCAGCTTGGAATGCATGAACGCTGAACTGAACGGAAAAGCTGTTAAAGGTGCTATGGTTTATGGAAACGTATTTGAAATCCTCAAAAGAATAGAGGGTAAATGTGATAGAGTCAGGCAAGTTGAGAACACGATTACAGCATCTGTAAGGTTCTCAAAGCTCAGGATCGTATGAGCTTTACGAGATACACTATTATCAACGAAACAGCACAAACAGCTAATACGAGTATAAACAGTCCCTTTGCTATTTTTGTAAGTCTTCTCTTTTCTTCTTTCCTTAAAACGTTAAACTCTATAAGCTTATAACTCGGTTCTAAATCGTGCCTACCCTTAAATCTTATCTCAACCTTATGCCTACCAATGTAAGGAGAGGGAAACGAAAATTCGAATTTTCCAACTTCGTTTGAAGTCGTTTCACCAATTCTCCTCTCATCTAAGTAGAAATCGATTTTAGCTTTTAAAGGCTTCCACTTCTTCTCCTCTTCATCGTAGTAGTTTAGCCATCCCTCCACTACAACTTCTCCATCCTCAACAGGAGTATCTGCGAGATGAGCGGAAATCCTTGTCCTCTTCATCATAAATTAATTCTGTGCGATCAAAGTATTTAATTTTATGCAAGTTTGTCTTTTTACAGTTATATAAATTTATGATAATCATGTAAGATTCTATTCTATGCTAGATTTAAGTACTACTGTGAATGTTGTAAATCCCATCTACGGCTTGGATCATCTCTAATATACTTCTCAACCAAGACGTCTTCTGGATTTACATCGAAGTAGTTTGCAAGGCTTATCACCATGAACAACACATCTGCAAGTTCCTCTTCTATGCTTTTAATCTCTCTTTTCCTAACAGCTTCAGCTAATTCGCCAACTTCTTCAAACAAAACTGCAAGTAGAAAGAGGGGATCACTCTTCGAGTCTATGTGGTAGTACTTCTCTTTAATCTTCCTCCTGATTTCGCCAAGCATGGGAATAGTAATCGATTCTAAAGAAAAACTTTAATAGCTCTTAAATCGTTTTAAATTGAAATGATAGAAACCATGGATCACGAATACGTAGTCTTGGGTTGCGAGAGTGCTGGAATTGGAGTTGTTAGAGAGCTCGCAAAAGTCGGAAAAAAAGTGTTAGCAGTTGATACTTCTCAGGAGAAAGTTGAACTTCTGCAAGATGAAGGTTACGATGCCGTTTTAGCAGATCTAAGGAATGAAGAATTCTACAGAAGCTTAAACTACGAAAAGATATCGGCAATACTCGTTTTAACCTCCAAAGATGAATTAAACGTTGAGATTACAAGAATTGTAAGGAGTGTAAATGGTGATGTTCTTATAATTTCGAGGGCAAGTAATCAAAAGGCGAAAGAGGAGTTAGAAGAGGCTGGAGCCGACATAGTTATCTTACAATCAGAAGCGATAAAGAGTTCTGTATTAGAGGCTTTAAAAAAAGCTGAAAACTTTAGGAAATTGAACAAATTAAAGAGAATCCTAGAAAATACAAGGGGTAAACTTGGAATATTTACGCATGACAATCCAGATCCAGATTCGATTTCTTCTGCTTTTGCGTTGAAGGAAATAGCAAAACACTTCGGAGTGAATTCGGATATACTCTACTACGGAGAAATACTTCACCAGAAAAATAGGGCTATGGTGAACATCCTTGAGATCCCGCTTTTGAGGGCCGATGAAGTAGATCTAAAAGATTATGAGAGGTTCGCATTAGTCGATTCATCCGCTCCAGGCGTAAACAACTCCATTCCACCAGATTTAGAGCTTTCAATAGTAATAGACCACCATCCAGCTGAAAACGTTAAAGCTGAATACGTAGACGTTAGAAACGATGTAGGCTCTACTGCAACGATACTAACCGAATACCTCAAGGAGTTGAAGATAATTCCGAGTAAAACCCTTGCTACAGCTCTGTTTTTCGGGATAAAGAGTGAGACTGATGAATTTAAGAAGAATACGAGGACTTCTGATTTCTTAGCGGCGGCATTTCTATATCCGTTCGTAGATCAGGAGATGATAGAGAAGATCGAGGGGCCAGCTATGTCCACTGAAACACTCGATGTCCTTGGAACTGCTATAAAGAATAGACAGGTTTATTCAAGCTTTTTAATAAGTTTTGCAGGGTTTATAAACGATAGGGATGCCTTACCGCAAGCAGCAGATTTCCTTCTGAAATTAGAGGGGATTTCAACTGTTTTAGTGTTCGGGGTAATAAAAGATAAAGTTTACATATCGGCGAGAAATAAAGATGTGAGGATAAATATTGGTGAGGTTTTAAAGAGGGCTTTTGGCGATGTCGGTAGTGCTGGAGGACATGCACACGCGGCTGGTGCTCAGATCTCTCTTGGAATATTTGGAGATATAAGCGATAAGGAGGCTTTGGCTAAACTCATAACTGAAGCTATTAAGAAGAGGTTTTTATCAGCAGTGGGAATTGAGGCGGTATGAAGTTGAACATAATCGTAGTTGGAGTTGGAGGACAAGGAGCTTTGACAACAGCAGCAATCATTGCAAGAGCCGCTATGAAAGCTGGATTAAATGTTATAACTGCTGAAACCCATGGTATGGCTCAGAGAGGTGGAAGTGTCGATGTGCACGTAAGGATTGGAGATGTAAAAGCTCCAACCATTCCAATAGGCTCAGCAGATGTAATGATTGCATTAGAGCCTTCAGAATCCCTTAGATATTCGAAGTTCTTGAACGAAAACAGTGTTGTGATATTGAACGACAAACCAATAATACCTCCAACTGTTTCAGTTGGTGTTTCGGGATATCCAAGCTTAGAGGAGATTCTAGAAAACCTAAGGAAGATTACTCAAAGGATATATGTAGTTAACGCTTCAGATATAGCTGAAGAAATAGGTTCTACAAGGGTTACAAACGTAGTCGTAATAGGAATCCTATTAAAACTCTTAAACCTTCCATTTAAGTATGAACACGTAGAAGAGGCTTTAAGGGATTTGATGAGTGGAGATATATTGGAATTAAATTTAAAAGCTTTAAAAGCTGGATTTAAATCAGTCCAGCCCTCTGTAGTATAAGCAAATCGTCTGTATCGATTTTTTCTCCTCTCTTGAACATCTCGTAGATCTCTTTAGCTCTCCTTATGAGTTCTTCTCTCTCCTTCAGTTCTCTTATCTTGTGTTGTTTAGCCTTCAAAGCCTTTATTACTTTCTCCAAATCCCTTATATCCCTTCTCCTCTTTACTGCTTCTTCGTGACATTTGTCGGCTTCTTTCTTGCTCGATATGAATTTCTCATGCATCTCATCCGCGAGTTTTTTCTTTTCATTTATCTCGTTGTACAACTTTACAAGCTGTTCGTGATATTTGTCTGCTTCATCTACATAGCTCTTCATCTCCTCGTAGAGTTCCTTAGCCTTCTCCTTGAGTTCTCTGATCTTTGCTATTAACCTTTTGAACTCTTCATGCTTTTCGAGTTGAGCTTTTCTCTCCTCTAATTCTCTTTTCAATCTGGCTATTCTCTCTATTAGAAGTCTCTCCCTCTCTATCGTTAATACAGATGTCTGCTGTCTGAATTCTAACCTTCTGATTTCACGCTCTATCTCACCGAGGGGTCTTCCACCTCTGTCAATACTTCTTCTGAGCTTGTCAACTTCTCTATAGAGTTTATCGATTTCCCTATAGATTTCGTTCCTCTTCGCTTTTATCTCCTTGGCTTTTGCATTCAGTTCATCTCTCTTAGCCCTTAGCTCTTTAGCCTTTGCAATTAACTCTTTTACTTCTCTGTTCAGTTCATCCCTCTTATTGGCATAGTTTCTCGCTGCCGTGTTTAATTCGTCTCTCCTCCTTATAAGTTCTTCAAGTTCTCTCTCCAGTTGTTCCTTTCTTTCCTCTAATTTCTCCAACATAACTTCTCACACAAGTAGCTTTTTATAACGAACACTTAACTCAGCATAGCTTTAAGCGAGATTTAAATCTTTCTCCCCATGAATACATCTAAATTTAATCTTTAATAATATTGAGATTACGTCAACGCTATGTTGCCATGTTAAAAGTATTGAATTTT
>CAYWXE010000033.1:0-16517 GCA_964462505.1 uncultured archaeon | reverse complement strand
TATATTGCTTCCTCTAATTTCATGGGATTAAATTATCATTGCTAAAAAGTTAAGGTTTTTTTATTAGTGATTTAGTCTGAAAAATGGGGCCGCCGAGATTTGAACTCGGGTCACCGGCTCCCGAAGCCGGTAGGATAACCAGGCTACCCTACGGCCCCATGGAAGCGGGCAAACTCCTTAACTATAGATTTATAAGTTAAAAACATCCTTCTACAGCAATACCTCTTAATCCCCAACTCATCTAAAGCCTCTTTTGGTGATTTTCCCTCCTCAAGCTTTTTCTTGTAATCCTCGTATAGATGCCCAATAACTGCACCACAGCTGAAACATCTGACTGGGAACATCTGATCACCTGTATGAAGTCTGCCTCCTCTTTCTTGCACCTCTTCCACCTTGTTTCTTTGGTTCTTTTCTCCTCACATCGTTTACAAGTAAATACCTGTCATACTCTAAAAACGCTCTCTTCAGTTCTTCATCACCACTAAATTCAAGTAGCCCCCTCGCTATAGCAGTTCTTGCAGCTTCAGCTTGTCCCATGAATCCACCGCCTTTTACAGTCACATCTATGTCTACCTTTTTAGCCAAATCCTTCGCTATTATCAGTGGTTCCATGATCTTCAACCTCGCCATTTCTGGCTGGTAGATTTCAATTGGTATCTTGTTTATCCTAACTCTCCCTACCCCTGGCTTTACAGTTGCCTTAGCTATTGCAGTCTTTCTCTTACCGCTTGTTACAACTATTTTCATACGTCTACACCCCCAAAGCCTAAGAACTTACTTATCTCAGCAAGAGTTACATACTTATCTGTTTTTGAAACTTTCTCAAGTAAGGCCTCCTCAACTACTTCAAATTCTCTATCCTTTAACTGCTCTGGAACTCCCATGAAAACTCTGAGTCTTCTATACGCTTCTCTACCCCTTCTACTCTTCCATGGGAGCATACCTCTAACTGTTCTCTTAAATATCTTCTCTGGATGTCTTGGGAAATATGGCCCCTTCTCCTTACTACCCCTGTCGTATTTCTCTTTGTACCTTTGAAAAACCATATATCTATCTCCAGTCACCACAGCCTTTTCTGCGTTTACGACTACTATCCTCTCCCCCTTTAGTAATCTCTTGGCTATTACACTTGAAAGCCTTCCCAGTATGTGATTTGTCGCATCTATAACCGTGAAATCTCCACCTAGGGTTTTAAGAACCCTATCTACATTAACGGTCATATCACCACCTCATGCCATAATCCTGACGTTGCTACCAGATGGATTTTCCTTCAAAAGCTCAGATATAGTCATACATACTCCACCAGCCTCTTCTATCTTCTTCCTAGCGGATTCTGAAAAGCTTAACGCCGCAACTTTTACCGCTTTGCTTATCCTTCCACCACCTAAGACTTTCCCTGGAACTACTACGTATTCATCTTCTTTGGCATATCTGTCTATCTTTGACACGTTAACTTCTGCATATAGCCTTCTCGGCTTAGCGAGTCTTTCAGCTATGTCTTTCCATACAGCCGCATTGTTTTTCGCGGACTCTTTAAGCAAATCGTCTATGAGTTTAACTAAATTCGGGTTTGACTTCCTTTTCTGCAGTTTCCTGATTTTACTCATATTCTCCAAATCGCTCTGATCTGTTTAAAAGTGTTCTGTCATAGTGATAAAAATTTTTGAGCTTAACTGTGTCAACCTTGCGCGAAAGCCTTAAATAATTTTAAGCTTTTATCCTTAAGTTGACACGTCTTAGATGATATTTCCGAATGTGTAAACGCTTTATCTTAATTCAACTGACTGCAAAGACTTAAGTATACAACTCGCAAAGAAATCGTATGAAATTCATACGAAACTACTTTCAAATGCTTGGATACTCTCCATTTCCAGATCTACTTAGACATGCAGGGCTTTGCAAAAGAGCCGTAGATGTTCTTGCAGATATCTTTGATGACAAAGCTCCAATCACAGTTTTAAGTGAAATCGAAAGAGAAGCAGATGAGATAAAGGACAAAATAATGAAAGAACTCTCAAATCCATTTATACTTCCAGTTGATAAGTATAAGCTCTTGGATTTGGTAACGATTCAGGACAACACGATAAGTATCTGCAGAGATATCGCATACATTTTATCACTCAAAAGATTACCGATTGAAAAACTGAAAAGGCTGTTTTCATACGTTGTAAAGATCTCCGATGAATACTACAAGCTTCACGGTTATATGAAAACCCTCATAGATAAGGCTTTTGTAAAATCGGAAGTTGAAAGGGTTTTAAAGCATATAGAATCGATTGAAAAACTCGAATCGGAGTTTGAAAAGGAGTATATCGTATTGAGTAGGGATTTGTTTAAAGTTTCAGACGTTCAAGAGTTGATTCTTTTAAGGGATTTGCTGTTCAATTTTAGTAGGATTTTTGAGAACTTTGTAAGGGCTACTAGAGTTTTTAAGATTATGATATCGAGGTGATATTTATGAAGGTGAAGGATTTGATTTGGAGAGAACTCGTTACAGTAGATTCAGATGCAAGCGTTTCAGAGGCGATTGAAAAAATGCTTAAAAAAGGAATTAGAGCATTACTGGTTGAGCCAAGAGACAAAGACGATACATTTGGGATCGTGACCGTGAGGGATATCGTATACAAAGTTATAGCGAAAGATTTGAATCCAAGGGAAATCAGAGTTAAAGACATAGCGACTAAGCCAGTTGTTACGATAGATGCGAGTTGGAGCGTTAAAGATGCGGCAAAACTAATGGCTAATCTAAACCTTGCAAGGCTTGTGGTAACCGAATCTGGAAAACCTATAGGGATGATAACGCTTATGGATATAATGAAGGTATCTCTATGATGCAGATAGGTGTTGTTGGCTCATCTGTTTGCGATGAGAGACTCTACAGAATAGCGTACAGAGTCGGGGAGTTAATAGCTGAGAAGGGTTGTATTCTTATAAATGGTGGATTGGGTGGAGTTATGGAGGCGAGTGCAAAAGGGGCTAAGAGCAAAGGGGGTTTAGTAGTTGGGATTCTCCCCTATGGAAAAGACATCTGCAATGAATATGTAGATATAAAGATAGCTACGCACATGGGGCATGCGAGGAACGTTATAATAGTTCACTCAAGTGATGCGATAATAGCAGTTGGTGGAGAATACGGAACGATTTCGGAGATAGCAATAGCTTTGAAGGAAAAGAAGAAAGTTGCCGCAATTGAGCCACCAATTATTCTTAAAGGCATGAAGATTTGCAAAACTGCTGAGGATGCGGTGGAATACGTTACTAAGGACTTCTGAAAACGATTCTATCTCCAATCACATCGTAATACCACTTAAAAAGGTTGTAGTTCAAATGCACAGTCCTGATTAGGATAAAATATCTCAAGAGTTTGTTGTTTACGCTTTCAATTCCAAGCCTTGCTATGTTAAACGAGAAGCTGTCTATTATCTCCTTAACATGTTCTGAGAATATCTTGACGTTTAAAACTATTACAAGGTTTAAATCCCTGTAACTCGATGGAAGTGTCGCAATCCTTGGAAATAGACTTACAAAAGACTTCTCGGATAAGAAAATAGAGTAGAAATCCAATCCGAGTGTTATAACTACGGTTCTCCCATCTAAATCGTCAAAGAACATCCTCAACTTCCCAAGTACCGTTGGGTAATCTAAGTTCTTTATACTCATCGAGAAATATGTTTCACTCCTCGGATATATCGATACAAGCTCACTCCTCTTTAAAACCTCCTCAACCTTCTCTCTACCTATACTCCTAATTAAGAACTTTAAGAATGAATCGTATGCATCAAAGAAAGATAAGAAGAGAATTCTGTCGTAGTGGTTTGAAACCCTTTTTAAGTAGTTGTAAACGAACAGCTCTATTTCACTACCAACCTCGTATTCCAATAGTGATGGCGTAATCTTCATAGAGGAATCCGCAAAGACGTCAAGCGGATCTTGAATCATATCAATCCCCTTAAGAGTTCTACTGCCTCTTCAAGAGTGTTTATCTCTTCCCTAATTCCAAGTATATCCTTTATCTCTTTGATTATGAGTATTTCAAGCAATCTGTTGCTGTATTCGCCGAAGAGTTTCGAAACACACTCTTTAAACCTTTTTGGATCCCTATACGCAAGCTCCAAACCGCTGTTAGTTGTATTTCTTAGATGTATTTCAAGTAACTTCTCTATACCCGGATTCGCCCTTTTTGCGGCATTTCTGACGGCTTTTACAACGACGTCTTCAGCACTGCTAACTATATCCATATATTCTGACACCTCTATCAGTTATTTCGTAACTATAAATCCTTTTCGAATGCTTAGAGCCTCTCGTCTTTAACACCACAAGCTTGTTCCTTACCTCATCACCGAATTCGTATTTTAAGAATATTATATTATCAGCCAATGTGCTTAAACCGGTATACGGCAATGTGGCAAAATCACTCCCGACGTTCAACGTTAGGCATGCGGCAATTCCAAGCCTCTTAACCATAAGCTGGAGATACCTTATCATCTTACCAAGTTCCTCTTTGTTCATATGCTCTTGAAGCGAAGACATGCTATCTATAAAGAGTACATCCGGTTTTTCCTCCTCTATTAGCTCCTTTATCTTTGCAAAGAAGTAAACTGGGCTTAGAGATTCTGGAATCCAATCCTTGATTATCAGCCTATCTTTAACTATATCTAAATCCATTCCATAGCTTTTAGCCGCTCTGATTATACTACTTAAACTCTCTTCAAAAGTTATAAAGACTGCCTTCTTTCCCTCTAGAGCGTTTTTATACACGAAATGCAATCCAAAAGTAGTTTTTCCAGTTCCAGTATGCCCAGCTATTATCGTTATAGATCCCCTATAATATCCTCCATTTGTTATTTCATCTAACTCCCTTAATCCAGTAGTTACCTTCTCAAAGCTAATCTCTTCAGCTCTTTCAAGCTCTGGAATGTCAAAGAAAACAATTCCCTTCTCTGTGATAGTGTATTCGTATTGGGGCTTCTTTATTCTTCTCTGCCTCATCTTTGGAATTTCGAGAACCCTTCTTTCGTGTTCACCGTATTTGAGATATCTCAGGATTATTACTCCATCCGCTACAAACTCCTCAACTCTGTAACCCAATCCCTCAACTTCAAACGGTTTCTCCGCTATTAGTAACGTTACAGCTCCTATACTCTTCGTGAATCTTGCAAGGGCTGAGTGTAAGAAAGATCTAACCTCTTCTGGCTTCATCAGCTGGGTTAAGGCTGATATGGAATCTAAAACGATAAAATCAGGCTTGAAATCTACTATCTCCTTGATTATAAGCTCTATCTGAGTATCTAAGGCTTCCCTGCTTACTGTGAAGACGTCTACGAATTTAAAGGATTCAAAGTCTTCAAAATCCATTCCTAAGCTTTTCATACACCTAAAGTAATCCTCTCTTGGCTCGTTAAACGATACGTATATCGCCTTCTTTCCATTCTTTAAAGCGTCGTAAACTATACTGGATGCAAATATCGTCTTCCCAGTTCCGGGTTCACCTGCGATTATCACAACTGCTCCCGGCGGAAATCCACCTTCTACGATTTCCTTATAGAAGAATTCAAGAGACATGTCTCTAATGATACTTCGCTCTAAATAGATTTTTTGTAGTTTTAGCTTAAAGTTTTATGTCAGAAACATAAAGCCTTATTCAATGACAATCCGAAGCCTTATGTCAGAAGTCGAAAAAGCCACTAAAACTGCTGTTGAGAACAGGCATAGGTTCATGGTAATGCTTTGCAGTAAAGAGCTAAGTGAAAACGTTCTAAAGCTTGCGAGTAGAGTTTACAACAAGTATAAAAAGGTAGTGGAGAGAGAAGAAGAGAATTTGCTTGTAGTTGGTAGGAGTAGCTTTTTAAAGCTTGCAGAGGATTTTTTCGATGGGAAGTTCATACACTACAGAGAATCTCCATCCGTTTTAGGTGAGACTTACACATCTCTCGTAATCGATTTCACAGAAGGTTTTCATCCGAACGACTTGGGTATAATAGTCGAAACGATTGCTGAGGGAGGGATAATAATTGCAATTTCTCCCCCGATTGAAGCTTGGAACGATTTGATTAGCAAATGGCATGAGGAGTTGGTTAGCGAGCCTTATACAGTTGAGGATGTAGTGCCAAGATTTTATAGGAGATTCATAAGGGTTACGCTTAGATCTGAGGGGATAATCGTATTCGACTACGACAAGAGGAAGTTGATAAAGGAGTACAAATTCAAGCCAAGAATCGTTTCGAGAGAGGAAGTAGTTATACCCGAGGAGAGTGAGATTAAGAGAAGACTTTACAAACTCTGTGCTACTCAGGATCAGGTTAGAGTTTTACAACTATTTGAGAAGTTCTTTGATAGGAAGAAAGATAGAAAAGCTGTAGTCATAACTGCTGATAGGGGTAGAGGAAAAACGGCAGTTTTGGGTATTGTAACACCTCATTTAGTTATGAGGATGTACAAAATCCTTAAGAGACCCGTTAGAGTTATGGTAGTTGCTCCTTCCCCCCAAGCAGTTCAGGTTTACTTTAAATTCTTGCTAAAGGCTTTGATAAGGCAGGGAATTGAAGACTTCTTCGTTAAGGAGACGAATAAGATGATAACAGTTGTGAACAGCAGAGTTGCAAGGGTTGAGTACGTAGTTCCCAGAAGGGCTATGGTTGAAAAAGACTACGCAGATATAATAATAGTTGATGAAGCGGCTGGAATAGACGTTCCGGTTTTGTGGAAGATTGTTGAGGATTCGAGGTATACGATATTTTCAACGACTATTCATGGTTATGAGGGAACTGGAAGGGGATTCAGTATAAGATTTCTTAAAAGGCTTGAGAGCGAGGAGGACATAGAAATAGAAAAGATACACATGGAAGAGCCTATAAGATATGGAAAAGGTGATCCAATCGAGAGATGGCTTTACGATGTATTGCTATTGGATGCTCAGCCAGCAGAGCTAAGCGATGAAGATGTAGAAGCTATAAAATCTGGAAAGCTCGAATTCGAGCCCTTAGATAAAGATATGTTAATGGAAGATGAGAAGTTGTTAAAGGAGTTCTTTGGAATTTACGTGTTAGCTCATTACAGAAACAGACCATCAGACTTAGTGATCTTATCGGATATGCCAAATCACCTTCCTTTTAGGGTTAAGGTGAACGGTAAAACCGTTTGCTCCTTACATATAGCTGTTGAAGGGGCGATGGACGATGAGGTTATAGAGAAGATAAAAGAGGGTTATAAGCCGAGGGGGCAGATAATCCCGGATTTAGTCCTAAAGCATTACTGGAATTTTGACTTTCCAAAGATGCGTGGCATAAGAATTGTTAGAATCGCTACGCATCCAGCTGTTATGAACATGGGTATTGGAAGTTTTGCACTTCAAAGGGTTGTGGAATGGGCTAAGGGAAACGGTTTAGATTGGGCTGGCTCGGGCTTTGGAGTTTCGCCAGAGTTGCTTAGATTTTGGGTTAAGAACGGGTTCATACCGATACACATAACGCCGCAACGCAACGAGGTCAGTGGAGAACACTCTTTAATAGTTATAAAAGCTTTAAAAGATGAGATCCAGAAGGTAATAGAGGACTTAAACGCAGACTTCACGAGAAGGCTCATAGAATACCTAAGTGATGAGTTAAGGGATTTAGAAACTGAAACGGCGATTGGCTTGCTGAGATGTCTCATGAGGGATATATCTCTACCGATGATTGAAGTAAACGATGTAGTGAGGAGGAGGATGAGTAAATACTTGCACGGAATGAGCCTATACGAATACTCATCTGATATAATAAGACCACTTGTTAGATACTACTACTCAAAGACGAACAGAGTTGAGTTAGATGAGGAGGAGGAGAGGGTATTGGTTGCGAAGTGTTTACAGCTTAAACCTTGGAAGGAAATCGAAGGAGAGGGGTTTAAAAAGTATAAGACACTTATGAAAGCCGTTCAGAAGATCTGGAAGTGGTATAAGAGCGAATTGGGAATTGAGGGTTGAATTACCATATATTTTAAACTTAATTCTATATAAAAAATTGAATGGATGAAGTGGTAGTGTTTAACGTTAGTAGAATAATGGGAATTACTCAATTTGCAAGTAGTGTTATTGAATAAACATCAGCTTAGATCTTCAATTAAAGCTATATACACAACAGTGCAGATTCTTAACGTGGAAAAGATAAACTTTGATGAGGAGTTTGTTGATCTAATAATTAAAGGGGAGAAGACCACTACGGTTAGGAGGGGGATTAAAAGCTACCCAGTTGGGAGGTTAGTAGAACTTACTGTGAATTACAAGCCGTTTACACTTGCAAAGGTGAAGAAAGTAGTCGTTAAAAGAGTTAAGGAATTAACAGATGAAGATGCAAAAAGGGATGGATTTAATACCAGAGATGAGTTGATATCTGCCCTTAAGAGGATTTACGGTGATATAGCAGATGACGAATTCGTTACAATAGTTCACTTCGAACTCGCTAAGGATTTAAATAGGTGATACCTATGAATCCGACTTCTATTCTATCGAATTCCAATAAGATCAGAATTCTCAACATATTGAAAAAGGGGAAAGTAGATTTTAGGGGAGTTATGAAGTCTACAAGGTTACCTGAAACAGTTTTAAAATCTTTACTCGATGAACTCGTTAGAGATGGATTTGTAAAAGAGATAAACGGAACTTACGAGATAACCGAAGTAGGCTTAAAAGCTCTGAAATATGTTGGAAGAGTTCGATAGCGGGAACGAGAAGGTGTTTGTGCTAAGGGATATAATTGAGATAAGAATTCCAAAGAACGTTTACGAAAGGTTATCTAAAAAATATTCAAAAGAATATATAATTTCATTCTGTGAAAATAAGAGAGTTTTGAACAGAATTACTGGAAGAGAAATAGTCTTCGTAACAAAGGAGAGTGGAATTCCACTCCTAGGGCATTCAGCATTTGGAATAATAGACAGAGGGACAAATCTATTGCAAGTTAGATGTATAACAGGGTGCAATTTGAACTGCATCTTTTGCAGCGTTGATGAAGGGAAATTCAGTAAGACTAGAAAGACAGACTTCATAGTCGATCCAGATTACATAGTTGAGAAAGTAAAGGAGATAGCAGAATTTAAAGGAAATGGTGTAGAGATACACTTGGATGGACAGGGAGAGCCAACACTTTACCCTTATCTGGGATATCTCTTAGAGAAAATCAGTAAGATAAGGGAAGTTGATGTAATCTCGATGCAGACGAATGGTGTTCTTTTAAACGACGAGAAAATTTCAGAGTTTGAGAATTACGTTACGAGGATAAACCTCTCTATTAACGCATTAGATGAGAAACTCGCAAAAATCTTGAGCGGTGGCGCATATCCGTTGAAAAAGGTATTAGAGGTAGCTGAAATGATAGCGAACAGTAAAATCGATTTACTCATAGCCCCGGTTTGGGTTCCGGGATATAACGATAGAGAAATCCCAAAGTTGATAGAGTTTGCCTTAGAGATCGGAGCTGGAAAGAAATATCCACCCTTGGGAATTCAGAAGTATATAGCCTATAAGTTTGGAAGGAAAATCGGGAAGAGTATATCGTTTAAAGAGTTCTACAGGAAACTCGCAGAATATGAGAAGGAGTACGGTGTGAAGTTGATACTAAAACCCGAAGACTTTGGAATAGAGAAAAGGAAAAAGCTTGAAAACCCGTTTAAAAAGGGAGAAATAGTAAAGGCGAGAATTGTCGCTGAGGGTAGGCTTAAAGGGGAGAAGCTTTGTGTTGCAAGAGATAGGGCTATTGCCGTGATAACCAATAAAAAAATCGGTGAAGTTGTGGAGTTTGAAGTCGTTAGGACTAAAGACAACATAATAGTTGGTGTTGAGAGATGAGACATTTGGAGTTCAGTGGAAATTACAGGGATCTATTATTGAGTGGAAAGAAGAGGGCAACTATAAGGAAGAGGATTTCAAAGCTTAAAGAGGGAGATAAAGTCTTTGTCCATTGCGGTGGTGAAATAATAGGTAAAGCAAGGATATTATCAATAGAGAAGAAGAAGATCGATGAGATCACAGATGAAGATGCAATCTTAGATGGATTTAACAGCAGAGATGAGTTGTTAAACGAGTTGAGGAGGATATACGGCGATGAAGATGAATTTTATGTGATAAAATTCGAATTCGAGCCAATTGAAGCAGTAAATCCTCATGAATTCTACTACGGAGATTCAGATTTAGTAGAGATTGCTAAGAGGGCTTTAGAGGTTTTAGATTTAGATGAAAGAGATAGAAGAGTTCTAGAGTTGTTCATAAAAACTGGGAGTATAAGAAAAACGGCAAGCAAACTAGGAGGTTTGAGGAAAAGGGGGGAGGTAAGGAAAGTCTTGAGAAAATGCTATAACATGCTGAGAAATTCCGTCGATAAGGAGGTATGACATCTGACTATAAATACTTAACAACGACTCAATTCGCTTAATTGAATTAAATGAGATTCATCAAAAAACTTTTAATCAAATTAAACGTTAAGAATTAGGGTTGAATGCAGAAAATAAGATCATAAGACTCCTCGAAGAGAGGAAAGAAGATGGAATCCTTCAAAGCGAAATTGCGAAGATTTTGAATCTATCGAAGTCTACGGTTTCAGAGATAATATCTAAACTCGAAGAAGACGGAATCGTTGTTAGGAAGAGGGTTACTTCAAAATCCTATAGGGTTTGGCTCTCAGCATATTCGCCAGAGCCAGTTGAGGGTTTTATAAGAATAGGAATTCTCAGGGCGAGTGAATATCCAAAAGTAGTCAAAGCGGCGAGGAATGCCTATATAAGGGTTTACGAGAACAGCATTGAGCTCACGAGATCTTTGATATACGGTTACGTCGATATAGCCGCAAGTCCATTAATTACACAAGCCTTCTTTGGAGTTCTGATGAAAAACATCGAGATCTTTAGAATAGTTGCTATGAATGGAAGCGGTGTCGTTTTCTCAAATGAGAAAAGTGAGTACTTCGGGAGTTCTGAGTTCTCTACAATGGAGAGAAACCTTAGGAAGTATTTGGATATCAGGGGTTTAAACGCTAAGATAAGGTATTTCAAATCTGCTGAGGATATGATAAAGAATTTAAACGAGTTAAAAGGAATCGCTATCTGGGAGCCGTATCTAACGCTCTTGAACATGGATAAAGATTACTTCAACGAAGTAATAGGAGATTTCATCTGTTGCACATTAGCCGTTAACAAGAACTTCTTAGAGGTAAACAGAGAAGAATTCGAGGAATTCTTAGATAAATTCGATTCGGCAAAGGTTAGCAGAGGTGATGCTGAAAGGCTTTCGGAGCTTATAGAGTTTGACAGCGATGTAATAGCCAAATCCTTCTCGAATTACGTATTCGACGTAGTTCAGGATGAAATCACGATACTTAAAGAACTCGAATTCTTAAGGTTTGGTGGAGTTGATAAGATCCTTCGCTTTTATTAAATCACTGAGCTTTAAAACACTCCTCAAATTTTGAATCTTCGATTCCTCTCTGTCGACAACTGTCACTAAACATTTTACAACCCCTCCAGCCTCTTCAACCCTTCTAACGACTGACATAATCGATTTTCCAGTTGTTACGACGTCTTCAACGACTACAAATTTCTCGCCTCTCTTAACTTCACCAATCCTATCCCCTCCTAAGCCGTAATTTTTCTTCTCCTTTCTGAATATTACATAAGGCTTTCCAAGCTGTATAGCCGTTGCAACGGCTATTGGAACTGCTCCAAGCTCAATGCAAGCTATTTTATCGAATTCTACATCGCTGATTAGCTTCGAAATCTCTGATGCTATTGCTTTGAGAATATCTGGATACGTACAAGCAGTCTTTATATCAACATAGACGTTACTCTTTTTGCCCGAGGATAACACGAATTCTCCGAATTTTAACGCACCAACCTCTATTAACCTCTTTACGAGGTTCACCACGGCACCTCCTTTAACTTTAGCTTATACGCTATATAATTAGTAGATATGTGTAAAATAGGTGTTATCAAGATTCCTATCGCTATGATTTGAATGTCAAAAACACTCCAAAACGGTTTGTAGTTACTCGCTATTAGAATTGCTACTACTAAAAACATTAGTTGATCAACAACTGGGAACATCTCCCCCCTTTCAAATCCGAACCTCCTCTTAATAAAACTTCCAACTGAATCGCCGAGCATTGAGCCGAATGCAAGTAGAAATGTAAGTATAAGGAATTCGTAGTATGAAAGGCTGTGATAAAACTCCAATCCGATTAAACCTTCGATTACGTATTGTATATTCGCACATAGAACACCTCCAACCAATCCGGCGAGGAATCCCCTGATAGTTTTTCCATCTCCTAATATCCTCCTTCCATCTATGAAGTACTTACCAAAATCCAATGGCTTTCCCTTCCCACCAAAGAGAACTGCAAAGTTGTTTGGTGTATATGCTGGAATCAGAAGCCAGATGGCTTTAACGACTTCGAGAAGCATTAAGTAGCTTTTGTATTTAGACTATAAATCCTTAACGAAAGGGATAATAATTCAAAAGCTTCTATTTCGTTATGGAGGAAGAGTTGTTACGTCTAATAAAGCGGATAGTTGATGAAAGGGTGGACGATCACGGAGTTATACTGTTCGACCTAGATAGAGTTAGAAGCCTTGCAGTAGAAATGGGATTAGACGTATCGTTCGTGAGGACTATATTTGAAAACTTAAATAAAATGCTCGAGGAGAAGTTTAAGGAGAGAAAGTCTGGGAATATTCCATAAGGTTTATCTTCGTAGGGTAAACTAAGTCTATGCCAAGGATTGAGAAGAGATCTGCGAGAATCCTTGCATTTATACTTGCACTAATAATGCTTGGCTCTGTGTTTACATACATTATGAGAGGTGGAGGTGAAAACAGAAGGGAGGTTTTCCTTAGACTTGAAGACTTCAGGGAATACGTAAACATAACCCCAAAGAGTGCATATTTGATCGAATACGTAAACATGAGCTATTTGTACTTGGAGAGAAACGATTCATTAAGGAATTATGTAAGTTCGAAGTTAAGAGAAATACTTAGACCTGAGATTTTCAATAAAGCAGTTATAAGCTTTCCGGGAGGATTTCACAGTGTTGTAGTCGCACGCTGTTACGATATAATGCAATCCTACCTATACTTTATAGATACAAATCTCAGCAAGGTTTACTTCGCATATCGAGATGAAGTTAAAGTTGGAAATCACACGATAAAGGTAAGACCGGGAATAGCAATGTTTGATGAAATCTCACCAGTCGTTATCGGATATCCGATGGTTGTTGCAGATGTTGTGAGAATAATCGAAGGCGAAGAAAATGGATTGAGTGATTACTACAAGTATTTGAGTAGAATAAACGGATCGTTCTTGTATGCGTGGTATACCTACGGCGATTACGCAAAGGCTATTATGAAGGCTAACAATACGAGTGTTACGGATTTCTTCTTCGAAGGCTACAGGTTTAACGAAACCAATAGGAGTTATGAAAAGGTTTGGGCTGTACACTTCATAGGAAACTACTTCTTTGCTAAGACTAATGTAACGGATTACTACTACGTGAAGAGTTACGACGATGGATTCAGTATAGCGGTTTTAGGTGATAAAAACTTCACGAAATTGATAAATGCCCAACCGAGAATACTGACATACCGCATAGTGATTTCGTAGTAGTATGAGAGTCGAGAAGGGTAAAACTGTGATAGCTAGAGGTGAAGTAAGGATAGAAGGAGAAGTAGATGTCTTGGGAACTAATTTAAAGAGCTTTAGGAGTAATAAATACGTCCCCATCTTTTGCAAATCCGATTGTGAGATAGAGGTAAATGGGGATTACATAGTAGTTGATAGAGATACGATTCCGGAATCTTGGAAGAGATTGGTTGAGAAGGATTGGGAAGTAGTTTTCTTATACGGTGGTGTGGACAGTGGAAAAAGCACATTGGCGACGTATTTAGCAAATAGAATTGGGGGTTGCTATATCTTAGATTTAGACATAGGGCAATCTGACATAGCCCATCCAGCGGCAATGGGTTACGGTTACACTAAAGGAGGTATAACATCTCTATCGCAAGTTGAGATGTTAAACGGATACTTCGTAGGAGTTCTTTCACCAACCGGAAGGGAATCGAGATGTTTAAGGGGTGTTGAAAGGCTTTGGAGGGAGTTGAAAGATAAGGAGGGAAGAAAAATAGTTGACACAACTGGGTGGATTAAAGGCAAAAGAGCTAAGGAGTACAAGCTTGCAAAGCTTGAGATAATACAGCCCGATTTAGTTGTATCATTTGAAGGAAAACCGGGATTTCTTGAGGATTACGAGGTATTCGAAGTTGAGAAGGGATTTGTAATCGAAAGGGATAGAAGCGAGAGAATGAGGATTAGAATAGAGAACTACAAGTCTTGGCTTAAAAATTCAGATATTTTTGAGCTTAAGATTTCTGAAATCAAAATCGAGAGTACTAATCTCTTCAAAGGCAAGAGGGTTGTTAAAGATTTCATTCAAGAAGTTTTGGGAGTTGAGGTTTTGTTTGTTGAGAAAGGGGAAGATTTCTTGAACGTATGTGTAGCTGAAAAACCCGTAATAACATCTGAAATCGTAAAATCCCTTAAAGAGCTCTATAACGTTGAAGAGATATGCATATTCAGATTTGAAGACTTAAAGGAATTAATGGTTGGATTGTACAGCGGGAGTAGGTATTTGGGATTTGGAATTTTAAAGGAGATAAATGAAGAGAAGATTTCGGTTTTAACAAGTGCAAAGGATAAAATTGATAGAGTTGTATTCGGGGATCTAAAGTTCGATGGAGAAAGAGAAATATTGGCTAGGGTTCCGTAAAAGTAATTTTTAAATAATTTTTGAGGATTGTTTATATCTAATGGTTGAAATAGAGATTATGATTGACGTTGATAGAAAATCTATAGACGGTTTCGTAGAGTAGTTAAGGGTTGAGAACTTTTATTTACCATCATTTCAGAGAACATTTGTTTGGGATGAAAAGGATATCAAAGAATTCGTAGACTCGATTATAAATGGTTTTCCGGTTGGTGTGATAATACTTTGGAAACCAACTAGTATTTCCAGAGTAGATCCATTTGCAAAACCGATAATTGGTAATGTAAGAGGAGATGAGGGCTATTTAGTACTTGATGGTCAGCAGAGATTGACATCAATCCTTCTGATGTTTAACAATTGGAGAATTGAGAGAATTGGTGAAGAAATCAGTTGTACAGAATTAACTTATAATCCAGACAGAAAAAGTATAACAATAGGTGGTGGAGGTGTAGATCTATCTACGATTCTTAAGGCTGTTACTGGAGATCCCAAAGCATTTAGAGAGCTTATGGATAAATTCCCAAATCATATAAATGATTTATTAAAATTAGGAAATAAAATTAGAAATTACAGAATTCCAGTATATATTTTAAAAACTTTTGACGAAAATGAAAAAGTTACGTCTTTTATGACGGAAGCCTTTGTAAGAATTAATAAAGAGGGTGTTAGAATTGGAAGTTTAGAGTTAATGCTTTCATACATTGGTGGTAACATTGGTGGATGGTTTACAGAGCGAGTAAGAAGATTCCACAACGAATTAGAGCAAAAAATTGGATTAAGCTTGCAACCAGTTCTTAGATTTATCTTTTCGAACTGTGATATAAAAATGACTGACATTAAATCTGAAAAAATCAGAAAAATTGTAGATACTTTACAAAATAAAAGTCAAAGTGAATTGGAAGATATTCTAACAAGATCAGAAAGATCTCTAAAAGTTCTCATTGAATTCCTGAAAAATTTGGGAATAAATAGTTTAGATATTGTTCCATCACAAATAACACTTGTTCCAATCGTGAAGTGGCTATACATAGCTGATGTGGATGAATTAAATAACTTAGACGATAAAGAATTAAATAACCTCGAAAAATGGTTTATATTAGCGAATTTTAGAGGATACTACAGTTCTCAGACGGATACAAAATTGGAGAAAGACTTAGAAATTATCTATGACTATCCTAATAGATTTCCGATCTCAAAACTCATGAAAAATATGGAACAGAGAAGAATAAGGACAGAAATAAGCTATGAAGATTTTAAAAGAGGTAAGCAGACAAATGTATTGTTAAAAGCTGGTAAAAATTACTTGTTTTTACTATACCTACTTCTGGTTAAAAATAATGCAGACAACTGGTCTGGAACACCTATAAAAACGTGTAATTATAGAGACTTGGATAAACATCACATATTTCCAAGAGAATTCTTAAGAAATAGAATTGAATTTGAAACAAATGAAGATGAGAAGATAAAAATAAACAATTTAGGAAATATAACATTTATAGACCGTGGAGAGGACATAAGGATCGGAAATAGAGATCCAGCAGAATACCTTAGGGATTACACGGAATTAACATTAGAAAAGCATTTTATTCCTCTTAGTAGAGATCTCTGGTCTGTAGAGAATTATGATTCCTTCTTAGAAGAGAGAATAAGAATTCTCCATGAATCAAGCAAGAGATTTTTCGATTTCGTTGTGTGAAATCTCAAAAAGCTTTAAAATAATAAAATAATCCTTAATTCTAT
>CAYWXE010000032.1:6452-17129 GCA_964462505.1 uncultured archaeon | reverse complement strand
TAATAGACTTCGATAAGCTCGTGAACGATTTGCTCTCTGGAAAGAGTGAATACTATATCTGGAATCATGACTCTAAGATAGGAGATCTGCAACATCAGAAGTACTGGTTCTTCAACATGTTAAACTGTGGAACTGGAATAGCTATGACTGGAATTGCAATAGCGATATTCGGAGGAATAATCGGAGTTTTGGGGATGTTTGCATCTATGTTCAGGAGTAAAGAGATTCTACTCTACAAGGGCGGATTGTACACCGTACTGGCTTTTGTAATCGTGCTGATAATGGTCTTAGCGGCAACTGGAGTTATATCACTTAGGCATTAGGAGGGAAAAACATGCTTAGAAAAGCAGTTTTATCTAAAAGCACTACACCCAAAGAACCCTATTCTTTACGTGAATGGCTCTCGAATATCTTACTAGCGGCAGTAGTTGGTGTTGGGGGTGGATTGGGAGCCGTAGTCTTTCGTAAGCTCATTGAATTCTTCTACTCGTTGTTTTACCTTAACCTTATACCAGATTTAACTATCAACGGCTTTGAAGTTAGACTAATTATTATACCGGTTTTAGGTGGTCTTATAATTGGTCCCTTGGTTTACAGAATTGCAATAGAAACAAAGGGACACGGTGTTCCAGAACTCATGGAGGCTGTTCACGTTCATCGAGGGATTGTAAGGTGGAGAGTATTGCCAGTAAAGCTCCTCGTCTCTTCGATTACGATTGGGAGTGGTGGAAGTGCTGGAAGAGAGGGGCCAATAGCACAAATAGGTGGAACAATTGGCTCGATATTAGCCCAGATATTTAAATTAGATGAAGAGAGGAGAAAACTTCTAACCTGTTGGGGAGCCGGAGCTGGAATTGCTGGAACGTTTAACGCTCCATTAGGTGGAGCATTCTTTGGGTTAGAGGTCGTAATGGGAAGGTTGAGAGTGAGGGATTTAGTCCCAGCATTAGTTGCCTCAACGGTAGCAGCGTGTGTAGCCGCGGCGATATTGGGAACTAGACCGGCTTTTAGAACAACTCTTTCCGATCTTCAATTCGATCCATCTCAACTCCCGATTTTTGCAACCCTAGGAGTGATCTTTGGGCTTCTGTCTTTCATTTGGGTGAAAATCTTTTACTTCATTGAAGACTTCTTTGATAACGCTAAAATCCCAAACGTATTTAAGCCTGCTATAGGTTTACCAATTGCTGGAATATTCAGTGCCATCTTGGTTTATCACTACACAACAACTACTGGAGCGAAATTAGAACCGATGCATTTCGGAGTAATGGGTGTAGGTTACAACGGAATGGATTTGGCATTGATGGGTGAACTCCCAATTCTCCTAATCTTTTTGCTCGCAGTACTTAAGATAATATCAACAGCCTTTACAATCGGTTCAGGTGGAAGTGGAGGTATATTTGCTCCTTCATTATACATAGGAACTATGTTCGGTTTATTCTTCGGATGGATTTTTTGCGGTTTTCCATCAGATATAAGCATTTTACTTCCATTTGCTGTGGGTGGAATGGGTGCACTATTTGCTGGGGCGGCGAGAGCACCGTTAACAGCTATTTTCCAAGTGCCAGAGATGACTCGTGCATTTAACCTATTCCCAAATGTAGCTGTGATGTGTGGATTGAGTTATGTTGTCTTTAGCATACTTTACAAGGGATCCTCAATCTACACACTAAAAATAGAAAAGAGGGGGGTAAGGATTAAGGAGCGTGAAGTTACAGCTGTAGATATCTTAGAAAGTGTTAAAGTAAGTGATATCATGACACCAATTGAGAGAGTTGTTAAGATTTCCCCGAACGAAAAACTAACTGATGTCTTGAAAAAGATTGAAGCTACAGCGGGATATCCAGTTGTGGATAATGGGAGGATTGTAGGGATTATCACTTATAAAGATATCAAAATAGCCTTGGAGAGAGATGACATAAGAGTTGAGGAAGTTATGTCGAGGAATTTAATAGTTGTATATCCCGATGAGAATTTAAAAATCGCATTAACAAAACTCATAGAAAACGATGTAGAAGTGCTACCAGTGGTAACAAGGGATGACGAGAGAAAACTACTTGGAATTCTGACAAGATCTGATATAATGAAAACAATAGCTATTCATAGCGGCTAAAAAAAATATTTTATATTTAATTAATCGAACAAAATCCAAATATATTTGAGCTGTTTTAGTGTTACTTAGTCTATGAGGCTTTTAATAACATTGATTTCAATCGTTTTAATAGCCGATGTTGTCTCAGCGTGCTTTAATCCAACGGATTACTTCGCATTCGAAGTTTTATTGAACAAGCCCGGTGTAAAGTACGACTTGTCACCACTCTTAAAGGCTAAAAACGTAATATTGAAAGGTAATACGATAATATATAGATCTCATTACTGTAGAGATGTTGCAGTGATTTTGAAAACTTTAGAAAAACCTCTAAAGGGTTTAAGCGTTAGGATTCAAATCCCAACGAAAACCGTGGCCATTAGCTACAATATAACTACTGTTGAATCGACTACAAACAGAAAAATCGAAATCGACGAGGATTTGGCGAAATCCCTTGGATATAAAGTTATAAAAAGAGATGGGGCTATATTCGCCGAGAAAGATGGAATTAGAATATCTGTAATTGACAACAGACTTCAGGCATTTATAAGGAATGGAGATATCGAGGAGGTAAAATCCATAGCAAAATTAACGGATGATGAATGGAGGAAAGCCAGAGTTGAAGTCAAAACGATTAAGGATTACGATCTTAAGCCATACTACGATTACTTAAAGGATTTCGACTTCAAAAAGGCTATAAAAGTCGAGCTAGAATGGTTAAGAGATAATAGAATTGTTAAAGGCTTAAGCTATTCAGACGTTCAAGCTATTTCTTCTATAGCCAAAGCTGGATTGGCTGGACACAACTCAAGGGTTGTGTGGGAAAACGGTTGGAAGCCATACTACGAAACCTCAAATCCGTTGTTGCTGAAGAGCTTTGACTGTGGCGGATTTCCAATCGACGAGTTGCCAAGTGGTGAGTTGATGCTTAAAAGCGATTACGGTTTAGTAATGGCAGTTGTAATCCCTATTGTAGTTGTACTGATGTTGCTCCTGCTTAAGAGATGAAGAATCCCAAACACTTATATCCCAGCTACTACAACTGTCTGCATGGATGCCGTTTACGCAAACCTATGCCCGGTGTGTGGTGATGACTTAAGCTATGAGGAGATAGAAAAGGGATTGTGCGAGAAAACTCACATTCATCTCTGTAAATTCCCAGAGGATGTAGTAGTTGAGGAGTTCTTCTCATTTTTTAGGAGATGCGTAGGAGAGCCCAGAGCTATTCAAAGGTTGTGGGCTAAGAGAATTTTAAGGGGGGAAAGCTTTGCCGCCACAGCTCCAACTGGTATTGGTAAGACATCTTTTGGGTTAGCTATTTCACTCTTCTTGGCTTTAAAGGGTAAGAGATGCTATCTGATATTCCCCACATCGATTCTCGTCAAGCAAGCGGTGGAAACCATAAAGAAATACGCCGAGAGAGTTGGAGTAGAGATCAACTTAAACGAGCCGAATGGAATCGGTTACTACCACGGTAAACTGAGCAGGGATGAGAAGGAGAAGTTCTTCGAGAACATAAGGAATTTCAGAATTCTCATAACAACTACTCAGTTTCTCTCAAGGAACTTCGAATTGCTTAAGGGATTAACATACGATTTCATATTTGTAGACGACGTGGATGCAGTTCTAAAGGCTTCTAAAAACGTGGATAGGATTCTACAGCTCTTAGGATTTTACTGGGATAAAGGATGGAAAGGAGAGGCTAAAGGCTGCTTGATGGTCTCAACAGCTACAGCTAAGAAGGGGAAGAAGGCTGAGTTGTTCAGACTGCTCTTAAACTTCGATATAGGATCATCTGCTTATGGAGTGAGAAACATCGAAGATGTAGCGATAAACGATGAAAGCTTGGAGATACTATCTGAAATCCTTAGAAAACTCGGAAGTGGAGGAATAGTTTATGCGAGGAGTAATGAAGAAGCTGAAATGCTCTATGAGGCTCTCAAGGATAAATTCAAAATCGGATTGGTTACAGCTGGAAAGACAAAGGATTTTGAGAGGTTTCAGAGGTGTGAGATCGATTATCTAATAGGGACAGCTTACTACTACGGAACACTTGTTAGGGGATTGGATTTACCTGAGAAGATAAAGTTCTGTGTTTTCTACGGATGCCCAGTTTTCAGGATTAGAGTTGAGGATATAGATACAGCATCAATTGGAATTCTAAGGGTTTTAGCCCTGATATACAGAGATAAGAGAGAAGTGGAGAAGTTCTTACCGTATCTAAGGGATTTAGAACGGCATGATGATGAAATAGTAAATGAACTGAGAAAAGTCCTGAAATCACTTGTAGAGAGGGGAGAAAAGGGTAGTAAGGATGTAGTGGTTAGGAAGGGGGAAATTGTATTTCCAGATCTGAGAACATATATTCAAGGCTCAGGTAGGACTTCAAGGCTGTTCGCTGGAGGAATAACAAAGGGAGTGAGTTTTGTACTTGAAAAAGACACAGAAATTCTCTCAGCATTTCTCGAAAGGGCTAAATTCTTCGATTTGGAATTCAAAAGCTTAGAAGACATCGACTTTGAGAAGTTGAAGAGAGAACTCGAAGAGACTAGAGAGAAGTTTAGAAGGAGGGGAGAATTCGAGCTGATAAAGCCTGCACTGTTTGTAGTCGAAAGTCCGACTAAGGCTAAGCAGATATCGAGGTTCTTCGGAAAGCCGAGTATTAGGGTTATAGACAATACAGTTGTCTACGAGATACCAATGGAGAAGTATGTTCTACTTGTAACTGCAAGCATAGGACACATAACCGATTTAATAACGGATAGGGGATTTCATGGAGTTGAAGTAGATGGGAGGTTTGTACCGATATATGCAACGATTAAGCGATGTAGGAGTTGTGGTCATCAGTTTACAGAGGAGAGGGATTACTGCCCGAGATGTGAAAGCACAGACATAGACGATTCGAGGAGGAGGATAGAAGTTCTAAGAAAGCTCGCACACGATGCAGAATTCGTTATAATTGGAACCGATCCAGATTCAGAGGGGGAAAAGATTGCATGGGATATAAAGAATTTGCTCTCTGGATGTGCGGTGATAAAGAGGGCAGAATTTCACGAAGTTACGAGGAGAGCTGTTTTAAAGGCTTTAGAGAACTTAAGAGATATAAACGAGAATTTAGTTAAATCCCAAATCGTTAGAAGGATAGAGGATAGGTGGATTGGATTCGTCCTAAGCCAGAAGTTGTGGGATGTCTTTAACAACAGAAATCTATCCGCTGGAAGAGCTCAAACACCTGTCTTGGGATGGATCATCGATAGATACAAGGAGAGTAGAAAGAGGAAGAAGATCGCAATAATAAGGGATTTAGATTTAGTATTAGAGCACGATAAAAAAGAGTTCGAGGTCGAAATACGTTTAGTAGAGGATAGAGAAGAAGAGAGAACACCGCTTCCACCGTATACGACTGATGCAATGCTTAGAGATGCGAATGCAATTCTAAAACTATCTGCAAAAGAGACAATGCAAATAGCTCAGGAGCTATTTGAAAACGGTGTAATCACCTACCACAGAACAGATTCAACTAGAGTCAGTGATGTAGGCTTAAGAGTTGCTAAGGAATACTTGGGGGAAGATTTCGTAGCGAGGGAATGGTTTGCTGAGGGTGCACACGAATGTATAAGGCCTACAAGGCCAATCGATAGGGACACATTGCAGAGACTTATTCAGGAGGGGATCTTGCAAGTTGAAGGGCTTACGTGGAAGCACTATGCGTTGTACGATTTGATATTCCGAAGATTTATGGCTTCTCAATGTAAACCGTTTAAGGTTTTTGTTAAGAGGTATGAGATCGTTTTCGATGGAAAGACTGTTGAAGAGGAAAGGGTTGTTAGAGCAGAGGGTAAAGCTTACGAGCTCTACAAGTCTGTATGGGTTAGAAGAGAGCTACCAGTTGGGAGGTTTAAAGTTAAAGCCGAGGTGAAAACAATTCCAGCTGTTTCACTTTATACTCAATCAGATGTTGTTCAATTGATGAAAGAGAGGGGAATTGGTAGACCTTCAACTTATGCGACAATAGTTGATAGACTCTTCATGAGGAATTACGTCGTGGAGAGAGGTGGAAAGATTATTCCAACTCAACTCGGAATGAAAGTCTTCAGCTACTTATCCCGCAACTATAGTAGCTTCGTTTCAGAGGAGAGAACGAGATTACTTGAAGAGAAGATGGATGCCGTTGAAAGAGGCGAACTCGATTACTACAAAGCACTTGAAGAACTCTACAAGGAGATAAAGGCTATTACATGACTTTAGCTCTTCGATTCAACATTCTAAGTTTTATTTTATTCTATAATATTAATATTATATTATAGTGGTGTTCACACAATGCTGAGATACGTCTAAATCACTACTCATACTTAGCAGTAGCAATATAATAAAATAATAATTATAAAATTATATAAATAGTATTCATAGCACAAATCGAAGTAAAAATTAAAATATTAATATTTTAGTAAATAATTTTTATTTAAATAGAATAAATATTCTAATCATTAAAATAAATTTAAGAATTAAAAAGCCTCAACTTTATATGTGTTGACTTCGATAAATCCTTTAATGATGTCGGCGTGGCTTATAGATATAGATTACATCACTGTCAATGAAAAAGCTGTTATTAGGTTATGGTGTAAAGACGATAAGGGCATTTTCGTAGCTTACGATCCAAATTTCAAGCCATATTTCTACGTAATTGGTTTGGATGAGAAAGACGTTGAAAAAGCAGTAGTAATGGATAGAAAGGTTATAACTCCTGACGGTTACGAAGTCGTAAAGCTGAAAACGTTGGGAAAGACTGTTGAAGCGATTAAAGTTTACGCGAAGCACCCGCAACACGTTCCAAAGCTCAGAGAGTACTTCAGAAACATAGGTGGAGATGTTAGAGAGGCTGACATCCCCTTTGCGTATCGATATCTAATCGATAAAGACTTAGCCTGTATGGATGGTATAGTGATCGAAGGAAAAGAAAAAGAGGGAAAAATAAGAAGTTACGAAGTCGAAAGAGTTGAAAGAGATAGCAGAGTAGATTTTCCAGATTTAAAAATTATGGCATTCGATTGCGAAATGCTTACTCAGCAGGGAATGCCCGATCCAGAAAGAGATCCGATTATAATAATTTCAATAAAGTATAAAGATGAAGATGAGTTAATACTAAAGGGAAGGGAAAGAGATATCCTTTTGAGATTTGTGAAGTTTATAAAGGATTACGATCCAGATGTCATAGTCGGATACAACCAAGATGCATTTGATTGGCCTTACATAAAGAAGAGGGCTGAAAAGTGGAAAATTCCACTTGACATTGGAAGAGATGGAAGTGAGATAAGTTTTAGGGGTGGAAGACCGAAAATCGCCGGAAGGCTCGATGTTGATTTATACGATATAGCTCTGAAGATTTCGGATGTAAAGATTAAGAGACTTGAAAACGTAGCGGAATATCTTGGTAAAAAAGTGGAATTGGCTGATATAGAGGCAAAGGATATATACAAGTACTGGACTCGTGGAGAAGAGGAGAAAGTTCTGAGATACGCTAGGCAAGATGTAATTCACACGTATCTAATCGCTCAGGAGCTCTTGCCGATGCACTATGAACTCTCTAAGATGATAAGGTTACCCTTAGACGATGTTACAAGAATTGGAAGGGGTAAGCAAGTGGACTGGTTACTTCTGAGTGAAGCTCATAAAATCGGAGAGATTGCACCGAATCCACCTGAAATCGCTGAAACTTATGAGGGAGCTTTCGTTCTTGAACCCGTTAGGGGATTGCATGAGAACGTCGTGTGTTTAGACTTTACAGCCATGTATCCGTCGATAATGATCACGTTTAACATAAGTCCAGATACGCTTGGATGCGAGGGGGAAGATTGTTATATCGCGCCGGAGGTGGGACATAGGTTTAGGAAGAAGCCAGATGGATTCTTTAGGAGAATTCTCAAGATGTTGATAGAGAAGAGAAAAGCTATAAAGGATGAGATGAAAAAGTTAAGCTACGACAGTCCAGAGTACAAGCTTCTAGACATTAAACAGCAGACTTTGAAGATTTTGACAAATTCTTTCTACGGCTATACCGGCTGGGATGCGGCAAGGTGGTATTGTAGACAATGTGCTGAAGCTACAACTGCATGGGGAAGGTATTTCATAAAGAAGGCTGTTGGTATAGCAAAGGATTTGGGATTCGAAGTTCTGTACGGTGACACCGATTCAATTTTTATAAAAAAGAAAAATATTAGCCTAAATGAACTAAAAGATGAAGTGGAGAAGCTAATAGTAAGACTTTCAAAGGAATTACCAATTCAAATAGAGGTAGATGAATACTACAAATCGATTTTCTTCGTTGAAAAGAAGAGATATGCTGGATTGACCGAGGATGATAGATTAGTCGTTAGAGGTTTAGAGATAAGAAGAGGTGACTGGTGCGAGCTCGCTAAGAGAGTTCAGAAAGAAGTAATAGAGATAATACTAAAGGAAAGAAAACCTGAGAAAGCTGTTGAATTCATTAAGAGAATTATTAGAGATATAAAAGCTGGAAAAGTTAAACTTGAGGATTTCGTAATATATAAGAGTCTAACGAAGAGACCAGATAAGTACGAATCCTTGCAAGCCCATGTTAAAGCGGCGTTAAGGGCGATGGAACTCGGAATACCATATGCGATAGGATCAAAAGTCGGATACGTCGTAACAAAAGGCTCGGGAAATATCGGTGATAGGGCTTATCCAATAGATCTAATCGACGATTTCGATGGAGAGAACTTAAAGATAAGGGCAAAGGACGGATACGAGATTAAGAAGATAGACAGGGATTACTACATAGATCATCAAATAATCCCATCGGTTTTGAGGATTTTAGAGAGATTTGGATACAGCGAAGCAAGTCTAAAAGGTGTTAGTCAAATGAGTCTTGACATGTTTTGGGGTTATTCTTAAGATAAATCAGAATTTATAACAGTATTTAAGTTATGCATGTACAACAATAATTCATGACTCAAACATTGACACAAGTCCAATTGATAGAAAAGAGTAGAAATCCCGGCTCCCGGATTCGAACCGGGGACCATGGGCTCTCTGCCCCGTAAGGGGCAGATCGGACTACAGGCCCACGCTCTGCCACTGAGCTAAGCCGGGATTGGTATAGATTTGCTACAATTTGCATAAAAACCTTATGGCTGAAGTCCAAGACTCTTCATGCTTAGGAGTAGATTAAGGGGAAAAATGGATAAACTCGCCATGGAGTTTTCAAGCTCGATAAAGCACGATGAGAACATATTCCATTACGACATCCTCGTAGACATAGCACACGTGCTAACACTCAAGAGATCTGGATATCTGAGTGATGAAGAGACAAGAGAAATTCTCAACGCATTAAGAATTGTAAAGAATTCTGGTGTTAAAGGCGATTATGAAGATATTCACGAAGCGATTGAGGCTGAAGTTACAAAGATTACAAAAGCCGGTTTAAAGATGCATACTGCAAGAAGTAGGAACGACGAAGTTGCAACGTGTTTAAGGCTTTTTGCAAGGGATCATTTACTATCGATAGCTGAAAGTCTTGTAAGGCTTTTAGAGACGATATTAAGCCATGCAAAGGAAAACCACTGTGTTATGCCCGGGTTTACACATTTACAATACGCACAACCGACAAGACTTTCACATCACCTCTTATCCTACTACGACATGCTCGAACGGGATTTAGATCGAATTCTCGAAGCTTATAGGAGGGTTAATAAATGCCCGCTCGGCTCGGCTGCATTCGCATCTACAAGCTATAAACTCGATAGAGAATATTCTGCAAAGCTTTTAGGCTTTAACGGCATCGTAGAACACAGCGAAGATGCTGTTTCCTCACGAGATTTCCTAATAGAGTCAGTCTTCGTATGTGCGTCTGTTATGCTATCTCTGAGCAGAATAGCGGAGGAGATAATCCTGTGGTCTTCTGAGTTCAACTTCGTAGAGTTGCCAGATGAGTATTCATCTACTTCATCTATAATGCCGCAGAAGAAGAATCCGGATATAGCAGAGCTTGTAAGAGCAAATTCTGGAAGACTAATCGGGAATTTAACAGCTGTTATGTCCATATACAAGGCAATCCCGTTCAGTTATAACAGAGATTTTCAAGAGATGAACGAAGTACTCTACGACTCTTTAAGGAGGACGAAAATTGCATTAGATGTTATGAACGGAATGCTTTCAAAGATTAAATTTAAGCATGAGGTTATGAAATCCAAGGCTTCTAAGGGATTTACAACTGCAACAGACCTCGCAGATTTGCTTGTAAGAAGGGAGGGAATACCGTTTAGAATTGCGCACAGAATAGTTGGAAGGACAATCGCTGAAGGTTTCAGTATTGAAAAGCTTAAAGAGATTGCAAAAGATTTCGGATACGAGATAAAATCAGAAGCGAAGGATTTTGAAGAATGTCTGGATGTTGAAAGAGTTATAGAAAGGAGGAAAAATGTAGGAGGGACTTCACTAAAAGAAGTAGGGAAGATGATTCTCAAAAGAGAGAAAAGACTGAAGCTCAAGAAATTGCATCTGAAGAAGGAGATGAAAAGGATTAAAAAAGCGATAGATAGACTTTACGAAGAGGCTAAGAGATTCGGAGT
>CAYWXE010000032.1:0-6352 GCA_964462505.1 uncultured archaeon | reverse complement strand
ATCCCGTTAATTTTTAATCGAGATCTGAGTAGTCTTTTTGATGATCGGTAAAAGGGTTAGGATTAGAGCGAAGGGTAGGATTTTTGAAGGTATTGCCATGCCCTCGTTTACTGGAAACTTTGTATTGAAACTCGACAACGGTTATAACGTTGGATTTAAGGAGTACGAGTTAATAGAGGTTTTAGAAGAAAAAATCCAACCACCTCCAATTAAACCGCTCGAAAAAAGAGAAGGTTTGCCGAATGTTAAGATAATATCTACCGGCGGAACTATCGCAAGCAAAGTCGATTACAGAACTGGTGCTGTTACAAGCCAATTCACAGCTGAAGAGATTGCGAGTGAAGTTCCAGAGCTTGTCGAGATTTGCAATGTAGATGCAATGCTTCTTTACAATATATTAAGCGAAAACATGAAACCTAAGAATTGGATCGAACTCGCAAGAGAGGTTTACAAATCCCTTAAGAAATACGACGGCGTGATAATAACGCATGGAACGGATACAATGGCCTATACTGCTTCAGCCTTAGCTTTTATGATTTCAACTCCTAAGCCAATAGTTTTAGTTGGTGCTCAGAGGAGTAGTGATAGACCTTCGAGTGATGCCGCTATGAACTTGGTTTGTGCTGCAAAAGCGGCTGTTGAGGATTTGGGAGAAGTAGTAGTAGTTATGCATGGATGCACGAGTGACGACTACTGTTACGTTCACAGAGGTGTTAAGGTTAGAAAAAACCACACATCGAGAAGAGATGCATTCCAATCGGTAAATGCGAAACCTATAGCGAAGATATACTATCCGTCATGCGAAGTAGAATGGCTCTCATGGAGGTTTAGGAGAGGAGAGAGAGAACTAAAACTCTACGACAGACTTGAAGAAAAAGTCGTTCTGATAAAGTTTTTCCCGGGGCTAAGTCCAGATATACTCGAATACTACTACTCAAAGGGTTATAGGGGATTTGTAATCGAAGGAACGGGTTTAGGACACGTCTCAACCGATTGGATAGACACGATAAAGAAGATTACAAAGGACAGCTTAGTGGTGATGACATCTCAATGCCTCTGGGGCAGAGTTTGCGATAGGGTTTATGACACTGGTAGATATCTACTAAAAGCTGGAGTGATTGAAGGAGAAGACATGCTTCCAGAAGTGGCGTTGGTTAAGGTTATGTGGCTTCTAGGCAACTACGATTTGGAAGAGGCTAAAAGACTTGTAAAAGTCAATTTAGTTGGAGAAATCTCGCCAACTACATCTTACTAGCAAACTCTAACAAATTCACCGTCCTTTATTTTAAACCTTCCGAACGTTCCTGGAATTAAATCCGCTAAAATATTCTGATCTATGTCTATTGAGTAACTGATGTCAAGGTAATTCCCCTCAAATCTTCTGATTCTGATTACTACATCGTAAAACCTCTCCAATAGAGCTTCTACTCTCTCGCTGTATAATTTATCAGCGTATTTGCCGATAATGGTTAAATCCTCATTTGCAGAGTCGAGAAGTCTTATTATATCCGTTAAACCTTTATCTCCGTAGATCACTGGAAGTATTGAAAATCCGTGAAGTATTAAAACATCTCTCTTGCCGAATTCTCTTATAATCTCTAAAAACCTCTTATACCAAGTTGTTTCGCTTAAGAATTCATACAATTCGCCAAAAGCAGTTCTTTCCCTTAATCCGATCTTTATTATTTTAACATCCCTAAAGACTTCTTTTACCTCTGGAGAGATCTTTATAAAAGATTTATATGCCCTTTCAAGTCTTCTATACATGGTTTCCGTATAGACAGCTATGTAAACGTTTTTAGATGAGAAGTGTGGTATTATGTGGTTGAAAAGTAAAGTTCTTATGACGTACACCGAATCGTAAACGAATAACGTTCTTAAACCATCGAGCTTTGAAATTAAACTATGAAGTTCGAAATTTTCCTTCATTATAGCCGTTTTTAGCCATAGATATAGCTAAGACAAGAAATTTAATAATTTTTCGCTTTAAATCATATTCATCAATATAAATAATTTAGTTTATTTAGACTGTTTGAATAGTTCTGTAACACATCTATAAGTGTTAAAGCGATGTAATATCGTTTACGGGTTTAAATTGAAGTTGGAAGTTTTACACCTTAATCTTCGAACAAGCGTTCGAAATATACTATTTGTATAAACTTTTAATATTTTTCTATTTTTATTAAGTAATGAAAATACTATTTTTGGTAATGTAAATGTCAGTGATAAACTTTAGATTAGTTTGATTAATATATATAAATTAAATTATTAAATTAATTATAAAAATCATTATGATATCCATTGCAAACAACTATAATTGCACTACTGTATACAATTGAAATACAATGAACTTTTATGCAACGATGCCACCGGGAATAGAGGACATAGCGGCAGAGGAGATAGAACACATAGGTGGGAAGGTTGTAGAGGTAAGGAAATCTAAGGGAAGGGTTTTCTTTAAAGGAGGAGAGACTCTAATACCTAAACTGAACTTCTTTGCGAGGTGTATTGAAAGAGTTGTAGTACTACTCAAAGTCGGAGAATTTGAGAAATTATACGATATATATAAAGCTATAAAGGACTTGGATTTTTCGTTTCTGAAGGGGAAGAGCTTCGCAGTCAGAAGTCTCAGAATCGGTGAACACGACTTTACATCGATTGATATTGCAAGAGTTGTTGGACAAGCGGTGATAGATAGCTTCATGGAAAGCTATGGAGAGAGACTCAAAGTGAACTTAGATGAACCAGATGTGATAATAAGGGTAGACGTAATTGGAAAGGAATTCATAGTTGGTGTGGATACAACTGGTGATAACGCTTTGCACAAGAGATGGTGGAGAGTCTACAACCATCCAGCACATCTGAATTCAACTATAGCATGTGCCATGATAAGATTGGCTGAATGGAATACAGAAAAGAATTTGATAGACCCTATGTGTGGTAGTGGAACGATTCCAATTGAGGCGGCTTTAATCGGAAGGGATATACCTCCGGGTAAGAATAGAGATTTTGCTTACTTCAAGTTAATCGGTAAAATCATTCCAGAATACCATGAGAAAGGCATCTCGATGGAGTTGTATGGGATTGAAAAGTTTAAAAAGCACGTTTTAGGTGCAATTAAAAACGCAGAAAATGCTGGAGTAATCGACACTATAAGGTTTAAAGTCGGAGATGCAACAAAACTCAGTGGGGTTTACGATTGCATCGTAACAAATCCTCCCTATGGGTTGAGGATTGCGAGTAAGAGGGTTATCGAAGAGTTGTACACTGGATTTCTAAGGTGTGCAAGGGATTGTATGCATTCGAAATCAAAAATAGTAGTTATAACAGCTGAAGATAGACTTTTGAGGTCATTAGCTAACAAAGTCAGGCTAAACATTGAGCATGAGAGGTTTGTTAAGTATGGAGGACTTGATACAAGGATATTCGTTTTGACGTTATAGATATATACTACCGTTGACGAAATAAATCGTAATGAACATCAGAGCGAAGTACTACTTTGCATCACTGACGTTTTTAGCTGGAATAATACTGTCGATCATCGGAATCGGCTATGCAACATTTATACACCTATCGAGGATATCAAATCCGTTCGATATAAGACTTACATACGGATTGATCGGCGTTGGATTGTTCGTGACATTAGCTGGATTAAACGCCATGATCAGAGGCAGATTAAATGTAAGCAGTTACATCACAGCCTTAGGTGTAACTTTAGCCTCAATTGGAGTTGTAGCATTTCTGCTGAGCTATCCAGAGAACTGGAAGTATCCGAATGTAACATATATCGTAGCAACTTACGCATGCGGAATCTGTGTATTAGTTGGAAACGCATTTGCGAAGGTTATACTGAACTTGATCGAAGAGAAATCAAAGGTTAAGGAGGAGATCTCTGAAGAGGAAATTGAAAAAGTCATAGATGAATCTCTAAAAAGAGTTGTAGAGTTCTCAGAGACTACACTTAGATTTAGAGATGTAAGTACAGAAGGTTTCAAGCCAGGTAAGGCTTTCATGTTCGATAGGGGAAAGACTATTAAGGTTAGAGATGAGGTTTCAGAAGTTGAGGAGTTGAAGAGAATTAGAGGAGAGAGAGTTGAGATTAGAGATGAAGAGGTTGAAGACGCGACGAAGTTGCTTAAAGAAACTATAAAAAAGAAAGAAGGGAAGTTTTGGAGGTGATTGAGTGGCTAAAGGCTTAGATGTTGGAACTATGAACATAGTCTGTGCTGAGAAAGAAGCAGATACAATAGTGTTTACTCAACAGAGGAATGCGTTCTTGGAATTAGATGCAAGTGAGCTTACGAAGAGTATGTTAGATGCCGCAAGGGTTTTGTACGTTCAAAAGGATGACAAGTTCTACATACTCGGTGATGACGCATTTAAGTTTGCGAACGTATTCAAAAGACCTGTTAGAAGACCTATGAAACACGGAATAATCAGTCCAGAGGAAAAGGAATCTATACCGATAATAAAACTCCTAATCGAAAGGATTCTTGGAGCTCCATCGAAGTATAACGAGATACTTTACATGTCTTCTCCAGCAGATCCAATAGACCTAAACGTTAACGTGTTATATCACAAGAAGACTATGGAGGCTTTAACGAGAAGGCTTGGATATGAGACGTATGTAATAGATGAAGGATTAGCAGTTGTCTATTCAGAGCTCAGCAAATACGGGTTTACTGGAATAGGAATTAGTATTGGTGCTGGCTTAACAAACGTTACAGTCGCCTATATGGCTACCCCAGTTGTATCCTTTAGCATTGCAAAGGGTGGAGACTGGATTGATGAGCAGGTTGCAATTGCAACTGGATTGACGAAGGAGAGAGTCACTGCAATAAAGGAAAGGGAGTTTTCACTTGAGCAAGAATTCGAACTCGGGAGCGTTGAAGGTGCTTTATCGATTTACTACGATGCTTTGATAACGTATATCGTTCAGAATTTGAAGAGAAAACTTGCAGAGGTTACGCCTCCTGAGGCGGAATTTCCAATAGCTATAGCTGGAGGAAGCACAAAACCCAAAGGATTCTTAGAGTTATTCGAGAGGAGGTTAACAGAGGCGAAGTTACCTATAGACATCTCAAAGATAAAGATGGCTCAAGAACCACTTTACTCCGTTGCGAGAGGGTGCTTAATCGCGGCTTTGACAAGGGAAGGTTCTGAAGTTCCTGAATAGTATCTAAATTATATTATATTATTCATGTATCTTAATAAATTTTAAGTTATAATTTTTAATTTAAATATAATATTTTAAATCTTTATTTCTCTATTATTTAGTAGAGATAAAATTAGAATGGTAAAATGAAATAATTCTGCAATACATCTCTTCATCTATCTAATAATCAATTAAGGAAAGTAGCATAAGGGCTTTATATCGGCTATACTTCAAACAATCTATGGTTTACTACGACCCGCTTTCGTTTTTAAGCGGGCTGATATGGTTTATATTTCTGTTCTACTTGATAATTGCACCACAGCTACAGTACAGACAACTCATGGTGGCAAGAAGGAATATAATGCGAAGACTTGGCGAAAAGAGGGGAAGCAATGTAATAGCAATGATTCACAGGCAGGAAAGTATAGGTTTATTCGGAATTCCGTTTTATAGGTTTATAAGCATAGAGGATTCCGAGAAGATCTTAAGGGCTATAAGGAGCACACCTAAAGACAAGCCAATAGATTTAATACTGCACACACCTGGAGGGCTTGTATTGGCCGCTTCTCAAATCGCAAGGGCTTTAAAGGATCATCCTGCTAAGACAACTGTTATAATACCACATTACGCGATGAGCGGTGGAACTCTCATAGCCTTAGCGGCAGATGAAATAATAATGGATCCGCATGCCGTCCTCGGCCCAATAGATCCTCAACTCATGAACTATCCAGCCCCCTCAATTCTAAACGCTATAAAAAAGAAGGATCCAAAAGATGTAGATGATCAAACGCTTATAATGGCTGATATAGCCGAAAAGGCGATAAATCAGGTTAGAGAACTCGTATACGAGTTATTGAGAGATAAACTCGGAGATGAAAAAGCAAGAGAAGTTGCAAAGATTTTAACCGAAGGGCGTTGGACTCACGACTATCCGATAACAGTTGAAATCGCAAGAGAATTAGGCTTAAAAGTTTCAACAGATGTTCCTCCCGAAGTTTACGAGCTCATGGAGCTGTATCCACAGCCATTAATGCAGAGACATCCAGGAGTAGAGTTTGTTCCAACACCTACACAACGCAGAGAAATTCAGAGGTAAACAACTTTAAACCCCATATTTTTTAATATCCTCCCTAAATTCCTGTAATCCTCATGCAAGGCTAAAATTATTCCATTTGAAAACTCCTCAGCAACTCTAAT
>CAYWXE010000031.1:13520-17916 GCA_964462505.1 uncultured archaeon | reverse complement strand
GAAAATTCCAATTCAGCTTTTTCAATGGATTTGTAGTTTTCGATACATATCTTTGAAATCATCTTATTAACCACTTATACCAGTAAACTTTTAACTTTTTAGATCTCCCAAGCTTCGATAAGCGTATATATCACAAACAAAAACCGTGAATATGTGGTTAAAAATTGGAAGCTTTAACGACATAAACTCCACTGCGGAGATCCTATCAGCCTTAGAGAGGGCTGGAGTGAAATGGGATTTAAAACAGTGCATAGACTGGGAAGTCGAGGAGAAGTACATCTTAAGGGGTAGATTAAGTGACTTAAAGAGATACAACTACGACGAGGTGAAGAGATGGGAAAACTACGTAAACGTAATTAAGGACATTTTAAATGATGGTATTTCAAGAGAGGAATTCGAAGAGATGTTTTTTGATAGAATAGGTGTAAATGATTCAATTGATAGATTCCTAATCTCCGTCGACATTTACAACTTTTTAAGGATGAACGGTGTAAGTGTTGGAGATAAGATCTCTGGAAGCCTTCCAGACGATCCACAAGTAGTTATAGAAGTAGACTATGAATGTGAAGGGGCAGAAAAGATGTACGTGTTGGTATTGGAGATGTGTTGGGATGTATACGTGGACTGCTTAAGCCTTATAAATGCAAAACTCAACGAGATTAAGGATAACGAAGACCTTTACTGCTTGTTGGATTCGGTTGCAAGGATGCTCGCAAATATAATGGTTCAACTCGTCGAAATGAAGACTTGTAGCATTGAGGATTTAAGGGATTACAGTATAGGTACAGTGGAATGCCTAAACTATAAATTCGTAGTAGATGTAGAAGACGTATTAGACGAAATACTAAAGTGCCTTGAAAGAGCTGGAATTTTAAAGAAGTACAGGAATAGGATTTCACTGAGATGATTGTGATGTGTTTGGTCAACACGTATGACAAACTCAAACTTCACGAGATACACTTGAGAACCATTGCAAGAGCTGCTCCGCTCTGCTACGCTTTTAACTTCCACTTAGCCCTAATGGACTTTCCGTTTTGGAGGAGTGAAAGAGAAGTGGCAAAAGCCGTCTCAGATTATACGACGATTGGCGAGGGTGGGAAGTACTTAATCGAATTAGCAAATAGCGGCAAGTTGCACCTAATAGATAAAATTCCATCTCATTTCGGTGAGGTAATAGCAACTACATCAAAACCCGATAAGAATAAGAGTATAGGCTACTCTGACATTGCGAGGTTTTCATCCGCAACGTTTTTAATAGGTTTAGGTAGGAGAGGTTTACCTAAAGATCTGCTTAAATCTGCAAGATATCACTTCGACATAACTCAGCGGGGTATAAGCCTAGAAACTTGCTCGGCTATAGGTGCTATAGCAACTGCCGTATACATGATAAGGTGGTTAAATGGAGGAGATAAGGTTTTGTCCAAATCACGGTTTTTATAGAGGAGAGATCTGCAAATGTGGGATTAAGGGAGAGCTTATATTGAACAAGGAGAAGGTTGAGAAACTCGGTAGACTTATCTCAGGAATTCTTAGACATTTCCCAGATAAATTTGGGTTGGAAATGGATGAAAACGGATGGGTTAGCTTTGAATCTCTTGTAAAAGCCGTTAGAAGGAAGTACAAATGGGCAAACAGATGGCTTGTGAAAGCTTTGATATACAGCGATCAAAAGGATAGATATGAGCTGAAAGACGATAAGATTAGAGCAAGGTATGGGCACAGTATAAGAGTCGAGCTAAATGACATGCCGTTAGACGACAGCGATATCCTATACTACGGAACTGGCGAGGAGGAGGCTCAGAGAATCCTTGATATAGGCTTAAAGCCAGTGAATCAGGTATTTGTTCATCTGTCGAGAACTTTTGAAAAAGGAGAGGAAGTTGCGAGATTGAGGACAGATAAACCAATAGTGATAGAGATTGATGCAAAAAAAGCGAGAGAAGATGGAATTAGGATATTAAAGGCTAACAAATACATAGCATTGGCTAAGGAAATACCAGCAAGATATATAAAGAGACTTATCAGAATTTAATATTCCTCCTCTTCATAAAAGTATTCTTCCTCTTCCTCAAATTCTTCAAACTCCTCTTCTTCCTCTTCAACGCTTTCAAGCTCCTCTAAATCAAACTCCTCGTTTGTATCGAGTAGCAGTATCTTACCGTTTTGATAAACCATGATACAGTTACAAAGTTTACAAGATATCTCCATACCCTCGTATAAATCCGTTAACTCTATTTCTTCTCCACACGATGGACATCTTATCAACTTCACTGCCATAAAAGCTCGCTCAACTTTTCAGATTTAAACTTTGCTGTTGTGCTTTGAAAAAACGATATTTAAACGAAAATTTGAAATCTTCTGCAAAATCCCTAGGGAGATGAGGGGCGAATTACTTGCTATAGTAGCGGCGTTGTTATGGGGAGTTGCACCCATTCTCGATAAAATAGCTCTATCTAACGGAGTCTCGATTTACACAGCAACGGTGATAAGGCTGATAGGGGCTGTGGTAGCTATTACAGCAGTTTCAGTATTGATGGACCAGATGGATTTCACTGGATTCGATTTGAGGAGAATTGTAATACTATTAATAGCTGGTGTGATTGCAGGAGCGATTGCAATGGTCTTTTACTATTCAGCTTTAAGGATTTTAGGAGCGAGCAGAACTGTGCCATTGACTGCGATATATCCGATGTTTACAGCTCTGTTTTCCGTTCTGTTTTTAGGTGAGAGTGTCAGTTTGAAATTGATAATTGGCACTGTTATGATTGTAGTGGGAATAGTTTTAGTAAGTGAAGCTTAATAAATACCATGGATTTAGAGGGATATGCGAGAAAACTTCTAAAAACCTTTAATGAGAGAACTGTAAAAGAAAAATTAATTGAGAGAATAATAGAGATAAAGGATTTTAATAGAGAAAAAGCTGAAAAATGGGCAGATGCAGTGATAACAGAGGTAAAAAACGCATATTCTAAAACAAATTTCTTGCTTGATTATTATAAAACTGGAGTAAAAATGGGTGAATTCGGAGTAGGTTCAAGGGGTAAAGGAGACTTCTACGTTCACTCAAAAATTGCGGAACTGATAGAGACTTCAGCTGTAATTTCATCGAAGGATTTGGATGATGCTGGTGTTGTTAGATTTGGAGATTTCTACATATCTGTGGCTGTAGATGGAATACACTCGCGTTTAAGTGAGTTTCCATTTATAGCTGGATTTCACGTTACGAGAGCTGCGATGAGAGACGTCTACGTAATGGGAGCTGAACCCATAGCTGTATTTTCAGATATTCATATAGCGGACGATGGCGATGTTGGAAAGATATTCGATCACATAGCGGGAATTACTACTGTCTGTGATGCAGTAGGAGTACCACTTATCAGTGGTAGCACTCTAAGGATTGGAGGAGATATGGTTATAGGAGAGAGGATGACTGGATGCGTTGGTTGTGTAGGGGTTTCAAGGTATATAACTCCGAGGAAGAACGTTAAAGAAGGAGATGTAATTCTTCTTACGGAAGGGGCTGGAGGTGGAACGATTGCAACAACTGCGATATATTACGGAAGGCATGAAGTCGTTGAGGAAACAATAAATTTGGATTTCATAAAAGCAGTAAGAGCGATCTTCTCAGCTGGATTGGTTAGGAGAATTCATTCGATGAGCGATGTGACGAATGGCGGGATAAGAGGGGATGCAGAGGAGATTTCAAGAGTTTCTAACAAAGCTTTAGTATTCGATTACGAGAAACTCAGAAGATGTGTTAACAAAAGAGTTCTAAAAATGCTTGATGAGCTAAAAATAGACTTCATGGGCGTTTCGATAGATTCGCTGATGGTTGTATGTGATGCTGACACTGCTGAAGAGGTTAAAAAAGTAGTCAGAGATGCTGGTGTAAGAATAGAAGAAGTTGGTTGGGTTGAAAAGGGAAGAGGGGCATATCTGATAGAAGACAACAGCAAAAAACCTATAGAGCCAAGGTTTAGAGAATCTGCATACACACCAATAAAAAAAGTCGTTGGCGAAGAAATGCCAGAGAATTTTGAGGATATGTGTAGAAAAGTTGATGAAGCCGTAAAAAGGGCTATTGAGAAAAAGAGATACGTTTTAGCTAAACTCATGAAATGATTAAACCTCAGCCTTTAAGCGTTAAAGGCAGAATTTTAGCTGTATTATTAATTCTTGGACTTATAGGAATTTGGATTATTGGAATTTATGCGTATTTAACACTACCAAATATTATTCCGACTCATTTTGGTATAAGTGGAAAACCTGATTCATATGAAAAAAGGGGATATTTCTAATAATACCACTCGATTTCAGCATAGTTCCTGTAATATTCTTGTTAATTACAAAATATCGCTTTACGATTATTAACAGACATCCATACCTCATAAATATT
>CAYWXE010000031.1:0-13420 GCA_964462505.1 uncultured archaeon | reverse complement strand
CCTACAAAAGCTCCAAATACATCGCTGTCAACTTGAACTGCTAAAGTTGGGCCAGCGAAGTCTATATCTTCTATATACCTCCAAATCCATGGAACTGGATGTACTGCTCTTATAAGCTCTTTAAAGTCCAAACTGAGCTCAACACCTCTAATACTCTTGCTAGTGTCTTCTTCTATTGCGTTTATCCTTTCTCCTCCTTTACCAACTAATCTTCCGAAATGCCCCTGTTTAACTACTATCAAAGCGTCAGGAACGTGCTCAGAACTTATTTCGAACTCTTCTTTTTCCTTACTGAACTCTACAGCTGTGATTACATCTGCATCAGGCGAATGTATTCTTGCAGATTCCACTATGTTTCTTTCTTCATCACTCAATTCTCGAGATCGCATTCTGTACTCAATCAATAACCTCAATCCCCTTTTCGCACCTTCTCTCACGATGTCTTTAATGCCAAGATCTATTACCTTTGCATTCTCTTCACTCAACAAGACTTCTCTTATGAGTGAAGCTGGATCATTCTCAACTGCACTGAGAGATTGAAATACTGGATCTCCGGCAACTATTAGTCTACTGTTCCTACCAACTCTCACTAAAACCTCTATAACGCTTTCTGGCTTTAACGATTGAACCTCATCCAGAAATATAACCGCATCATCAAACGTTCTCCCCTTGAGGTAGTGGGAATCTACAAGTACAAGCTTTCCATCCTCCATTAATTTCTCTATTTCATTCCAATCGATGAATTCCCCTATGACATCTCTTAGATATGCTTTTCCAAGTTCTATGAATTCCTTTCCAGCTTTTGCAAGCGTTAGCTCCTCCCCAGTTACAACGTCTACTATTGGTTTTACAACTAAGAATCTCTTGTATTCTTTTTCTATTACAGCATCTATTCCGTAGGCTAAGCTGAATAGAGACTTTCCAGTTCCAGTTGGCCCAAATATTCCAACTATATCGTAGTCGTCACTTGTTAGAGCGTCTAATATCTCACCCTGTTTTGGTGTTAGCGGCTTGATTTTATCAGTTATAGCCATACTTTATAGATAGATGTCTGTGTTTAAAGCATTTTGTAGTTATTACTTTATAGATTATAGACATAAATTATTATAAGATTTATATTTGATATGTAATTATCTAATTACAATAAAATAAATTAATTAATATAATTTATTTATAATAATTATTTATCTTAAAATATTAAAATTTTAATATGTAAAAATTTATATTCTATTACTAATCAACTTGTTCAGAACAAAAACAAAGCCTTTAATACCTTCAACAGTAGTTTAGCTGGAAATCTCTTCAAAGCTCCTAAAAAAGTAGATGGTCTATCCATATCAAACCCGGAGTAATCGAAATCTCTAAAGTTTTTTATAAGTAAGTCGTAATCGTCATCGCTAAGAACCGAGTAAAGTCTCAGTATTTTCATCCCATATTTGTATTCTTTTCCCAATTCCTTTAAGTAACTCGATTTATAGGCATTCAAATTTGGAAAGTTCTCACTCAATTTCTCAGAAGCTATAAGCAAGTAGTATAACCCTCCTCCAGTGTAAGGCTTCACCATTCCAGCGGAATCCCCTATCAATGCCACATTACCCCTAACGAAATCTATTAAACCAATTGGTATCGCTCCAAAGTTTAATTCAATCGTGCAACCTCTAACCCTCTTAGAGACGGATGGATGCTTCTCTATAAGATTTTTCAAGTATTTCATTGGGTTATCTCTGCTCACAACACCTATCTTTGCCGTATCACCGATTGGAATTGCATATGCAAAGAATCCTTTGCTGTAAAGCTTTCCAAAGTAAACTTCAACGAATCTCTCATCTAATGCCTCAAACTTCACTTCCATTTGAGCTGTAAGGAACAACTCAGGTCTATTAAATCCAAAGCTCTTAGCAGTTATAGAGTAGACGCCATCTGCACCGATTAAGTAATCGGGTTTGAATATTTTATCACCTAACACAACATCTCTTCCCTTAAACCTAACTTTAACCTTTACGAGAGTTTTTGCGAATTCTGAAGCTTTTTCAAATAACATCAAGTCGAGCAGTCTTCTATCTAAAACGTATGCATTACTCCTAACCTCTAAGAAATCTCCACTCGGTGAAAACATGAATGCACCCTTTATCTCGTTTTCTAAAGCCTTTTTTACATTGCAATAACGTCTGTAGGCTTTGAAGCATCTCTCACTTATCAGTCCAGCACATCTTAAAGGGAATCCGGGTGTTTGATGTTCCTCAACGAGTAACACATCGTATTTCTTACCTAAGTTTATAGCCGAAAGCGATCCGGCTGGGCCTCCACCGACTACGATTATCATCGATTTTTCAAATATGCCAAAACTTATTATCACTTAGGATTAGGCTATAAGATATGGTATCGATTGAGGACGTATATCACGTTGCAAATCTCGCAAAAATTGAAATAACTGAGGAAGAGGCTGAAAGGTTTAGAGTTGAATTTGAGAAGATACTGGAATACTTTAACATCTTAGATGAAGTCAGTGAGGAAATAGAGCCGACCTTTCAGGTTTTACCCTTAAAAAATGTCTTCAGAGATGATATACCTAAGGAATGTCTCAGCCAAGAGGAGGCTTTACTGAACGCAAAACATGTAGAGGATGGTTATTTCAAAGGGCCTAGGATATTTGAGGGTTGAGCATGATCTCGATTAAGGAGTGGATTACAAGAGTTGAGGAATCGGGCTGTTACGATGCAGTAGCAGAGCTGATAGAGAAAATCGAGAAAAGCAAGATAAACGCATACATAACCGTTTGCAAGGAATTAGCACTAAAAAAAGCTGAAGAATACGATAGGGGTAAGCTTAAGGGAAAACTCGCCGGAATTCCAGTGGCAATTAAAGACAACATAACCACAAAGGGTATAAGAACCACTTGTGCATCTAAAATGCTTTACAACTACATCCCCGTTTTTGATGCACATGTAATCGAGAGGTTAAAGCAAGAGGGAGCTATAATAATTGGAAAGACGAATATGGATGAGTTTGCTATGGGAACTACTACTGAAACTTCTTACTTTGGAGTTGTGAGAAATCCATACGATTTAAACAGAGTTGCTGGGGGTAGTAGTGGTGGAAGTGCTGCGGCTATAGCAGCGGATGAAACAGTTTTAGCTTTGGGAAGTGATACAGGTGGTAGCATTAGATGCCCTGCAAGCTTCTGTGGGGTTTTTGGGTTGAAACCTACTTACGGCTTAGTTTCGAGATACGGTTTAATCCCATACGCAAATTCTCTAGAGCAAATAGGGCCAATGGCTTCTTGTATTGAAGATTTGGCTTTACTACTCGAAGTTATAGCTGGAAAGGATTTAAGAGATTCGACAAATGCAGGTGTGGAGTTTAAGTTTAGTCCGAAGTTTAGAAGGCTTAAGATTGGAGTTGTCAAAGAGATGAGTGCTAATGAGGATGTTATGCAGAGATTCAACGAGGTTTTAGAGTTTTTGAAGAGGAGACATGAGGTTTCTGAGGTTAGCTTACCTTCATTGAGGTATGCATTAGCCGCTTACTACGTCATAGCGATGAGTGAGGCATCCTCAAACCTCGCAAGGTATGATGGAGTTAGATATGGTTACGCCTTAGAGAACCTTACAACTTGGACTAAGTACTTCTCAAGGGTTAGAGCTGAGGGTTTTGGAACTGAAGTCAAGAGGAGGATTATGCTTGGGAGTTATGCTCTATCCGCTGGATACTACGGGAAATACTATTTAAAAGCTTTAAGAGTTAGGACAATGGTTTTAGAGGATTTCAAAAGATCTTTTGAGAAGTTTGACGTATTGATTTCACCGACTATGCCAGCTCTCCCGTTTAAAATCGGAGAGTTGGCTGATCCCCTTACTATGTATAAAATGGATGTGAACACTGTGCCGATAAACCTCGCCGGAGTTCCAGCATTAAATGTTCCAGTTGGATTCGTTAAGGGATTACCAGTTGGAATTCAACTAATAGGAAAACACTTCGACGAGAACACACTTCTAAGCTTAGGACTTGAAATCGAGAAGAATTATTTAAATTCTCTCTAATTTGAAATTTCTTTCAATCCTGAAGTTTATAGACATCGGCTTTAAAACTCCAACTGAGCCTTGCAAAACTTCAAGTGTGTAAACATCTTTTTCAAAACAACGCATTATTCTTCCTTATATAAAAAACAACATCGTGTAATAGATCTACAAAATCACTTGGATATAGGTCGTATGTTTTTTTGTAATACGGGCAGAAAACGGTTACACCCTCTGGAATCGAGTTATAAATCCTCAAGAAGTATTCAGGCACCTTTTCCTTGTAAATCGGTGTGCATGGGGATAGTCCGAAAAAAGAAATGATATCATTGCCATCTGTTTGGTTTAACACTTCAACGAGTTTGTCTATCCAATCGCAGTATTGATGTATAAACTTGCAGTACCCTCCAAAGGAGTTCTCATCCTTTACTCCGATCTTTACAACTCCTATCCTGCTAATAAACTTTAAAATCATTGGGTAGTTTTTTAAAGCGTATTCGTATACCCTTTTGGCATTTCTGTATACGTTCTCTGAGAACACGACTACGTATATATTACCCCCTTCAACTAAGTAATAGAGAGCTACGTAAAAGCAGAGACTCCCGAGGGTGTAGAAGTTGTCGTAGATAACCAATACCCTTAAACCCTTTAATTGAGAAAGTATTTCCTCTTGATTTATTGCAATGCTTTACAATTTAAAACTTTAAAGGTTTACCATTATCATTCAAAACTCATCGTATCTTATAAACTAAATTCACTTAATTTGTTTATTCTTTAAACAATAGATTTAAGTTGTGTTTAAGTTAGACAATTTTAATAAACGACTGTTACACAAAGGTGTGTGTACATGTTCACCGATACGGATTTAACGAATGTTCACATTTCACGATTAAAGATTCCTATCTCAAGTAGAGGTGTATTTTATGATCTCTTTGGTTAATCCAAATGCGAATGTAGAAGTCGTTAACAGACTTGGAATTTCAAGCCCTCCGCTCGGTTTAGGATACTTGGCATCCGTTTTAAGGGAAAGGGGATTTAAGGTTAAGGTGATAGACAACCTCGTGGAGAGGCTTAGTCTAAACGAGCTTATAAAAAAGATAAAAGACTCGATAATCGTAGGGATAAGTTCTACAACTCCAACGTTTAGCACAGCACTAAAATATGCAAAAGAGATAAAGAAAAGACTTCCAAATGTCTTTGTGATTTTAGGAGGAGTTCACGTAACGTTTAAGCCATACGACGCAATAAAAAACGATTTCGTTGATGCGGTGTGTATCGGAGAAGGTGAACAGACTATAGTGGAAGTCGCTGAGAGAGTTGAAGCTGGCAGAAGTCTTAGAGGTGTTAGAGGCATAATCTATAGAGAAGGAGATAAAATCGTTGAGAATAAAAGGCGAGAATTCATAGAGGATTTGGACTCACTTCCCTTTCCGGCTTTTGATTTAATGCCACTTGAAAAGTATACTGTTTTAGGACATAAACTTGAGCACTTCCCAATGATTACTTCAAGGGGATGTCCATATTCCTGTAGGTACTGCTCTTCATCTCTTTTCATGGGAAAGAGATTTAGGGCGAGGAGTGCAGAAAACGTAGTCGATGAAATCCAATGGCTTGTTGACGATTTTGGTGCAAAGCACATAGCATTTGGTGATGACACGTTTACACTTAGTAAGAGGAGGGTCTTGGAGATCTGCAGAGAGCTAAGGAGTAGAGGGATAGAAGTGGAGTGGAGTTGCTCGTCAAGAGTTGATACAGTTGACTACGAGCTCTTAAAAGAGATGAAAAAAGCCGGATGTACAGCTATATACTACGGCGTTGAATCGGCATGTGAAAGCGTTTTAAAGTATTACAAGAAGAGAATAAATCTCGATGATGTTAAGAGGGTTGTCGATTTAACAAAAAGAGTTGGAATTCAGACTATTTGCTCCTTTATAATCGGTGCACCAATTGAAAGCCTAGAAGATATGAAAAAGACTTTGAAATTCGCTATAAAACTCGATCCGGATTACGCTCAATTTTCGATACTTACTCCCTATCCCGGAACGGAGATATACGACGAAGCTAAGAGAAACGGATTGCTACTCACTGAAAACTACGATTACTATACTGCTGGTAAGCCGGTGTTAAAGAACTACTTCTTAAGCCCCAAAGAGATTGCAAAGTTCTTGAGATACTGTTATTTAAGGTTTTATTTAAGACCAAAATTTATTTGGAGGGAGATAAGGAGGGGTAGAATTGGAGTAGTATTTGAAATCATTAAAAGAGCATTTAGTGGAGGTGAAGACAGATGCTTAGAGTCTTAGGTGAAGAGTTGGGTAAATTCGTTGCTAGAGGTGTTATGAGAGTTAAGGATTTTAGAGGAGATTTAGCGGGATTGGATGAGCTTTTAAAGGAGTTCTTTAAAGAGGTTGAAAGAATTCTACCAGAGAAATACTCCACAAAATTTGAATACAGCTCAGAACTCGGGAAAACTTTGATTACGCGAAGTAAATGCCCTGTGTATAGGATTTATCCAAAGTGGTGTGAAGAGGGATGTCTGGAGTTTATAACAGCTTTTGCAAAGACATTAAATGATAAGATATCTGTTAAAAGACTTGAAAAACAGCCCGAAAGTAATTACTGCAAATTCGAATTTTCAATTGAGTAAATACTTCCCGTTTTTTAATTTTTAGTTTAAATTTTAAATCAAAAACTTTAAATAACTTTAATTTCTAAACTAAACTATGGAAGTTGAGGAAAATCTTAAAAAAATGGAGGAAATGATTGGGGAGAAACCGCTACCACAAATTTTGATGGCAAAAATAATTCCAGAGTGGATTAAAAGGCAGATGGAAGAAAGAAAATTCGTTATGCAGCTGCCGGAGATACCAGAAAAATATAAGCATCTGATAATGATTGCAGTTGCTGCAGCGGTTGGAAGCAAGATGTGCACAGAAGTTTTCATAAAAATTGCAAAGAGGAGAGGTGTAACGGAGAGAGAAATTGGTGAAGCAATACTTACTGCAAGATTTGCCTTAGCCTCAACGATCTTTGCAACCGCAACAGATGGCCTGAAATGGCTTGTTGAGGAGGCATCGGGATGACAGATGTGATCGTTGCTACCCTTCTCTTAATAACTGGCTTAATCGCTGGAACTCTTGGTGGATTACTTGGTATAGGTGGATGTGTAATAATGCTCCCAGCTTTAGCATTCATTTTCAAATATCCGCTTCCAGTAGCAATTGGAACAACGATTACAGCTGTAATCTTAACTGCAAGCTCGGGGGCGATAGGACATATAAGACTGAAAAACGTAGATTACTCCACTGCAAAGGTTGTAGCGATATGTGGTGCAATAGGAGCTGTTGTAGGCTCAATAACTTTCTTTTACATCTCAAATGAGATATGGCTTCTAAACCTCATCCTTGGCTTCGCATTTCTCTACGTCTCAATTAGAATGATCTATGAAGGGATAATAAAGAGGAAAATGCCAGAAAAACCCGGTAATAATGTGCCCGGTTCAGGAATGGCAAAGGGAATAATAGGATTCTTCATTGGAATTATCACTGGAATCGTCGGTCTTGGCGGTGGTTATGCATTAGTTCCATCTTTCATATACTTGCTCAGCTCTCCAGTAAAGATTGCAGTTGGAACTTCATTGGCTTCATTCATAAGCATGGCTGTTGTTAGCAGTGTGTTTAAACTCTACCAGGGAGTTGTTGATATCATAGCCGCGATATGCCTTGGTATTGGCACAATTATAGGGGCACAGATCGGAGCAAGATTAACCAAAGTAATTCCACCATGGGCGATAAAAGCTATATTTGGCTTCGTCTTCCTCTACGTCTCGCTAAAGTTTATATATCATGGTTATAATCTAATTTTTTAGATATCGTATCCAGCGACTATTAGCATATTTGTAAGTATTTCCCTTTTGTTAGTGTAATCTTTCTCAGTAAACAAGGGCTTACAATCCTTTAAATTCCTTTCACCGTTTAGGAGTTTCACAGCAAATGCCATACACGTCTGTTCACCACAGATTTTGCAGTTGGTTTTTGGCAAGTAGTTGTAAACATCGAGTGGAGTTAAAACAACTCTTTTAGTCTGTTTAGTCAGATCTATTTTATCCCTTTTCTCCCAAGCCTCTTTAGCTTTGTCTTCTATTTCCTTTAGGATTTCCAAAGCTTCACTTTCATCTCTTATCTGTGTCATCGCCACATACCCATCTCTGTGAATTGTTATTATCCTATATCCCTTTTTAAAGCTGATCCAGCCGTTTTTCTCGTTATAAGATGCATTTGGAATCAATTGAGCAAGATATGGCATAACTTCATTTAACCTCTCAAAATCTATCTTTCCTATAACTCTTATCTTTTTTGGATCTGCTATGCATGGCAAAATCTCCAAGATTTTCATATTCCATTCTTAATTTAAACATTTATTAAAGTTTTGGTTTAAATTTTAAACCAAAACTGAAAGATATCTAAACGCTAATGCTAAAATCAATAGACTTAAGATTGTTCTTATAATCCTTTCTGGAACGTACTTCTGAATTCTTGCACCATTGTAAACACCAAAGAATCCTCCAATTCCCAATAGAATTCCGATCCTTAAATTTGGTGGATATCCTAAGGCTGTGTAGTTCAAAACCCCTGCAATGGATGCTATGAAAGTTCCAAAAAGAGAAGCTCCAGCAATTGTGTACAATGGTAATCTAAAAAGTGTGACTACAATAGGCGTTAAGAGCACTCCTCCACCGACCCCATATATACCTCCTATAATTCCAATCAACAGTGCTACTAAGCAAACCTTAATTGGAGAGAATTTATATATCTCCCCCCAGAATTCGAATTCTGTAAGACCTACTCCCTTTTTGTGCATTTTCAATTCAGCTTTCAAAACTCCAAACTCCTTAAACTTTTCATTGATTTTATCCCTTCTCAAAACCGTGTAAAACGTTCTAATGCCCAAGTATAGGAGAACTAAACCAACAAAGATCTTAAACTTCTCAGCTTCGAGTAAAACAGTTGTCCTTATCAATGAACCAACAAAAATTCCAGGGATTACTCCAGATATCATTGATATAGCCAATATCCATAAAAACCTCCTCTCCTTCGCGTACCTATACACACCGCTCGGAATCGCTATGACATTGTAGAGGAAATTAGTAGCGTTAACAGTTGGATCTACAAGACCTAAAACGCTCACTTGAAACGGTATGAGCAGAAAAGCTCCAGATAGTCCAGCTAGTGAAGAGAAGAAGGCAATTGTAAAAGATATCAGTGGAAGTAGTAGTTCTATCATGGATATACGACCTTCTCTATATCCAAGTGATTTGCCCTCCTAACCAGAGTTGCAATTAAATCCCTTGAGTTCTTGAAGTTGTAATCCCTGTTGAAAACAACGTATCCCCTCTCAAATCCGAATAATTCATTACCCCTTATAGCCGCTTCAAACAACTTAAAATCGTTTTTGACGATATAAGCTGCGAAGTGAAGTTCATCTAATACAGAAGGGTTAGCAATCATTGCGTTATCAGTTCCAATAAGCCATAGATCGTATTCGCTTAAAACCCTGTAAACACTTGGGTTCAGTAAACCGAAGAAGGAGTTTGATCTAATACACGAAACTATTGGGATATTTAGGTCGATAAAATTCCTAAGCTTCTGTTCACAACTGTTCATGTGAATAACTAAATCCGGTTCTAAGGCTAAGGCTTCATCCACATCCCCACAATCCTTTTCCCCCGCATGAATTGCAAATATCAAATTCCTCTTTTTAGCGATTTTTCTAAGTTCTTCTAAGAATTCTAAATCGTGATCTCTAACACTGCTCATTCCAAATCCGAAAGACTTGACGATTTCGGCTTCATCAACGCTAAGGGGTCTTGCTAGTGGAATTATACCATTTATACCATCTACAACTTTTAAACCCTCCAATCCACCTTCTCTAAAGTCTAAAAAGTAAAGAGTACCAGCTTTTCTTGCAGTTTTAACTTCTGCTTTAACAGCTGCTCTCAAATCTTCTATACTATAACTCCTAAGGATTTTAAACTTGTAGCCATCTGGTGGCGTTACCAACTCTCTTAACGGTTTGAATGGAGCTTCTTTAGCAATTGAATCTGCGAGATGCGTATGTGCGTTGAAGAACGTTGGAGTTATTATGTAATCATCGTATTCAATTCTACTCTCTTCAAATCTGCACTCCTCTTCTATCAAATAGCCGTGATGAATTCCATTTTCGTCTATCAGTATTCCCCTGTACACGGTAATTGTTAAATAATTCTCAGTAAAATAAATGCTATGGCTAGGCAGAGGAGGATTAGAACCCCTCCATTGATGTCATCTGCTGGTATAATGAGGTACTTTGAAGAGGAGAGAACACAGATCAGAATTAGTCCAAAGACAGTCTTAATAACTGGAGTTCTGAGTGGAGTTCTGATAGTCTTGCTAAACGCATACTATGGACTCTGGCCTTAAAGAAGTGATCTTTGCTGGTAGATCAAACGTCGGGAAATCAACTCTTTTTTCAGCCCTCTTTAAGTTTAAGGTTAGGAAGGGTAAGAAACCCGGAACTACTATTAAACCGAATACCTTTAAAGTTGGGAGAGTTCTATTTACAGATTTGCCGGGATTTGGTTATATAAGAGGTGTCAACAGAGATTTTAACGAAAGAGTTAAAGATTTTATTGTACACTACATAGAGAACAACGCGGATAGAATAGTCTGTGCAGTTGAAGTGATAGATGCAAAATCCTTTTTAGAAATAGCTGAGAGATGGGAAATTAGAGGATATATCCCAGTTGAAATCGAGATGTTTGAATTTCTAAACGAGTTTGGGTTTAGAGTTTTCGTTGCCGCAAATAAAATGGATAAAGTTGAGGATTTGAGGATTTTAGACAAAATAGTTGAGAAACTTGGAATGAGTCCACCTTGGACGAAGTGGAAGCATGTGATATTTCCCGTATGTGCTAAAAAAGGAGAAGTTCAAAACTTGAAGAAGGCTTTAAAAGAACACTTACTGTCTTTAGGTCTAACTGATGCTATGAGGGCATTTAGATGAGCTGTGATAATTCCATTATATGTTATAAATGACATCGTTCCGTGATCTAAATATTTAAAATTATGTCATCACTTAAAAAATATAAAAATGATAAATTTATATATATAAATATTAATTTTCAAATTCATTCAATTCGCATGGGCAAAGCTTTCTCAAAACCTCTAAACTCACAATCCAAATCGTCGTCATCATAAAATTAATTTGACATAAAATCAAATAAATATGTTTCGATTCAATCCAGCATCCAAACGACTTTTTTATCGCAATCCCTTCTGGGAGGAACTGGTGGTTGTTTAGCGGAATATCCGACTGTTACAACTGCAACAAGCTTTTTATCCTTAATTCCAAGTGCTTCGTTTATCTCCTTTTCCATGTGAACTGGCCCCGTCATCCAGCAAGTTCCTAAACCCAATGCATGAGCTGCTAAAAGCATGTTTTGAATAGCTGCTGCGACACTTTGAGTGTCACTGAAGTCGTCACCAGTTGGAGTGTAATAACAGAATATTGCAACTGGAGCGTTGCCTAAACTCCTAAAAAACTGCTTTGTAAAGTCTATGACTTTCGGTTTATCTGCAAAAAACCTCTTCAGCCTTGGGAGTATATGTTCGTAGGACTTCTCTATTATATTTATGAGTTCTTTTAACTTTTTTCCACCTACAACTACAAAAAACCACTGCTGTCTGTTCATAGCTGATGGAGCCCACATCGCAAGCTCCAAAATCTTTTCCAGTTTCTCCCTCTCAACGGGCTTATCTAGATAAAGCCTATGACTCCTCCTCTCCTTTATAACTTTTTCAATACATTCAAAGCACTCCATGATACGAATAATCGACAACGTATTTAACCTTAGTCTTTTTTAATCTATGTGGAACTTGCAATAAATCCGAGTAAGATAATTAGTTCACTTTGCTATTCAGTACTCAAACTTGAACCGTATACGAATTGCTCATATGCATGTAGATATTGCTACGCTAGGTGGTATAGAACTGGTAAACTGAAGCCAAGATTCCAAGTTATCGGTATCTTTGCCAAAGTTGCAAAGAAATTAGATGTGAGAATTCCATTCAGACTTGCAACACTATGTGAACCGTTTCAAGATGTAGAGGAGAGATTTAAGATTTCACTTAAGCTCTTGAACGTAGCGAGGGATTATGGAATTCCGATAATACTCTCAACGAAATCCGATAGAATTGCAAGAGATCCGTGGAGAGGAGTTATAAATTCTATGGCTAAAGACGATTTAATAGTTGTTCAAGTTTCGATTTCTACTCTTAAAAAAACTGAACTCGAGCCAAACGCCCCCGAGCCTATAAAGAGGTTAGAAGCACTAAGTGAATTAGATGCTCCAAGGGTTTTAAGACTTCAACCGCTAATTCCAAATCTCTCGTTTTCAAATGCTGAGGAGTTCGTAGAATTCGTTAAGGATTTTGGGATAGATCAGATAACGGTTGAACCATTAAGAGTGGAAAGGAGTGAAATCGACGCTTATAGAGCTTACTGGGATAAATGGACGAATTACTCGTTTGAAGGTGATCTGGTAAAAGTTGATTGCTCAGAGATTATTAGAGAACTTAAATACGCATGTGATAAGTATAATATCGACTTCGGGTTGTGCAAGGAGGGTTACTTCGATTTAGAGACTGCCAACTGCTGTGGAATGCATTACATAGATGCAGATATTAGACCCACGTTAAGGGAGGTTTACAAGGAGTTGATAAGGGTTAAAGAAATAGAATTCGATGAGATCAAGAAAATCTTTAACAAATATCTGTTTGGAGATTGTTTAAACGATTTACCGAATCCAATTAGAAAGGCTTTAAGATATCACGAAAAAACGCTATTAAAGGTTTTAAGGGATGAGAAAACAATTGCACATCTAACGCCTCTGATTAGTATAAGGGATTCCAAGATCTGTTTAGCGAATTAAAAATTCTCGAATTTAATTTTTCATAATTTTTATTATTATATATTTATTTTCCGACTTTGTAAATTTGCAATTGTAAAACTAATCACAATATGATGAGTAAATTAATTATAATCAATTACGCTATCAAATTACAAGACGATGATGAAGGGCTAACGCTCTGATTTATGATGAAGTGTTCCGCTTCTGAGTCAGCTTATTAATTAGGAATAATCCTCACATTTAGCAATTGCAAAGAGAATTTGTATAGGCTTAGGAAATCAGCTAAACTACGAATCCTAGTGAACTATTGGAAAAATTTAAGAATTAGAAATATAAAGATTATTAAAAATTTTAAACAACTAAATAGAATTTCACCGAAATGTAAGAATAATAGATTGAAAGTAGTGCTCCGGCCGGGATTTGAACCCGGGTCACGGGATCGAGAGTCCGCAAATTG
>CAYWXE010000030.1:0-18235 GCA_964462505.1 uncultured archaeon | reverse complement strand
CCAACAAACTATTAAGAGATGAGCCTCGAAGAGGAGTACTTAGACATAACTTTCCTCCAAGAAAACGGATTTATTAGAAAGAAGTGTCCAAGATGTGGTAAATACTTTTGGACTGTAGATGAGAGCAGAGAGATCTGTGGAGATCCACCTTGTGGGAGTTATACCTTCATAGGAAATCCAGTGTTCAAGAAGAAAATGGATTTGGCAGAAATGCGAGAGTACTATCTGAGTTTCTTTGAGAAGAGAGGGCATAAAAGGATAGAGAGATATCCAGTAGTTGCGAGGTGGAGAGATGATATATACTTAACGATTGCATCCATTGCCGATTTTCAGCCGTTCGTTACCTCAGGTGTAGCACCACCTCCAGCAAATCCGCTCACAATCTCACAGCCATGCATAAGATTGGATGATCTCGATTCAGTTGGAAGAACTGGAAGGCATTTAACGCTTTTTGAGATGATGGCTCATCATGCATTCAATTATCCCGACAAGGAGGTTTACTGGAAAAACGAAACAGTTGCATACTGTACAGAACTTCTAAACGAATTGGGAGTTAAAAACGAGGATATCGTATACAAAGAAGAGCCTTGGGCTGGTGGTGGTAATGCTGGCCCTTGCTTAGAGGCTATAGTGGGTGGAATAGAGCTTGCAACTCTCGTCTTCATGAACCTCGAAGTACATCCAGAAGGGAACATCGTAATCAAGGGAGAAAGGTATAGAAAGATGGACAACTACATAGTTGACACTGGATATGGCTTGGAGAGGTTTGTATGGGCGAGCAAAGGAACACCAACTGTTTATGATGCAGTTTTTCCTGAAGTGGTAGACGCGATTATAGAGAACAGCAATGTAGGTTTTTCAAGAGATGACGAGAGAGTTGCAAATGCAATAGCTGAAAGCTCTAAGCTCGCTGGGATAATGGGTGAGCTGAGAGGAGAGAAACTCAAGGAACTCAGACTGAGAGTTGCGAAAAAGATTGGAATGGACTTAGAAGAACTAGAAAAAATCGTTGAGCCGCTTGAAAGGGTTTACGCGTTAGCAGATCACACAAGAGCTATTCTATTCATGCTTGGAGATGGATTGGTTCCATCTAACGCTGGAGCTGGGTATTTGGCAAGGCTTATGATCCGTCGTAGTCTAAGACTTGCAGAAGAGCTTGAATTGAGGTTAGATATCTTCGATATCGTTGCGATGCACAAAGAAATACTCGGCTTTGAATTCGAAGTTCCAATGGAGACTATTCAGGAGATTCTTGAAATAGAGAAGAAGAGATACACTACAACGATTTCAAGGGGTTTAAGGCTTGTTGAAAGACTGATTAAGAGGAAGAGGAAGATCAGCAAGGAAGACTTAATAGAGTTGTACGACTCACATGGAATTCCAGCTGAATACGTCGAAAAGATTGCCAAGGAGAAGAACGTTGAAGTAGAGATGCCAAAAGATTTCTATGCGGAATTGGCGGCAAGGCATTCAAAAGCAGAGAGGAGAAGGGTTAAGAGATTTGAACTGTCTAAGGAGTATCCGAAGACCGAAAAGATATACTACGACAAACCGAAGGTTTTCGAGTTCGAAGCGAACGTTATAGGAGTTGAGGGAGATTACGTAATCCTCGATAAAACTGCGTTTTATCCAGAGAGTGGAGGTCAGGACTACGATACGGGGTATATAATTGCAAACGGTAAGAGGTATAAGGTTTATGAAGTGATAGAAGTAGATGGAGTTGTTTTGCATAGAGTTGAGAACGCTAAGGAGATAAGTGGTAGGGTTAGAGGTGTAATCGACGCAGAGAGGAGATTAAGGCATATGAGGCATCACTCCGCAACCCACGTATTAATCCACGTGCTTAGAGAAACGCTTGGAAAGCACGTATGGCAGGCTGGTGCGAGAAAGGAGTTTAGTAAAGCGAGACTTGATATAACCCATTATAAGAGACCGAGCGATGAAGAAATAGTTCAGATAGAGAGATTGGCAAATAAGGAGATACTGGCGAATAAACCGATAAGATGGTTCTGGATGGACAGGATTCAAGCTGAGCAGAGGTATGGCTTTAGATTGTATCAGGGTGGAGTCCCACCGGGAAAGGATATAAGGATTGTTCAAGTTGGAGATGACGTTCAGGCATGTGGTGGAACTCACTGCGATTCTACTGGAGAGATAGGACTCATCAAGATTTTGAAGGTTGAATCGATTCAAGATGGAGTGATAAGATTCGAGTTCGCCGCTGGAGAGGCGGCGTTAGAGGCGATAGAGGGCATGGAGAACATTTTAAAGGAATCGAGTAGAATTCTGAGAGTTGAGCCAGCTATGCTACCAAAAACAGTTGAGAGATTCTTTGAAGAGTGGAAAGAGCAAAAGAAGGAAATAGAGAGACTTAAGGGAGAGATCGCGGAGATAAAGGCTGAGATGTTACTTGAAAAAGCTGAGGAGTTCGATTCGATTAAAGTCGTCGCAGACGTCTTGGATGCAGATATGCAAGAGTTGATAAAGATCGGTAGTGCTCTTGCCAAAAGAGGGGCTGTTGGATGTCTTATGGCTAGGAGTGAGGGAAGAGTTAACATCGTAACGTTTAGCGGTGCTAAATACGATGCGAGAGATATGATCAAGGAAATAGGCAGAGAGGTTAAGGGAAGTGGAGGTGGAAGAAAAGAATTAGCTCAAGGTGCAGGGCAAAAGATTCTGAGTAGAGATGAGCTGATGGATTTACTGTTTAGAATTCTTTCAGAGTATGGTTGAGGTAATACCAGTTAAGGGTTTACCACTGATAAAAGAGGGCGATGATATAGCTGAGCTAATAGTCAAAGCCGTCGAAATCAGGGATGGAGATGTAATCGCGATATGTTCAACAATCGTTTCAAAAGCTGAAGGAAGGGTAAAAAAGCTCAGCGATTATAAGCCATCTGAAAGGGCTAAGGAGATTGCAAAGAAGGTAAACAAGCCAGCTGAGTTTGTCCAAGCTGTTTTAGAGGAGTGTGAAGAAGTATTACTAGATGAGCCGTTTTTACTCGTTAAGGCGAAGTACGGGAATATATGTGTAAACGCCGGAGTAGATATGTCTAACATCGAAAAAGGATATGTAATTCTGCCACCATCCAATCCAGATATGAGTGCTGAAAGGATTAAGAAAAGGATTGAAGAGTTAACTGGGAAGAGAGTTGGTGTAATCATAACAGATACAAGTGGTAGATGCTTTAGGAGAGGTGTAGTGGGTTTTGCTATTGGTATTGCTGGAATTAAAGCAATGAGAAATTGGATTGGTGAAAGGGATCTGTACGGTAACACACTCGAGATAACAGTTGAATGCATTGCAGATGAAATAGCGGCTTTTGCAAATTTGATGATGGGTGAAGGTGCAGATGGAATACCAGCTGTTGTGTTTAGGGGTTTAGACATATTAGGCGATGGAGATATGAACGAGATATACCGAAGTGAAGAAGAGGATGTAATCAGGAAATGTCTGAAAAGGTGCTTTTAGTCGGAAATAACATTAGGAATGTTGCAGAATCTGCAAAAAAGGCTGGATATGAAGTATATGCCATAACGAAGTTCATAGATTCGGATTTAATTCTATACTGCGAAAGAGTTTATGAAATCTGTGATGACTTAAAGAGGTTTGTTGACGAGTTAGCCGAGAGATTAAATGCTAAAGTCGTATTGGGCTCGGGATACGAATGCTTGAAAGTTAAAGCAGACGTACTTGGCTGCGATCCAAAGGAATGTGAGAAAGTCGTTGACAAACTTAAATTCTATAAAACACTGGAAAGAGCTGGAATTCCACATCCAGAGATTTTAAGTGGGAATGAAAACGTTAAAGCTATTCTCAAGCCGAGAATTGGGGGAGGTGGGGAGGAGATACGGTTTTACAACGGTAAAAAATCTAAAGGTTTTATAATACAGAGATATATAGATGGTATTCCCTGTTCAGTATCTCTAATAGCTTCTTCTAAAGAGATTACACCCATTTCGTGCAATTTGATCTTAGCTGGCTGGAATGAGATGAACGCAAACGGGTTTAGGTACAGTGGAAACATAACTCCCTTTGCAATAGATTCAGAGACCAGAAGAGAACTCGAAAGGATAGCTGTTGAAACAGTTGAACTCTTCGATTTACATGGTTCTATTGGAGTTGACTTCGTTTTAGCAGATAAACCATACGTTTTAGAGATAAATCCAAGGTTTCAGGGTTCTTTAGATAGTATCGAGTGGAGTTGTGATGTAAACATCTTTAAGTTACATGTAATGGGTTGCGAGGGAAAAAGAGTTGAAAAACCAAAAATTAAGAGGTTTGCAATTCGAGCTATACTATTTGCAAATGAGAGAACTGTGATAAAGAGAGAATTAACGGGAAATGCGTTTTTTGCAGATGTTCCAATGGCTGGAGCTATATATGAAAGGGGAGATCCAATTGTTTCAATACTAGCCTCGGGTTACAGTGAAGAAGATGTAAAAAAGAAGGCAATCGAGAGAAAAAAGATTTTTTTGAATTTGGCAATCCGTTAAGAACTTTGTTGGTATTAATCTAATTTAGGATAAAAATTTTATTTTTAGGATATGATTCACTTTAAAAGTTGTTGCATCCTTTACGAAATATTTAAGACATCTTTCAACAACTTCATCGGATAAGCTTCTTTAAGGCATCTACTCTTCTAATTAAATCCTCTTGATCTATGAATGCTCTTTCGACTCTACCACCTAAAATACTCTGTAATGAAATCAGCAATTCCTTTCCAAATCCCTTTTCAACGCATATCTTATCTACTTCGACATGATCAACTATACCCTTTTCCCTAGCTATGAGTTCTGCGAATTCATGAGCAATAATCCCAATCGTCACGTCATCGTTAACGGTGTAAATAACAGAAATTCCGTAAACCTCTTCTTTACTTTTGTATAGGAATTCTGGCTTAAATCCAAGTATCATTTCGAATTCTTCTAATCTCAACGCTATTCCAGGTGAATGTATGTGTAGTTCTGGATAGACTTTCAGAAGTGAAACCTTATCTCTTATCTCTTCAAACCTTTCTCGAACTTTCAAAAACAACTTCAACACTTCGTCATCCATTGTATTTTCTAACTCAGTATACTAATATAACGTTTTCCTGAAGATAGATCTAAAATTTCATAGGACAGTAAATTTTTCCGAAACAGCTGAAAACGCAGAATTAAAAACTCTATACTTTAAAAATTTTATAAAAATTTTTAGTTTATATATAATATTATTCACAACAAAGAGAATGTAAATAATTATAATTTCTCTTCTCTTATTAAAATTACCATTCTTAGGAAAGCTCAATCAATTTTAATTAACTAAAGCTTGAAATTCTTTTGTTCTTAAAAAATGGTTTAAAAATAGACCTTACAAACCGTAAATTTTTATACCTTAAGAAGTTTGCAATGAGATGAAGATAGGTATAGTCGATACGACTTTTGCAAGGGTAAACATGGGAAAAATTGCTATAGATGAGCTAAGGCGTATTTCCTCTATTCCATACGAGAGGTATACCGTGCCGGGGATCAAAGACATACCAGTTGCCGCAAAAAAACTGATAGAGGAGAGGGGTTGTGATTTAGTCATAACACTTGGATGGATTGGTAAAACTCAAAAAGATCTGTTTAGCTATCTCGCTTTGAGTATAGGACTTCAAATAGTTCAACTCATGACGAATAGGCATGTGATAGATGTTACAGTACACGAAGATGAGGCTGAAAACGAATTGGAACTACTAAAAATCGCTGAAAATAGGGTTAGAGAACACGTAAGGAATGCAGTGGATTTGCTCTTAAATCCAAAGAGATTACAGAAACTAGCAGGAACTGGGCAAAGGCAGGGATTACCAGATGTTGGCCCAATTCTGAGGTGAATGTTATGCATGATGTATGAAGATTTAATCGAATTGACTACGATATCATAAATTATTTCTACAGCTAAATTTTACAAAAATCTGTGGATCAAAAGGCACCACTAAGTCCAAAGTACTTAATACTACTATCTATAATCGTTGGTATCATCTCTGGAGTCGGAGCTTTTGCATTTTACACGTTATTAGAGCTTTGCACGAAGTTCTTCTTTGGATTAAATCACTTCAAACCCCCTTCCGCTGGCGGAGAAATAGAGGTTATACCCCTCGATTTCAACTTCGGAATTCTGCCATTATTTATAATTCCAGCAATTGGAGGGCTTTTAAGTGGTTTGATCGTTTACGGCTTAGCCCCTGAAGCTGAAGGACATGGAACTGATGCCGTTATCAGAGCTTTTCATAAGATGAGAGGTGTGATTAGGGCTAGGGTTCCAATAGTTAAAATGATTGCTTCATCGATTACGATTGGGAGTGGTGGAAGTGCTGGAAGAGAGGGGCCGATAATACAAATAGGTGCCGGATTTGGCTCAGCTCTGGCATCTCTTTTAAAGCTATCAGACAGAGATAGGAGGATTTTAGTCGTATGTGGAATGGCTGGAGGAATAGGTAGTATCTTTAGAAGTCCACTCGGTGGAGCTATTTTCGGGATTGAAGTCCTTTATAAAAGGGATTACGAGGTTGAAGCGATGGTTCCAGCCTTTGTGTCCTCTATAACTGCATTTGTTGTATTCGAATCAATACTGAGTTGTGTTTCTGGATGTATGCAGTTTGGAATGATTCCGATATTCAAAGTTCCAGAGGTTCACATACACTCTCCATTCGAGTTTCTGATATATGCATTAGTCGGCTTGATTTCTGGATTAATCGGATTACTCTACATAAAATCTTTTTATACAATGCACAACCTTTTCAGAAGGTTGAAGATTACTCCATTCGTAAAACCGTTTATAGGTGGAGTATTAACTGGAATCATCGGGTTTCATCTACCTCAGGTTTTGGGAATGGGATACGGATTTGTTCAGCAAGCTATATATGGAGAGTTATCCCTCTACACAATTCTGCTTGTAGTATTTGGTAAGATAATTGCCACATCTTTCACAATAGGTAGTGGTGGTAGTGGTGGGGTTTTCGCACCTTCAATCGTTATAGGTAGTATGATTGGTGCGTTCCTAGGTTACTTCTTCAACGGAATAATACCTGATATCGTTTCTCAGCCAGAGGCTTACGTGTTAATCGGAATGTCTGCATTCGTTGCGGGAGTTGCAAAAGCACCTATCGCTGCGATTGTAATGGTTGTCGAGATGAGTGGTAGCTACAATCTACTTCCAGCTTTAACGCTTGCATCAGCCATAGCATATTACATCACTGGAGATAAGACGATATACATAGAGCAAGTTCCAACTCGTGCGGAAAGTCCGGCACATAGAGCTGAGATGCAAATCGACGTTTTGAGGAATATAAAGGTTGGAGATGCGATGATTCCGGCTGAAAGAGTTGTGACGGTTAAGCCCGATAACACGGTATTTGAAGTTTTAAACCTAATCGAGAGAACTGGACACATGGGATATCCCGTCTTAAACAACGGGGAATTGGTTGGTATTGTAACATTTGAAGACGTTGAAAAAGTTCCAGTTGAGAAGAGGAGAGCTACAAAGGTTTCAGAAGTAATGACGAGGAATTTAGTAGTTGCTTATCCAGATGAGAGTCTTGAGGATGCATTGATAAAGCTTACGAGCAGAGATATAGGTAGATTGCCCGTTGTTGATAGGAAGAACGAGAGGAAACTAATTGGCTTGATATCGAGAAGTGATATAATGAAGGCACATGCAAGAGAGATTTCAAAGCTTTACTCTTAATGTGTTAACCGTTAATAGCTTTTAGAATTGAGTCATAACTAATTACGGCAAACGACTATAACGAAGAAGGTGAAAGAGTATGAGAATTTTGGTTGTAACTGGAAGACTTGCAGATAAAATCGTTAGAGAATCGGTTGAAAATTTAGCCGATGTATACGTATGCGACATAGACATCGCGGCTTTTATAACACCTAAAATGCTCGAAAACTTGGATTTAAGTCATTATGATCTCGTTTTAGTCCCAGGGTTAACTAAGGGAAACGACTGGAAGAGTCTTGAAGATAAAAAGGGTGTAAAGATAAGACTTGGCTCAATTCATGCGTATGATTTGAGGTATGTTTTGAAGTTCGTTGATAGGATTGAATTTTCGCATGATATTCCAGCTTGTAGGTTAATAGAAGCTGTAAAGGCCAAGGAAGTCATCAGGGAAGTAGATGAACTCGATAGTGATTTCGTATTCAGGATCAGAGACGTTCCAATTGGTGGAAACAGTAGAATGAAGATAGTTGCAGAAGTCGTCGATATAAATCCAGAGGGATTGATGGAAAAGATTGATTACTACATCGAAAGCGGTGCCGATATAATTGATTTAGGTATTCCACTCGAATTCGATACAGAAACCATTAATAAAGCTATAAAGATTGCAGTGGACTACTCAAAAGTACCCATTAGTATAGATACGTTCAGCGAGAAGGCTATCGCGATTGGTGTTAAACACGGAGTTGATATGATCATGAGTATTTCCTATGACAACTTGGATGCACTAGGACTTGTAGAAGATCAAGCAGTTGTAGTTGTAGATCGAGATGTAAACAGGTTAATTAGGCTTGTTAAGAGAGTTAGAGATAAAACTGATAAGGTTATAGCAGATCCAGTACTCGATCCACCTTTAAACGTTGCAAAGTCAATAGTTAGATATGTGGAGTTTAGAGAGATCGATAAAACTACACCACTTCTATTCGGAGTTGGAAACGTTACGGAATTGTGTGATGCAGATTCCATTGGAATAAATGCATTACTCGCTTTTATAGCTGAAGAGATAGGTTGCAATTTGATTTTTACTACAGAAGCAAGTCCTAAAACGACTGGAAGTGTTAAGGAGTTAAGAATTGCTTCCTATCTCGCAAAAGCAGCGAAGTTACGTAGTACCACTCCTAAGGATATGGGGATAAGTTTACTCGTTGTAAAGGAAAAGATGAAATATGAAGAACTCGAAATTCCAAAGGATTTCATTAAAGCATCTGAAAGCGGGGAATTCGTGAGAGATCCATTTGGAGACTTTATAATATATACGTCTAAGGGTAAAATAGTGTGTAAACACGATAAAGCTACAATTGTAGGTAGGAATGCCAAGGAAGTAATAGATACGATTTTAAGGCTTGGACTCGTTTCTAGGCTTGATCATGCAGCATACCTCGGAAGGGAGTTAAAGAAGGCTGAATTGGCTGTTAGGCTTAACAAGAACTACGTACAGGATAGAGAGCTAAACTTTGGGTATCTTAATGATAGTATAGAAAATTTTAATAAAATTTAATCACAATTTTAGAACCCTAAGCTTAATATCAAGTATTGAATATCCAATGCCATGAAAGTTGGAATAATCGGTGCGAGCGGTTATACTGGTTCAGAGCTTTTGAGAATTCTTGCAATGCATCCAAAAGTCGAAGTCATCGCAGCATCGTCACGGAGATATAACGGCAAGGAGATTTGGAAATTGCATAGACATCTAAAGGGTTTTTACGATTTGAAGTTCTGCTTGCCTGAGATAAGAAACTTTGAAGGTTGTGATATAGTCTTTACAGCAGTTCCACATGGAGAAGCCATGAACTACGTCCCAGAGCTGTTAGAAGTTGGAATAAAAGTTATAGACTTATCAGCCGATTACAGATTAGATAAGGAGACATATGAGAGAGTCTATAAGAGAGAGCATAAGGCTTATATTAAAGCCGTTTACGGTTTAACTGAACTCCACAGGGAGGAGATAAGAGAATCGAACTTAGTTGCAAATCCGGGATGTTATCCTGTTGTAACGGTTTTAGCAATAGCTCCTTTGGCGAAGCTTGGAGTTGTTGAAAGGGTTGTGTTCGACTGTAAAAGCGGGATAACTGGGGCTGGCGAAACTCCAACTGCTTTCACACACTATCCAAATCTGCACGAATCAGTAAACGTTTATAACGTTACAGAGCATAGACATTACTACGAGATTCTGAACGAACTGAAGGCTTTTCAGGAAGATATAGAGATTCACTTCACGCCTCAAGTCTTTCCGGGCTCAAGGGGAATACTATCGAATGCACACGTATTCCTTAGGGAGAATTTTAGTAGAGAGGAGTTGTACAAAATCTACGAGGATTTCTATAAGGATTGCTACTTCGTTAGGATGCAAGATGAGATTAAGCTTAGCCAAGTTAGGGGTAGCAACTTCTGTGATATAGCGATATACACTGGAAAAGACAGAGTCGTAGTGGTTTCAGCGATAGATAACTTGGTTAAAGGTGCGAGTGGACAAGCAGTTCAAAACATGAATGTGATGTTTGGCTTAGAGGAGTGGATTGGATTAAACTTCCCACCGCTGTTTCCATAGACTTATCTTTTATTTATTAATTTTTATTATTATATTATAAATATATTACAATATTATAATTATAGAAATTTTTCAGATTGCTATATTACTCAAACAATCCCCAGCAGGTGCAAATTCCCGATGTTTACTCTCTTTAGGTATTTCTTTGCAACTTCGTAGCATCTAAACACTTGTTGCCTTGGAGTTATTGGTAAATCTCTCAATCTGTAGTCTGGATGGAATACAAGTAAACTATAGGGAATTTCGTCGTTTAAATCCGCTAAGAACTTTGCAATTCCTTCAACTTCCTCTTCATCTACGTAATACGGAACTAGTAGGGTTGTTGCAGATATCACGTCTGGATATCTCTCAGCAATCCTCGCAAAGTTCTCTTTAACCCTTTCATTACTCCTACCTGTTAACAGCAAGTGTAAATATGGATTCCAAGCCTTTAAATCGAATTTTACAGTTCCATTACTCTTATGGCTAAGCTCTGCGGCTTTTAATGCGAGGGATTTATTCCCAGCTCCATTCCACTCCCAGCATATCATTATATCCCTTTTCTCAAGGACTTTTCTGCTAAACTTTAAAGCGAATGGGAGTTGTGGCTCAGGTGAGCCGCCAAAGTGGCATATGCATTTGATTCTATCTCTCATTGCAACGTCTATTAATTCATCAATACTGACTTTCCTTGCAAATTCGAATCTCTTGTGAACCCAGTTTTGGCAGAATAAGCAATCGAAATTGCATCCGTAGTAAAACACGGCTAAATTTGTTCCAATCATCTCACTCCCCTTACAAAACCAAGCGTTACAACAGTTGGTTGGTAGTGGATCTTCGTAGTATTCAAGAGTTCCATATTCTGGCTTACCACACAGAGCTATACCACTGCATTCATTGCTACAGAGTTTACACTTCTTCACTTTTACTTCTTTAATCGGTTTATGCAACTCCATAGCGATTTCAATGGCTTTTTCGGTTCTAGCACATTTCGGGCAGAGAGGTATCGTCCTCGTATGCGTTTCTTCTCCACAGATTATACACTTCATCTACAATAATTTGATCTTGAAGAGATATAACGTCGTCGTTGAATTTTGTAATAATATTTATTTATTATTAATTATTTAAATTTATTTAAGATTTTGATTATAGTGTTATAGCTTTAGATAGTTTCTCAGCTAAATCTTTTTTAGCGGGTAGGAGAATTTCAATGCCAATTATATCATCATTTTCATCGAAATCGATGATTATATTATCTGATATCGGCTCAGAGAGTTTTATCTTTCCATCTTTGATTTTAATATACATAGCATTTGCCTCAGGATCAAATTCTACTGAAACCATATCTCCTTAGCCTCCCTTTATCGACTTTTAGAGTAGTTATTACTGTTATTTCATCTTTTTGCTCTTCGAATATAACAACTACGAAATCATCATTAAATTGCTTATATGCGGCTTTTCTCCCAAATTTAACATCTATTACCTCATCTGGAATCTTTAGAATTAACTCTATCCAATTTAATTCAATCCCTCTTTCTTTAGCTCTTTTTCTAGCGTGATTTGTGATTTTTATCTTTACCATTTTATCACCCTACTACTTTAATATTTATCTTTATTTTCTGACATATTTTATTTTCTGACATAACCGAAAATTTAATATGATGTAATGTAAGAAAACATTGTAAACAATATATCAAAAGCTTATGAGGCATTTGATATGTCTAACAAAAAAAAGAAATGGAAAAAAGAAGAAGTTAAGAAATTAATCTTAAAATATCTTGTTGAGAAAGAAGAGACTACAAAATATAGAATTCAAAAAGACCTAAGAATACCATTAGCAACAATACTTCAAGCCATAAAAGATTTAGAAAATGAAGGACTAGTTAAATATAAAGAAGGAAAAAGAGGTAGTCATATTTGTAGATTAACATTAAGAGGATTGATTTATTGCTTAAATGAGGGAATAATTAATTTAGAAGGAGCTAAAGAATTTTTCTTAAAAATTCTCGAAGCTAATGGAATAACTAGGAATGAAATTATCGAGAAGTTAAATATTTCAGAAAAAGCTTTATCGTGCTATATAAAATTATATCTTAACTTTTTATTAAATAGGTTTAGAATTTTCGGTAACATTCAATTTAAAAATCTAAATTTAGATAAAATAATTAAAGACATTGAGAAAGGAAGACCTAGTTTTGATAAAAGCTTTCTAAATTTGGGATGGGTATTAGCAGTAAATTTAATGGAAGTTTTTAGTAGATCATTGGCAATAATAGATGAGTTTATGTTTCCAGTTCCCTATTTTATCGGTAAACTATCAGTACTTCCATATCCTTACTACTGTAGCGATAAAGAATTAGATGAATTATTCAGTTGGTTAGCTAAAAAAGAGAAATACGGTTTAGGAACTTTACCTTCTGACTTACTTGATAATTATCTCCTTGAAAAAGCTGGTAAACCTCTAAGGGTTAGAAAATGGGTAAAAATTGGATGTATGTTTCTACATTTAGAGTTTGATTTAAGAGAAATGTTTACAAGAGAGGAGATTACTGTAACAAATTCTGTTAATGTCATTATTACTAATTATATTAAAGAAGCTCAATGTCCTATTGACAAAAGTGAATGTAATCTTGATGTTTTTGAGAGATTTAAATGTCCTAAACTTAAAGAGCTGTTAAAAGAGGTGATTAAGGAATGAAATTAGTTGGAAAATCGATTATTGGTAAGAAGAAAGCAAAAGAACAATTTGAGTATCCAATAATTAGATTTCCTTTAGAATACAAGGAAATAATTGGAAAAGAAGCTAAGATTTATGAAATTGATAAAAATAAATTCTTGATTTCAATAGATGAAAATGAGTTGTCCAACGAGTTGGACAACTCTTATGTATTAGTTAAAGTTGATAAAAATCTATTACAGAAAGCTAAGGAATTAGGAATTGATATTAATGAATTCTTAGAAGATAGGTTAGAAGAGTTATTAAATGAAAAATCTAGCGCCGCCGCCAGGATTCGAACCTGGGACCATCGGCTTAACAGGCCGACGCTCTACCAGCTAAGCTACGGCGGCTCAAGAAGATTTAGTATGTTTTGAATTTAAACTTTGTCCTCGGACAACCGATATCGATTTCAATCCCTGTAATAATTAGCGAGGGATGATAGTGCTCTCAGGTGGAACTGGGACTCCTAAGCTTCTAATGGGTTTAAAAGAGGTTACAGATTTTTGCGTTATCGTTAACACAGCAGAGGATATATGGGTTTCTGGAAACAAGGTTTGTCCAGACATAGATTCTGTCATATACGCATTAGCTGAAGTAATCGATGATGAGAAGTGGTGGGGGATAAAAAACGATACATTTGAAACCCATAAGAGACTTAAGAGCTTGGGATTCGACGAAATGCTGATGATAGGTGACAAAGACAGAGCTACACACATACTTCGCAGCGAATTGCTGAGGAGGGGAAAAACGCTAACAGAGGCTACTAAAATCGTTGCAAGGGCTTACGGTGTGAAACAAGATATATATCCAATGTGTGAAGAGGATGTTGCGACGATTATAGTAACTCCAAACGGTGAGATGCACTTTCAGGAGTTTTGGGTTAAGCATAAAGGGGAACCAGACGTATTGGATATATACTTTAAAGGGATAGAAAACGCAAAGCTGACAGATGAAATTAAGAGTGTTTTGAAGAGAGAAGACGAAGTATTAATAGGGCCTAGTAATCCAATAACAAGTATATCTCCGATTTTGAGTGTTGAAAATCTTGCTGAAAGACTTAAAGAAAAAAAAGTCATAGCAGTATCACCAATAGTTGGAAACAAACCGTTTAGTGGGCCTGCCGCGAAGTTTATGAAAGCTAAGGGTTATGAGGTTACACCACTTGGAGTTTTTCAAGTTTATAAGGATTTCCTCGATGTGTTAGTAGTTGATGAATCAGATAAAAGCTTAAAATCTGAAAAAATCGTTTCAACAAATATATTCATTAGAAACAAGGATGATGCAATAAGATTATCAGAATTTATATTAAAATTATTTGATAAAATATAAAAATTATATCTATATCAAATATATCTAGATATTCAAGGCTAAAATCGTTAAAATCGCGAATATAGAATGGCATAAACACTTCTATAAGTTGACAATTAATAACAAGAAGAGAACGAATTGGTGGTGATGCAACATTGTTGGTAAAGTATTCAAATCGTCCACAATGTGGTGTCACGACCAACGAATTTAGTTATAGTAACATATTCATTGACAAGTCGATCTAAGCTTCGACCTTCAATGAGGACAGATTGTTGGAATATCACAGAAAAATCAGAGAGTACGGCCATCATCATCGCAAAGCTCAGATCCTGCCTGAATCATCATCTAAAAGGATAATATTTCTAAAGTTTTAAAAATCATTCCTTATACTTCTCGATCAACTCTTTCAAATATATCTTGTGCTGTCCAAGCTTTCCTCCGTAGTTCCCAGCTGATATCTTCACAACTCCATCAACTCTGCTTGCTACATCCATACAGATAAACATAGCCCTTTTCAGAGATTCTAAATCGATTGAGTTGATAACAATCTCTGGAATAGATTTCACACCTTCTGGCACCTTAGAATCTGGAATCTTATCCTTTAAAATCGGGCAGTAGTAGTGATTAGTCGTTGGCCCGATCTCGGGATACTTCGTCTCAGGCTTACTTCCAGCTGAACATATATCAAACGAGGTTATAACACCTTCAACGTTCTTCAAAGCTTCGACTGCCGCTTCTCCAGCCTCTAATGCAGCTTCTTCGCTTTCGCAGAAGAACCACACGTTTCCACCAGCTATTCCCTCAGCGTAACCGATGTACCTCTCTATTATAAACTCTCCAAACATTATCGGAATTCTTATGACTTTTCTTCCAAACATCTCTTCCTCCCATTCGTATCCATCTCCGCACCTTCCAACGTTTATCTCTGCATCAAACTTTTTCTCGCTATCAGTTGCATTGAAAACCCTTGTAGTCGGAACGACTAAAATCCCCTGCCTTATCCTCTTACCGAATTCTCTCATGAGGACGTCTAAGAAGTTCTTTGTCTTCTGAACCCATATCTGGCATATCGCACCAATTCTACCGTCTGGAGTTTCAGTAGGCGAAAGCCATCTCTCTACACCACCTTCAGATTCACCAAAGACTGTTGATGGTAAAGCAGTTGCACTGTAAGCAGCTTTCTTTAGCAACCATTTGTGCTTAGCTGTTACTATAAACCTCGTGTATATTCCATCAAACGCTTCGCAATAGGTGTCTTCTACTTCAACACCGTTAAGCTCAAGCTTCATGAAAATCGATACGTATCAGCATATAAAATCGTTTCTAATAGGAATCCTTTAGCTTCTCAACGTCTTTAAATGTCTCTTCGAGTATTTCCCTCTCTATAACTCTAACGAGTTCATCCCTACCGTATTTTTTAAGAATAGATATAAACCTTGAAAAATCTGAGAGAATAGCTTTAGCCCTTTCAGGCTCTTGCAATGCAAAGCTCATACCTATAAGTCTCCCAATCGTTAAAGCGGCGAAGCAAAGCTTTGAGCTGTTGTACTTATTCGATAAGATTTTAACGATTTCTGCGTCATTCAACCTCTTTTCGATCATTTCAACTATGTCAGCCATAATCTCTGCAGCGTTCTTTGCAGTCAATCCTATTTCTCTGTACAAAGTCATATTGTAAAGGTATATCTTTCTGCCGAAATACGTATCGCTATGAGAGAAAGAATACTTGAAGTACTGAAATCCTACGATTTCGACAAGATCAGAATAGCAACACTTGGAAGCCATTCTGCATTGAACATATTACGAGGAGCGAAGGATGAAGGATTTGAAACGATATGTATATGCAGAAAGAGAGAGAGAATCGTTTACGAAAACTTCGGAGTTGCAGATGAGATAATTGAAGTAGATGATTTCAGAGATTTACTAAGAGAAGATCTGCAAGAGTATCTAAGGAGTAAAAACGCAATTTTAATTCCTCATGGATCTTTTAACGCATACATAGGGAAATTCGATGAGCTACTCTTGCCGATGTTTGGAAATCGTGAATTGATGATGTGGGAAGTAGATAGAGAGAAGCAAAGAGAATGGCTTAAAAGGGCTGGATTGAGAATCCCAAAGACTTACAAGCCAAACGAAATAGATAAACTCGTAATAGTTAAGTATCCGGGTGCTAAAGGGGGTAAAGGATACTTTTTAGCTTCAAGTCCAGAGGAGTTCTACGAGAAAGCTAAGAAAATGGTTGAAAATGGACTAATATCTGAAAGCGAGATAGAAAAAGCTGAAATACAAGAGTACATCATTGGAACGAATATATACTTCTCTTTCTTCTATTCACCAGTCTTTAATAGAATAGAGCTTATAGCAATCGACAGACGTTATGAATCAACTGCTGATGCAATTGGAAGGATTCCGGCTGAACAACAGATAAAAACAGATGTAATTCCTACTTATACCGTAATCGGAAACTTTCCACTTGTTTTAAGGGAAAGTCTCTTAATTCAAGCTTTTGAGGCAGCTAAAAGGATTGTTGATGTTTCGAAAAAAATAGCTTATCCGGGAATGGTAGGAGCTTTTTGCATTGAAACTGTATTCAATGAGAACGCTGAAATGTACGTATTCGAAATCTCTGCAAGAATCGTTGCTGGAACAAGCGTTGGTATACCGTTCTCACCTTATTCTTACATACTCTTTGGTGAAAACATGTACATGGGAAGGCGTATAGCGAGGGAGATAAGATTGGCGTTGGAAAAGGATATGTTGGAGGAGGTGATTTATTGACTATGAAGTTCGATTACGCTAAAGCTGGAGTCGACATAAAGAAAGAGGAAAAGGCTGTAAAGGCGTTGTCGAGTGTTGTGAAATATGTAAGGAGTGGATTTGGTAAACCGATATTGAGATCTCATTACGCTGGAGTTATCGATTTGGGTGATTTCGGTATAGCTATCACTACTGACGGAGTTGGGAGCAAGATATTAGTTGCGAGAGCTATGAACAAGTTCGATACGATTGGAATCGATTGCGTTGCGATGAACGTAAACGATTTGATAGCTATAGGAGCTGAGCCGATTGCAATGGTTGACTACATAGCAATTGAAAAACCAGATGAAAAGATTATGGCTGAAATTGCTAAGGGGCTTGAAGAGGGATGTAGAATAGCAAATATAACATTGGTTGGAGGGGAAACGGCAACTCTACCAGAGATTGTCAACGGTTTTGATTTAGCTGGAACTGCAATAGGAATAGTTGAAAAGGATAAGATAATCACTGGAGAAAAAATCGTTGAAGGAGATGTAATCGTTGCACTTGAAAGCAGTGGAATCCACAGTAACGGTTTAACTTTGGCAAGGAAGGTTATAGAGGCAAACGGGTTGAGTTACTTCGACGAATTCGAGAAAGGTGTTACAATAGGCGAAGAGCTTTTAAAGCCAACTAAAATTTACATAGAAGTTCTCGATATGATAAGGAGTTGCGAAGTTCACGGATTAGCTCATATAACTGGCGGAGGTTTGTTAAAGCTTAAAAGGCTTAAGAACATGAAATACGTAATTGATAAGCCATTAAAACCTCATAAAATCTTCAGATTTATTCAAGAACTCGGTAACGTTGACGAAGACGAGATGTACAGGACTTTTAACATGGGTATGGGATTTATGTTGATTTTGCCGAAAGATGAAGCAAAGAAAATAGATGCCCCTATTGTCGGTTACGTTGAGGAAGGAGAAGGGATATATGTGAAGGATTTAAGAATTGACAAGTGATTTTAAGATTTTAGTTTATATTACTGAGAATATTATTAAAATTTTTACTTGTCCTAGATATTACCAAAAGTTTGATATATCTATACCTTTTATTTATCCATGAAGCCCCGTGGGGTAGTGGTCAATCCTGCCGGACTCTGGATCCGGCGACGCCGGTTCGAATCCGGCCGGGGCTA
>CAYWXE010000029.1:0-18283 GCA_964462505.1 uncultured archaeon | reverse complement strand
TAAAAACTCAAAACCTCTCCAAATTTTTTGATGGTTTAAAGGCTTTAGATAGAGTGAATATAAACGTAAACAAGGGAAGTATAACGTTAGTCATTGGGCCAAATGGAAGTGGAAAGACGACGCTGATAAACGTCATATCTGGCTTTTACAGAGCAGATGAGGGTAAAGTGTTTTTTGAGGGAAAAGATATAACGAATAAGCCTCCCCATGAGATAAACAGGCTTGGAATAGTTAGGACTTTTCAAATCCCTCAGCCATTAAAGAAATTAACAGTTCTTGAAAATTTACTCGTTGCAGTTGACAATCCTGGAGAAACTGTTTTAGGAAGTATAAAAAGTGAATGGATCAAAAGAGAAGAAGATTTCGTTGAAAAGGCGTTTAAAATCCTTGAATTTTTGAAAATCGATCACCTCTGGGATACTGAAGCTTATAAACTAAGTGGAGGTCAGCTAAAACTGCTTGAAGTTGCGAGGGCATTGATGAGAGATGCAAAGCTCATGATCATGGATGAGCCAATCGCTGGTGTGAATCCAGTTTTAGCTCACAATATCCTAAGTAGGTTAGTTGAGTTAAAGGGAAGAGGTATTAGCTTTTTAATAGTAGAGCACAGACTTGACATCGTGTTGAAATACGTAGACTATATATATGTGATGGCAAGTGGTAAAGTTATAGCAGAAGGTGATGAAAGGGAAATACTTAACAACCCAAAAGTAGTGGAGGTGTACTTAAGTGCTGCACACGAAAAAGCTTAACGCGGGCTATAAGGAGTTGCATATACTCTTCGACGTAGACACTACTGTAAAGCATAAGGGAATAACGACAATAGTAGGGCCAAACGGAAGTGGTAAAAGTACACTCTTAAAAGCCATATTCGGCTTAGCGACAATACACTCTGGTAATGTATTATTGAATGGGAAGGATATAACAAGGGTTCCACCACATGAAAAGACGAAACTTGGAATCGCTTATCTCCCGCAAACGGATAACGTATTCGTAAACTTAACCGTCGAAGAAAATTTAAAAATCGCTGCATATACCCTTGATAAGAGTGAAGTCAGGGATAGGATTTCTTTGGCTTTAGATGCGTTTCCAGAACTTGAGAAATTCAAAAAGAGAAAGGCTGGAACGTTAAGTGGTGGAGAAAGGCAATTCCTTGCAATTGCCACTGCACTCGTAAGGAAAGCTGAGATTTTGATGTTAGATGAACCAACAGCCCAGCTCTCGCCTAAGTTGGCTGAGTTGATGTTTAACAGAATACTCGATCTTAGGGATAGGTATAACCTAACAATAGTTTTAGTCGAGCAAAACGTTCAAAGAGCTTTGGAGATTAGTGACAAGGCGTATCTACTCGTAAGCGGAAGAGTTGTATTTGAGGGTAGAGCTGACGAGTTATTGGAGCACGAGAAATTCGAGAAGCTCTGCATGGGTATAGTAGATTAACAATTATTTTAAATTTCCCATAATTAATAACTAAATATATATTCCAGATATTCCTAATGTCTCTAATATAATATTGATATAATACAATAAACTGTATAGAATATTGCTAATTCTTCCTTTAAGCTTGATAGTACAAATAATGAAAAATAGCGCCCGGGCCGGGATTTGAACCCGGGTCGCGGGCTCGACAGGCCCGCATGATAAGCCGGGCTACACCACCCGGGCTTATAAGAGGGCATTACATCGAGATTTTTAAACGTTTTGGTAATTATATCGAAAGATTAATATTTGTAGGTGTTCAATCAGAGCAATGATCAGCTTAAGCCAGATAACCAGCTACATCACTTGCCCAAGGCTTTGTTACTTCAGAATGAGATATGGAGAAGATAAATTCACTGAATTTCATGCAGTTCGAGAGATATACATAAGTCTAAGACGTGGTTTTGATCTAGAATGGGCTAAGAAGAGAGCTACTACTATGAACAAGAACTTCGATTTAGATGTATTCAACAAAGCCGCTGAAAATATCGTTTTAGACGATATATTAAAAGACTTCAAGCCAATAGACTGGGATATAGTAGTAAAATCGGATAGATTTGATGTAATTGCAGTAATCGATGAAATTGTAGAGTTTAGAGATAACGTTTATCCAATTTTCCTATCTCTTAAAGCTCCGAAGAAAGGAGTTTGGTTTAGGGATTTAATGAAGATAGCTGTTTTAAGTGTTATATCAGATTACACAGTTGGTCTGATATACTATGCGTATTCTGGAGAGCTTAGGAGGGTTGAATCGAATTTAAACTTAAAGAGAAAAGCTGTAAAGCTTATAGAGAAGGTAAAAATCGTAAAAAATGGATTTGTTCCAGAAAGGGTTGAGAGTAGATATTGTGAGTTTTGTACGTTTGCAGATGAATGTAAAAGAGAACCGGAAACGTTTGCGTCTAAGTTTTTATAGGGTGGTGGGCACGCCTCGGGTCGACCCGTCTTACGGAACCGTAGCTTAATTCGGCTCCTCCTCCCCGAACCCCCGAAAGCGTCGGACGTCCGGGGTAAGCCTGCTCCCTTCCGGGCCTAGGCCGGTCCCCCCGGCAAACGCGGGCGACCTTCCCTCCGGAAAGCCTACCCGCGACCGCCGACCCTTCGGGACGGGGATTCTACGAAGCCGAATTAAGCTACGGTTTCCGCTTGACGAGCCTTCCCTCGGCTTCGGCCCCCGCATATCGACGGTTTCGGGTTACAGGGGACGCCGAACCCCCCGGCCTAGCCCACCACTAAACAGTACTCAACAGAATAGTTAAACTTTACCCTCAAACTCTAGCTTCCCGATTCTTCTCTCGATTTCTCCAATAACTCTAAATACCTTTTTTAAAGCTGGACAACCGATACCCATATCCAACTCTTTTGTCAACGGAAACTCTCTGCAACTCCTTGGGCGATTGGGATATATTGTACACCTCTTATCCCTATAAAATGGGCAGGGTTTGATTAAAATGGGATAGTTTGATTCGATGTGTATCTGTTCGATTACATCATTTGAAACGATTACATCGTTTTCTAGGATCAATTTTTTCTCCTTTGGTAGGTATACGCATTGACTTAGGTTTTCACAGCATTTCCCACACATTTCGCACTCAAACGGTATTAACACTTCGACTCTATCTCCTTTAAACTTGGCATACATCTGACGTCCTCCTACCCTGAACAGTAAATTAAAAGTTAGTAATAGGGTTATAGAGTTTTTTACATCTACTGTAAAGTGCAAAGCTTGAATTGACTTTATCAATGTGTCCATTCGAGTAACTTTACATCAGGAGCATCTTTCTTCAAAACGGATTCAACTGCTCTCTTTATGTCTTCAAAATGTGGACAGACAAACGCTTTTGAACCAACTGGATACCCTTTAGACATACAGGAAGACAACGCGATTACATTTGCACCTCTCCCTATCAGAGTTCTTACATTTGCAGAAACTTTAACACCGGGACATCCACCACATGTCATAAAGCCTATTAGTTCACCCTCTAAATCCTTAAATGCACCTTTGCCATCTTTAATAGCTTTTATACAACTCGTCGCTGGACAGATCTCTGCAACTAGGGCACACCTTATAATTCCTACCTTAAGCATATCCTGAACTCTAATAGGCGTTTATCAATTTTTCGGTTTCCCTAAAGTTACTCTTATATTTTTAATTTAAATATTTTAATAATCAATTGATTAAATTAAATTTTTAATTAAATTTTATTAAAATTTTTTAATAATTATTATAATAGTTATACCATATGACGCCTATTTAAGGTGTTGTGATAAAATCACCAATTCCTAGGTCTTATCGATTAGAGATATAAAGTATTCGTGTATTCTTGTGTCATCTGTTAACTCGGGATGGAAAGCCAAGCCTAAAATCTTATTCTGCTGAACTGCGACTATGTAATCCTCAAACCTCGCCAGTACGTCTACACCTCTACCGACTTTAGTAATCGCTGGAGCCCTTATGAACACTGCTTCGAATTCACCGATGTTCTTAATATTTAGCTTAACTTGAAAGCTTTCCCTTTGCCTTCCAAATGCGTTCCTTTTAATCCAAATATCCAATAGACCCAACAACTTCGTCTTAGTTTTTTCAACTTGCTCATCTCCGTGCTTAGCTAACAGAATTAATCCAGCACAAGTTCCCATTATAGGCTTCCCCTCTTCTGCAAGCTCTATTACCTCTTTGGCTATCGAATCCTTGAACATCAATCTGCTGATTGTCGTGCTTTCTCCTCCAGGAATTATTACTGCATCAGATCTCGAAACGATACCATGCCTCCTTGTAGCTACTACTTCTCCATCAATTCCAAGTCTCTTCAAGGCTTTTTTCGTAGCTACTACGTGTTCCTCAATAGCACCCTGAACTCCGATAACTGCAATTCTCATACCCCTCTTATCTGCAATCTTTCTTCATCTCTCAATTTGAATACATCTATGCCTCTCATAGCCTCTCCTATTCCCTTGCTAACTTCAGCGACTACCTCTGGCTCATCCCAGTGTTGTACAGCTTCGACTATAGCTCTCGCGTATTCCTCTGGATTTGATGATTTAAATATACCCGAACCCACAAAGACTCCATCTGCACCGAGTTGCATCATGAAGGCGGCATCAGCTGGTGTAGCTATCCCTCCGGCTGCAAAGTTCACAACTGGTAGCCTTCCCATCTCTTTTATTTCAAGCAAGACCTTGTATAGTCCATCTACTATTTCTTGAAGTGTGTATTCCTCATAAACGATATCGTCTGGTTTTATATTAGTTTGTAATCCCATCTCTTCCCTAACAGTTCTTGCAAGCTGAACGTATTTCTCAGCGTACTTCTCAGCTACTGCATAGACCTTCTCATCTGGTATCTTCTTTAGCTGGGCTATCGCATAGTTCATAATTCTCATGTGCTTCACAGCCTCAACGACATTTCCAGTTCCAGCTTCTCCCTTGGTTCTTATCATTGCCGCACCTTCCCATATCCTCCTAACAGCTTCTCCCAAGCTCCTCGCACCACACACAAATGGAACGACAAATTTTCGCTTGTCTATGTGGAAGAATGCATCTGCTGGCGTTAAAACTTCACTTTCATCTATCATATCAACACCTAAAGCCTCTAAAGCTCTTGCTTCAGCTACATGCCCTATTCTGCACTTTGCCATAACTGGAATTGTTACGGCATCCATTATTTCCTGAATCTTCTTTGGATCTGCCATCCTCGCAACTCCTCCACTTGCCCTTATATCAGCTGGAACTTTGTGCAAAGCCATAACAGCCACAGCACCAGCATCTTCAGCAATTTGAGCTTGCTCAACGTTAGTAACATCCATTATTACTCCACCCTTCTGCATCTTTGCAAATCCCCTCTTAATGAGTTCAGTTCCGTATCTAAGTTCTTTTAAGTCTATCTGCATAGTTCATATGACTGCAGTTGAGTTTAATAAGTTTTATAGATGTTTGACAATTTTTTAATTATAAATTAAAATAAATTTTTCAAAAAACTTATAGGTTTCCTCAACTGAATTCAAATATGGATTTATATGAGGCCATATCGAATTCTATTAAGAGATACGATTTCGATTTAGTTCAGAGGTTGTTGTACACTTATGATGTTTCAAATATCCCCAGTATTTTAAGAAGGTTTGTAAAGGTTCCAGATGTCGTTGTCCAGCCTGAGAGTGTTGATGAAGTGTTGAAGATTCTTAAAATTGCTGAGGAATTTAAAGTTCCTATAGTTCCAAGGGGTGCAGCTACTTCTGCTTACGGTGGTGTAATTCCGTTACAGGGAGGGATAGTTGTAGATTTCACTAGAATGAACAGATTTGAGATATCGAAAGACGAGAAGTCTGCGATTGCTGAATGCGGTGCTATTTGGTGGGATATAGAAAGGGGGGCAAATAGATTCGGTTTGGCTTTGAGGGTTTATCCCACAAGTGCTCCAGCTTCAACCGTTGGAGGGTGGATTGCTCAAAACGGTTACGGAGTTGGGAGTTTAAAGTATGGATGTGTCGGAGAAAACTTGGAGTGGATTGAAGTCGTAGACTTTAAAGGTGTAAAGAGGATTTCTGGTAGGGACTTGAGGTATTACATTGGATTAAACGGAACTACGGGTTTAATAGTTAAAGCCTGTATCAAGTTAAGGGAAAACAGATGTATAAGGTGTTTTGCGATAAGATCAAATCTTCTGAGTTTTGATTTGGGAAATGCATATCATGCGGTTTTTATGAATAGAGAATTTCTAAAGCTATTGAATTCTGGTTTCGAAGACGTTTTACTTCTCTGCTTTGAAGATGAAACGGATTTCGATGGAGATGAGAAGCTTGGCAAAATCTTATGGGATTTGAGATTTCAACAGTTAAGGGCGAGAAGAGAGTTCGAAATAGTTCTATCGGAAGTCGTAATTCCCTATAACAGCATAGAGGCCTTTTACGATGAGATATCTAAAATGGGTATAGCCCTTGAAGTTGTATTCGCTAAAGACTGTGCTGTTGTATTTGCTATAATTCCGATAAGGAATAGATTTGAATACTATCCAGCGATTTTAAAGGCTTTAAAAATCGTATCTAAAGCTGAGGAGTTTGGTGGAAGGCCTTATACGACTGGTACATTCTTTTCACATAAATCCCATATCGTGTATCGAAACTTCGAAGAGTTGCTGAGATTTAAGAGATCTGTCGATCCCCAAAACCTCTTAAATCCGGGTAAGGTTTTCAATAAAAATCCAATTTCTAGAATCGTTGAGATAGCTGAGAGGCTGATAGCGTGAAATATCTGGAAATAGCAAAGAAGTGCATTAAATGCAATTACTGTTTTATCTGCCCGACTTACAGATTTGAGGGATGGGAATCCGTTTCGCCGAGGGGAAAGCTTCAGATTCTGAAAGAGTTGCTTGAGGGTAGGGTAAAGATTAACAGAAGGGTTATAGAGGATTTTTACAAGTGCTCTACATGTGGGTTGTGTGAAGTTGTATGCATGATAGATCTACCGCTAATAGAACTGTGGGAATCTATAAGAGCTGAATTCGTAAGAAAGGGGTATGCTCCTCTAGAACTCCATAGAAAGGTGAGGGATCTCACGTATAAGAATTACAACCCATATGGAGGAATTCCAGAGAAAAGGGACGAATGGCTTCACATAAAGCCAAACGAAAAGTCGAAAGTTTTATACTTTGCTGGATGTACTGCAAGTTTTAGACTGCAAAATCTCGCAAAAAACTCTGTTGAGGTTTTAACAAAGCTTGGAATAGAGTTTAACTACGCTGGAAAAAACGAAGTATGTTGTGGCTCTCCATTTATAAGGACTGGTCAGTTGGATTTGGCCAAGATGTTATTTGAAAAGAACTACAAGACTTGGATTGGAATGGGAGTTGAGACAATTGTAACGTCCTGTCCCGGCTGCTATAGAACTATTGCTAAAGACTATCCAAAATTTGCGAAGGAGATGGGTTACGAATACGATTTCGAAGTTTATCATACCGTAATGATGATAGAGAGATTCATCAAGAGCTTTGACGAAGAATTAGAAATCAGAGCTACTTATCACGATCCATGCCATTTAGGGAGACATATGGGGATATACGACGAACCTAGGAAGGTTATAAGAAGACTTGGTATAGATCTAATCGAGATGGAAAGGAGTAGAGAGTATTCTCTATGCTGTGGCGCTGGTGGCGGACTTAGAACACAGTTTGGAGATTTGTCGTTTAAAATTGGAAGGGAAAGAATTGATGAAGCAGCAAGGACTGGAGCTAAATACCTAATAACCGCTTGCCCCTTCTGTGAATTCCACTTGTCTAAGTCTTCTGAAAAGTTCAATAAGAACATTAAGGTTTTAGACGTAGTAGAGCTCGTAAATAGGGCTCTAAAATAGTCCTACATCCCTTACGTTTAAAAGGGATTTTACACTCGGATTTTCGATATAGTTTATTGCCATTCCAACGTATGACTCCCAGCAATTCCCGGTTTTCCATATCTCTTAGCAAAAAAAAACTTGCAATTGGATTAAAAAACTTTTAGCGTTAAACACTTCCACTCCATCCACCACTCTAAAACATCTGAGCCTTAGACATCCATTTCTAAAGAGATCAAAGGGATGAGATAGGAAGCAGATACCACCCATACTTCTAACGATTTCACAAGTCTCCTCTATGCACATCCCTGCATCGACATCTCTACTTATATCGTATAACCAAAACACATGCCCTTCAGATGTCGAGATTTCTACACCAGATATTACGTGAATTGGGAGTTTTTCCTCCTCAACCAGTTCAATAGCTTCAAGAGATCCATTTACAGTATCGTGATCGGTTATGGATATCACATCTATTCCAATCTCTACAGCTGTTTTGAGGATTTTTCTTACGCTATCTGCACCATCGCTTACACTCGAATGAACGTGTAGTTCAGCTTTTAGCATTAACCCGTTTGATGTCAAACGTTTTTTATCAATTCTTAGATACATTCAATTGTGAAGGTAATTCCAATCGCATCCGATTCGATGGGTGTTAGGAGTATGGCTACGTTCATAAAATCCGATGTAAACATAATAATCGATCCAGGAGTAGCGTTGGCTCCGTATAGGTACGGTTTACCTCCACATCCAATTGAAGTAGAGAAAAAGAACAGATTTTGGGAGGAGATAAAAGATCACATAAGGAAAAGCGATGTAGTCGTAATAACCCACTACCACTACGATCACTACAATCCAAACGACGTCGAGGTATTAAATGGAAAGATTCTGTTGTTGAAGAATCCAAAGGAGAACATAAACAAGAGTCAAATGAGAAGAGCTCATTTATTCCTACAGAAATTGAAAGATTTTGATGTGGAGATACACTTCTGCGATGGGAAGAGCTATGAATTCGAAAATACATCCATTAACTTTTCAAAACCAGTGTTTCACGGAGTTAACAACAAACTCGGTTATGTCTTAGAAGTTTTGATAAACGATTTCCTATACACTTCAGATGTTGAAGGCCCCATTCATGAAGATCAACTCGAATTCATATTAAAAAGCGATGCAGAAATTGTTTTCATAGATGGGCCTATGACGTATATGCTCGGATACAGGTATTCAATTAAATCCTTCGAAAAGTCGATTGAAAACATAAAAGAGATTTTAGAGAAAACAAACGTAAAGAAGCTTGTATTAGATCACCATCTGATAAGGGATTTGAAGTGGAGAAATAGGATGAGCGAAGTTTTTGAGAATGCAAAAAAATTCGGTGTTAAAGTCTTAAGTATAGCAGAATTCAAGGGTGTGAAAGAAGAACTTTTGGAGGCTAAAAGGAAAGAGCTTTATCAAAAATACGATATCAAGTTGTAATGAAATATTATTATTAAAAACATTAATAAAATAAGTGTAGTAATATTTTATGGAAAAATTATAGTATTTTATCTTCAGTTTTTAGGAGTCATTATCGAGCTATGTTTTGAAAGTTTAGTTTAAAATCAATTTGAAAAACTTAAATAAAAATAAATTTATTATTCTCCGCTTCCAGGTGTATGACAAGTCCAGCAGTAGACTGTAACACCCGTATAATCGTGACACTTCTTGCAAAATCCTTCGTATTCATGACATCTGAAGCATTCAGTTATAGATGCGTTGTAAACGATTCCATAGCTTTCACTTACGTAAACTCTCTTTCCCTCTCTAATCGCCATCTCTCTGAATTTATTGAGTAATTCCATGTGGTTCGCTACCATCCATTCAGTTTCCTCTATGCATTTATCCCCTTTAGGGATTACTAACTCCTTTTTTATCTCTTCGTAACCCTTTCCCATCGAATTTATCCACAGCGGTGTAGCAACTACAGCTATCAAAACGATAATCCCGAGGATTACATATGGTTTATCGTACATCACTCCTCCCCCTTAAGCGGATTTCCTCTGAGATCTACTTCCCTCTCCTTCTCCCCAGTCATAACCAATGCATTACCCACAAGTTCGTGAACACCTGCAACTTCAGCTGGAATCTTCCAGTATTCAATCATGTGCGGGAATTGGGCTCTATCGATAGCACAAGGAGTTACAAGTAGATTCACTCCGTATTTCCTTACGACGTGCCTTAAAGCCATCATCCTTGGCATGCAACCTCTAATCCTCAGTTCCATCATCTCATCGCCAAGGTAGACTCCACCTGCTCCGCAGCAGTATGTTTTCTCTCTTATCGTGTGCTCTGGCATATCGTAGAAGTAGTTGCAAACGTTTCTAAGGATAAACCTTGGCTCCTCTATTATACCAACAGCCCTCGCTAAGTTGCATGGATCGTGATAAGTTGCTTTCCAGTGGTCGTTTCTGCTCGGGTCTATCTTTATCTTGTTATGAGCTATTAAATCCGCCGTAAATTCCAGTATGTGAACCCATCCATGCTCTGCTGTTACGTGCTTAAATCTCGTTCCAGTTATCGGATTTACTGGATCTTCCCACTCTGGATGCTTCGGCGGATTGTTCATTGTGTTTATGTATTGGTGTTTGTCTCTCCACATATGCCCGCATTCTCCACCTAGAATCCACTTAACACCCAACCTCTCCGCTTCTTTATAAATCTTCGAGTTTAGGAGTTGAGCTGCCTCATAACTGTGGAAAGTTCCAAAGTTTCCGCCTTCACCAGCATAAGTCGACCAAGTTATTATCAATCCATACCTCTCCTCCAATTCGTAGAACAGCATTATATAGCCCAACAATGTAAACCAGTGAGGTGTTGCAAAGTAGTCGCCAGATGGCGGAACGAATAAGATGTCCGCCCCCTTCTTGTTTATATAAGTGTGGACATCTATTCCCGTTATCTCCTTTATCTCATCACAAGCCATCTCAAGTGCACCAGCCATACCTCCTGGCAGTAAACCGAGGTGATTTCCAGTTCTCGCTGAAGCTTCAATTGATATGCACATAAACCTCTGGTTTATCCCAATTTTACTCAGAATCCTCCTAGCCCACCAGACTATTTCAGCAGTGTCTATTCCATATGGGCAGAACAGTGCACATCTCCTACAGAGTGAACACTGATACAAGTAGTAGTACCACTCCTTGATAACGTTTTCATCAAGGGGCCTTGCACCAGCCCATTTGCCGAATAACTTTCCAGCTTTGGTAAAGTAATACCTGTAAACAGATCTTATAAGCTCAGCCCTCATTACAGGCATGTTTTTAGGGTCTCCTGTGCCCAAGTAGTAGTGGCATTTATCTGCACACGCTCCACATCTGACACATATATCCAAGAACAACTTAAAAGCCCTGTTCTTTTCAAGTGTATCCTTCATCTCGTTTATTACTATCTCCTTCCAGTTTTCTGGGAGTTTCCAATCTTTATCGTGTATATCTCTTTCAACGTTACCGTAAGGAGTCCTAAAGAAATCGGAATCAACTTGTTTAGGGAGTGCTAAATAACTGTAAATCCCCGGCTTGAAATCTTTCTCAGTTATGGGCTTTAACCAGTCCTTCCAGCTCGGAAATCTCTGTTTGATCTCAATTCTATCGAGTTCCTCCACCATCAACCTTCACCTCCAACTTTATAACCCTTCTCAGCAATTTCATCTAGCTGATCCTTATACATCTCGTAATACTTGTTGTAATCCATATGAACTACTAATCCCTCCCTTACAAGTATCGGCTTCTCTGGATTTGGATCCCATGGATTTATATGTCTCCTCATCCTATTGTCGTTTGGCATATTCCTAGTTACGCTGAAGAAAATTCCAGCAAAGTGCATTAACTTGCTGAAGGGAATGTAGGCAACTAATACACATACAGCAGTTAAGTGAACGTAGAACAACCAGTGAATCCCATGTAAGACTTCATACGATGGTATATTAAACGTTACCAATCCCAAAGCCAAAGCCTTTACATTCGTTAGATCTATCTTAACTATGTACCTCATCAGTGTTCCACTTATCAATATTATCGCAAACAGTAGCAATACAAAGTGATCTGATGGAAGTGATGCACTTCTCTCCTTTGCGAGGAATATTCTCCTACCCCACAGGAATGCGAGAGATGCGAGTGCAAGGACTCCTGTTATGTATATCGGTGGAACCCAGAACTTCATCACTCCATCTATCCAATCTACAAGCTTTACGAAATCTGGGATTGGATTTGTAAAGAACCTCAGATGTCTTATCAGTATTATCAGTAAGGAGTAGTGGAAAGCCATTGCAAAGAACCAGAGCCATCTGGTATCGACGATTTCAAACTTTTCGTAATAGAACCTTATGTTTCTGAAAAGACTTCTCATCAAGAATACTTCGAAGAACATCCTTACAACCACGCCAAGCTTAGAAGACGGATTATCGATTCTATCGTATATAGTTCTCCTTAAAAACGGTAGTGATGCCTGTTGCCCAGCTGTGACTGGGATTTTCAATGGAACTGCACATCTCGCCCAGCTAACGATTCTGTATATCGTTCCAATTAGAAATATTACGAATGCAGCATATGGGAGTACTACACCGAAAAAGTACTCAATCATTTAAATCACCCCGCTTTCTCGGGGAGTATTGCAAAGAACTTAATACCCAATGCGTATAGGAAGTATACCGCTGCTATTATTCCAAAGAACATCAGCCACTCGTGAAGACTTGGCAGATACATCAAGGGATTCGCTAAGTACTCTGGAGAAACCACTTTATATCCAGGAATCAGCTCTTGCGGAAAAGCCAAGCCCGGAACTGTCACAAACATCCTCTCTCCCCATATTCCTATTGTGTTTAAGATTCCAGCTACACTAAGCCACTCCAATGAATTTCTGATCTTTGGAGATGGATTCCATATTATGAAAACTGGAATCACTATACCTATCACGAATATCACTATCCAGTACATGAAGAACCAGAACGGGCTGAAGTATGCGAAGAATCCAGCTTCCCAGTTCACTGGCTCGTACATCAGTGCGAAGAACTCACATATCAGCATGTAACCGATTATCATAGCAGTTATTCCCATTATCTTTGCCAAGAACCTCACTAAGTTTACTGAAAGCTCCCTCTTAGTGAACTTGAACGTGAAGTATAGTGTAATTATAGCCAAACCCGTTCCACTCGAAATCGCTGAGGCTACGAATATAGGTCCGTGAAGCGGTGAATGATACAAGCTTCTTGAGAATATCATACCTATGATCAAACCAGTTCCAGTGTGAACTGCAACTGCCCATGCAACTGCAAGCACTCCAAATATCTTGCTAAGTCTTTCCATCTTTTCAAATCTCACGAATAGTTCAAGCAGAAGGATGATTAAGTAAGAAGTATATAAGAATGCATTCCATGCGAATATCGACGTCGGGTTGAAGTTCATCACTACGTTTGGGAGCATGTTGTCAACTCTTCCAATGTCCATGAAGATGTAAGCTAAAGCTGCACCAATCCATAAAGCAGCGAATAGTGGGCCAAATCTTGAGAAGACTTCGAATTCCTTCTTACCAACTAGATCTAATGCTGTGAACACTAAAGCCGCTCCTGCACTCAAACCTATTGCAAGGAGAACTCCTGAGATCAGTAATCCCCATGTGACCTTGTTGTTCATTCCAGTTAAGTAATGCCCGTTTACATAACAATCGAGCCATGCAGCAACACCAGCTGCTGCTATTGCACCAGTGATTATTACAAAAGCCCAATAACCTATAGATGTCCCCTCAACTTTTTTAAATTCAATAACCTCGGTCATGGTATCACCTCATAACTTGTAGTAGACACTCGGATTTGTTCCTAAATCCGCTCTCAACTTTATAGGCTTGTATTTAGCTACCATTTTGTAAACATCTGAGTCAGGATCAAGTATGTTTCCAAACACGAGTGCTCCCATTCCTTCACTATGACAGGCTTCAACACACGCCGGAATTGGTTTCGGTTTTCTACCCTCTTTTTCTGCCAGATAGACCTCCCTATCTATTCTTTCAACACAGAAAGTACACTTCTCAACGATTCCATGTCCCCTCGTCTGCACTCTCGGATTTATCGGCTTATGCTCTGGTAAACCCTCTTCTGGGTGATACCAGTTAAAACTCCTTGCACCGTATGGACATGCAACTATGCAGTACCTACAGCCTATGCACCTGTGGTAGTCTATTAGAACTATCCCATCCTCTCTAACAAATGTCGCTTTGGATAAGCAGACCTCTGCACAAGCCGGAAATTCACAGTGCTGGCATAGAAGTGGTATGTATATTACCTCTCCCGTTACTTCAGATTTCAACCCAATTATCTTAATCCACTGAACATCTCTCAACCTGTCTTCGAACTCTGGAACGTTGTTCTCTCTATCGCAAGCTATTACGCATGGAGGCTTTTTATCAACTCCTACTCTCTTTACACATTCTGTGCACTTAGCAGTATCTATGAACATTGCCCATCTATACTTTCTCTTAGCCCTCTCCCTTTCTATCGCTTTTTCAAAAGCTATTACGTTGTTTCCTGCTAATGATGCTATTGCAAGTGAACCGGCTACAATTAGGAATTTTCTGCGTGAAAGCTTATAGATTGCCATCCTTGCACCTCCGGTTTTAGTAAGCTTCGAAACTGTTAGATAATAAGTTTTTTGGTTTTTGTTAAAATATTAAAAATAGATAAAATACCTGGGGTGTAAAACCCCACACGTTTAGGCTTTCCAAAAATTCTGTAAAATCCGAAAAACATAAGATCTAATTATTAAAAGCGAGGGAAAGGGAAAATACCGTAAATTATATATGTGGCATATAAAGAAAGCTTGTTAGAACGGGGGTGAAATAGATGCCAGAGCTTGAGGTTAAGGGAAAGAAGCTCAGACTTGATGAAGACGGTTTTCTGCAGGATTGGGAAGAATGGGATGAAGAAGTTGCTATTGCACTTGCAAGGGATTCCAGATTTAGCCCGACTCCGATTGAAGAACTCACAGAGGAGCACTGGAAGATAATAAGATATCTCAGAGATTACTTCCTCAAATACGGTGTAGCTCCCCCGATAAGAATGCTTGTAAAGTTCTGTAAGAAAGAGGTCAGGCCAGATTGCGATTTGCAGTACATCTACAAGCTGTTCCCGCAGGGCCCAGCTAAGGATGCCTGTAGAATAGCTGGTTTGCCAAAACCAACTGGCTGTGTCTAATACCTCTTACATTTTTTCACATAGGATACAAATCTCCTAACTATGTTTTTATTCGACAAAAAGTGAACGTGTATGTAATTGGCTAATACATTCTTCTTAAGAATTCCATCATACTTACCATCTATTCCATAGCCCCTTTTAACTCTAAACGCGTATTCAACTCTTTTCAGTGGTATAGCCTTTGAGTAGTGGAATTCATGTCCAACAACTGTTTCATTTTTTCTTGCAATTGGACAACTCCTCTCCGCTTTGTATATACAGTAACCCTGAGCTTGAAATCTCTTGTGCATTTCGGTTTTTATTGGAAGAAATCCAACCATATCGTATTCATCTCTGTCTATTACGATTTTTTCACCCATGTACATCAACCCACCGCATTCCGCATAGACAATACCACCCTCCTCACAAAACTCGTATATCTCTTCTCTAAGCCTTCTATTCCTTTCCAATTCTTCAGCGAATACTTCTGGAAATCCTCCACCTATGTAGAGTGCATCAACTTCTGGCAGTATTTTATTCCTCAACGAATCGATGTAAACGATTTCAGCGTAATTTGAGAGGATATCTATGTTGTCCTGATAGTAAAACGAGAAAACTCTATCCCTTACAACTCCAATCCTTATCTCCTTTTTAGCTATACTTTCTCCTTCATCTAAATCGACTTCTTCGAGAGGGGGAGCTTTATACGCTGTATCGATTACCGCATCAATGTTTACGTATCTCTCCACAAGATTTGCAAGTTTATCGAAGAGTTCAGAAATCTCTCTTTCATAAGCTGGAATCAAGCCTAAATGTCTGTAAGGCATATCGATTTTTTCTCTTGGAATAACTCCTAAAACCTTTAACTTTGCAAGTCTTTCTACAGCGGTCTTAACTCTACTTGCATGTCTTGGATTTCCAACTCTGTTGAGTATAACTCCCTTTAAATCTACTTCTGGATCGAAGAGCTTATAGCCGAGGAGCATAGCTGCAGCAGTCCTGTTAAGTCTTTCAACGTTCGCAACTAAAATTACAGGAGCTTTTAGGATTTTGCTAATCTCTGCAACACTCCCCTTCTCACTTATAGCATCTGCAGAATCGTACAAGCCAGTTTTCCCTTCGATTACAGCTATATCTGCACCCCTAAAATTCCTCTGAAAAGTCTCCATTATACTATACCTATTAAGCATGAAGCTATCGAGATTTCTTGAGTATCTTCCAGTAGCCAAGTGGTGAAAGCTGGGATCTATGAAATCTGGCCCGATCTTATATGGCTGGACTACGTAACCTCTGTTGATAAGAGCTCTCATCAATCCGATTGCTATAGTTGTCTTCCCGACTTTACTGCTCGTTCCAGCGATTACGATTCTTGGGATATCCATTGCAAAAATTATGTTTATTGCAATAAATCCCTTATCTTGTAAGCTATGACTTTAGCAAGTGGAACTGGAACTGCCTCACCAACCATCTCGTATTGAACTCTTTTACCCCCTAAGAAAATGTGATCATCTGGAAATCCCATTAATCTTGCATGCTCTCTAACCGTTAACAGCCTATCTTCGAATGGATGAATAAACCTTGAGTGTCCCATTACGGTGGGTGCAAGCTTGTACGGGTGTAATCTAATCCAGTTCCTGTATTCTCCTTTCGATCCTTCAAATCTAATAAGGCTTTCATCCCACTTTAGTTTTCTAACTTTTTCAAGCTTGCTCTTTGGGATTTTCATCGGTTCGTGATTTGGTAACTTTCCAAGTTCTCTGAGATCATATATTGCATCTATAACTCTTCTCTTTTCGTTGATAGGTTTAGGATTTATTTCTATGTTGGATATAAAAACCCTAGTCCTCCTAGATGGGTTTCCGTAGTTCTCGGCTTTTAACACGTTGAAGTATATTTTTTCGTATCCGATTTTCTTGAATTCCTTAATCAACGTCTGTTTTATATCTAAAATTCCTAGAACGTTTTCCATTACAAAAATCCTCGGCTTTAGCTCCTTAACAAATCTTATGAAGTGTAAAGTTAAAATTCCCCTCTTGTCTTTGTACAATCTATCTTCGGGCTTTAGAATCATTGGATTTGCTTTAGTAAAGGGTTCGCACGGTGGTGAGCCGATTAAAACGTCTATATCACCACAAATCCTAAGTATTTCATCACCCCTAACTTCTTTAACGTCTTTAACTAATACTTCTGTATTCGGGAAGTTGTGTTTATAGGTATTTGCAACCGGTTTGAAGTTTTCTACAGCAACGACTAATTCAAATCCAGCTAATTCAAATCCCCTACTAAATCCTCCAGCCCCAGCAAATATGTCTACAACGTTCACTTTAATGAATTCTATTGGAACGTTAAAAATAACTAATTTTCTTGTGTATATTACTCACAATACCTTTGAACAGCTTCAGATAAATTCCCATCAAAATCCGAAAGATTGAAATATTTCCGATATTAAACAAAATCTGATGACTTCGAATATATCTGAATTTAAATTAAAAGTCGGAAAGAAGGGAGAGATATACACGACTGCAAAACTCAGGAAAATCGTAAATCTAAAACCGGGAAGCACAGTTATAGCAAAGGTTGTAAGCGAAGGGAAACTTCTGATAGAGGTTACTCCAACAATCGAGGAACTGCTGAAGAGACCTAAAAAAGTGAAGCTAAGTATTGAAGAAGTCGAAAAGCTGAGCGTCGAAGCTCAGAAGGAGGTAGGAATAATTGAATAAGATTCTGCTCGATACGTCGTATCTCCTACCGATTTTTGGGATTGATGTCGAGATAGAGGGATTGGAAGAGAATTTTCCAAAGGTGTTAAAGAAGTTTGAAGTGTATTATAATCCAATCTCTTTGATCGAAGCGAAGTTCATAATTTTGAGATTACTAAAGGATGGTATAAATCTTTTGGAGGATTATAGAATTGGACTAAATAGTGTTTTTGCCGAAGACCTCCTTAAACCTACGCCACTCACAAACTCTGAGATCGAGGAGATTGCAGATAAACTTTTAATCGACAAAGGCTTAAAGGATTACTTCGATCGAATGGTATATGCAACTTCCGTCGTGTTTAAGCTGGCTTTGGTTACAGAAGATAGAAAATTGACGGAAATTGCAAATGATTATACTCTAAAACCTCCTGAAGTCTATTCTTGGAAAACTCTTCAATTAAAATTATGAAAAATAGGAAGTGATAACATGAAAGTTGTTTTTGTGTGTTTTCCTTTTCAAGGAAGGTAGGAGAACATTGGAAAGGCAAATAAGTGTTATGAAAAGCTCGTAGACATAGATTAC
>CAYWXE010000028.1:16432-19844 GCA_964462505.1 uncultured archaeon | reverse complement strand
TTTTGATAAATCTTAAATTTGCTAAGGATATTAATACCACTAATGGATAATTGCATTCCTGAGTGTGTTAGTAGAGAATTTGAACAAAACTGGAATAATACATGTGATTTAAAAAAGAATTTAACACTAGATGAACTTAAAAAAGAGTTAAAAGATTTTTTCAACGATACCGCATATGTTTATGTGGTTTCTACTACGTATATTAAAAAGAGAAACAACGGATGGATAATAATTCAAAAGGGAACTGGCCCCAATTTTGAAGGTTGTTTACTTACACTAACCAATTGTAAGCATAGTATGAGATGTGATGTTCGAGACGACCTTGAAAAAGGCAAAGGGATTTGGGTTGCTGGCTTTACGTCTAAAGATAAAAAGAAAAATCCATTTGGAAAATACTTTTTGTTTTATTTAATGAAGATAGGGCATTATGAAGTATCCTTTAGAGATCTATGGTATTATTTAGCACGATATTATCCATGTGCTTTAAATGTAAAAAATGCTTATAAAAATCCGTTAGGTGATATTTATAAGCCCAAATCTGACTGTAACAATCCATACGATCCTGACTGTTATCTTCCTCCAATTCGTGACCAAAATATAATTCATCATAGATGTACAACATACCGAGGTAATTTAAGCTGTCAAAATAGTTGTAAAAAGATTGGTTGCTGGAGAAGGGATATCTCTTATATATGCAAAAATAATAGTCAGTATCCCGCATTGTTAATAGGTGATAAAAACTTTAGCTATCTCTGGTCTAAACCCTTAATTCAAGTGGATTTTGACTGTTTACTTAACGTAAACAAAATTAAAAGTGGTATAGGAAAAGGTATTATTCCCTCTCAAAAGATCTTAAGAGATTGGATTGCTATAAGATTAATAGATTTAATTAACTGTTTAATTGCAGTATAAACTTAGATCCACTTCTCTATTCCTTTACAAATCTTTTTAAACTCCTCTTCAGTTGCAACAGGTTTTATTCCCTCTAAAAACAGCTTTATGTATTCTTTTTTGCTTGTTCCAAAGTAGTCCCTCTCACTTATACCTCTCCAGTAGAGTCTCACAGATGTATCTACCCTCTTTGGCTTTACTATTTCAGGGCTGCAAAACGGAACTCCAAAGTAGAAATCTACAAACTCCTCTTCGCTTAATCTCTTTCTAATTAGCCTTGTAACATCTAACAAAACAATATCATTAGCTCTAAGCATAACTTCGTAATCCTCCCACGGGTGATATACATATCCAAGCTTGTTCAACTTGAACAACAGCCTTAAGACAGGGGATATACATCTCTTCGCACTTTCCTCATCAACTATTATATCCCCTTCTTTAAATTCTGAAAGTGGAATACCGTTAACCCATTCCTGAAGCATGAACTCATCGGTTACGACTATCGGCTTTGCGATATTTCTTGGAAGTTTTTCGTAAACATCTAAAGCTTTTTTCCAATGATCTTTAAACGATTTTATCGGGGAATTTGGCGATAGTAGGTTTAATGCGAATCTATATCTATTCTTGCTTGCAATAACATCTAATTTAAAAACGTAGTATCGAACCCACGCCGACTCTAACGAAATGTAAATTTCGTCAACTCTTTCTTCAATCTCCTTCTCGATCTCTTCGATGAAATACGGCAAAACATCTTTAATCTTTCCTTCTATTATTTTCTTTCGCTCTTCTCTATCCCTACTGAACAAACTCTCCTTAAACAGGGGAATCGTTATATTCCAGGCTATAACTGTATCATTCGCTATGTTCTCGTCAAATATCACCTTCATACGGGAATTCATAGCTTTCCATTCCAACACCTTCTATTCTCCTGTATATACCCTTAGTCCCGCAATCCAAACATCTTACAAGCATTACAATCATGTCGAATTCAGCTAATCTCCTTCTGTACTTCTCCTTTTTTACTTTGAGGATTTCCGCTTTATGTTTTTTGCCGTCATCACATATAGGGCATTCTATTTCAACGAATTCCATGAATCATTTGAAATCGAGATTTATTAAACGTTTTCGAAAAGCAAAAAGTTTTAAACTTGAGATCAAAACAGACTCTTATGGAGTTGATATCCGAGGTTTGTAAACTCATAAAAGCCAGAAAACCACTCGAAGCCTTAGAGTTAATAAAGAGAGAAGCTCCAGAAGACGTTAAAAGGATAATCGATAGAATTTTTGAAAAACCAGAAGATGTAAACAATTTGTCTGGGATTTGGAGATCCCTTGTGTTGCTCTCATACTTCTCGTATTCATCTATGTACTTTTCAGAGAGAAACGATAATCAATCACTCGTTTCTTGTGTAGTTTCATCTATTAACGCCGTTAAACTCTGTAATCAACTTGGATTTGAGGAGTTAATCCCGATGCTTCTTAGAAATGCTGCAAGGGCTTTGATAATGATGGATATGAAGGATAGAGCTGAAAGGATGTATTTAGAAGCTGAGAAGATTTGCGAGAGACTCGCAGATTTTAAAGAATACGCCTATATCGAAAACGACTTGGCAACACTTTACTTCGATTTGGGAAGATATGTGGAAGCAAGAGTAAAAATCGAAACAGCAATTGAGATTTTAAGGGATTTAAGAGATTACGAAAGCCTTGCAGAAAGCCTTACGAATGCTGCAGAGATATACATTAAACTCGGAGAATTTGAGAATGCGGAGAGGTGTTTTAAGGAAGCTGAAGACATATACAGAAGGCTGATACCTGAAAAGGAATCTTTGAAGCTTAACTTCGCAATCATGCTGAGTAACTTTGGAGTGTTCTACAAGAATCGAAGCAGATATGACGAAGCCGAAAAACTGTTAGAGGAATCTTTGAGGATATTTGAAGAATTAGAAAGAATTGACCGTGAATTTTCGCAGTTCGTAGCTACTACTTTGAAATACCTTGGAGACTTAAACAGAGAGATGAAGAGATACGATAAAGCCAATGAGTATTATAGGAAATCAAGGGAAAAGTTCAAGGAAATCCAGATGAGGTGGGAAAACATAGCAGGTTAAATCTCGAATACAGTCAGATAGATCGTTCCACTTATGCGAGGATAAACGATGAGAGTTATTGTTGTGGGCTCGTTGGAGTAAAAGATCCATTCATCAGGCTTTACGTGTTTCACCTCTACACATTTCCAACTTGAAACATCTCTAACATCTGAGGTTTCAACAATCCTTACTATTTTGAAGTATTGAGTATTGTTGTATCCACCAGTTGCTCCTGTGAACCCTATTATGGCTTTATCTCCCACTATCGATCGTAAATCCACTTTACTGTGCAAAATCCAAATCCCGTCGATATATGCATCTAAGTATTTAGTTTTTGGATTCCATCTAATGGTGAAGTCGTGTTCCTTTTCATCTTCAAGCTCTGGTATGTTTGTATTTGTGATAACTGATGTTAAATTCCCGTCTAAGTT
>CAYWXE010000028.1:0-16332 GCA_964462505.1 uncultured archaeon | reverse complement strand
TTTTCGTTTGGATCTCCGTAATCGATATTTCTCCAAGTATCGAGTTCAAATCCTATAGATGGGGTGATGTTGTAATACGCAAGATTTCCACCGTTTGAGCTAATTGCACTTACACCTCTCGTATCGTTTTGAATTACAAAAACAACTCCATCTGCTCCATCTTTATATCCTAAATAGATCTTTGCTACTATTTCAAAATTCCTTGAGATATCTACCCTCTCGTTGTACCAAATTGCACTCCTTTGGTAGTTCTCATCGAGTGTTAGAATTATTGAGTTGTTAACTATGCATTCATCTGAACATAAGAAGCTGTAATCCAATTTAATATCACTCATACTGTAATTTATTTCGTAAATGTCTAAAGATATGCTATGACAACTATAACTCCACTCTCCAGCAGTTATGACGTCTGTACACTGATAATCTGTATTAAAAACCGCAATTTTGCAGGGTTTTGGTGAATCTACAAACTTGATTAAGAATCCGTTGTAATTTCCAGAGGTGTTCTCCCTCCCAACTGTGTATATGTAATCTCTGTAAACATCAGAACCGAGTAGGAATTCGTATCCATTTCCTCCAATCCTCTTTTGCCATATCAAATTTCCATTTTTATCGAATTTAACTACAAACGCATCAAAATTCGTGGAATTCCAAGTCTTACCGAATGTATATACAGATTCATCTTGCACAATTACATCACTAAAGGATTCACTTCCGTCTCCACCAATTCTCTTCTGCCATACTAAATTTCCATCTAAATCGAGCTTTGCTATAAATGCGTCATAATTCTTTGGATAAGTATAGTGATACGCGTAACCTACTACATACAGATAATCGTCGTGGATTACTAAATCGTATAGGCGTAAATCCCATTGGTCACTACCTATCCAAGACTTATTCCAGATAACTCTTCCGTTCTTATCAAATTTGACTATGAATGCATCCCAGTTATAAGCGTATCCGACTGCGTAGATGTAATCTTTGTATACTTCTACATCATAAAAGCCATCGCTATGTGAACTGCCAATTCTCCTCTGCCATATAACACTCCCATTGCTTTTATCTAATTTGACTATGAATGCATCGTAAGAGCCAGTTGAATTCTCTTTTCCAACTACGTATACGTACTTGTCATCGATATCTACACCTTCGAATTTATCAATGAAATCTCCCCCGATTTTCACTTGCCATATTAAATCTCCGTCCTCATCGAATTTAAACACAATTCCATCGGATTGAGAATACCCAACTGCGTATATGAATTCCTCATCTACCGCAATCCCCTTAAAAACGGAATTTACAACTCCTTTACTCCATATTAGGTTCATATCTTTATCGAATTTTGCAATTAAAGCGTTTAATCCTGTTTTACCCACTACGTATACATTCCCATCGTGAATTGCAATATCCCATAACTCGTCGTAGTCTTCATTACCGAAGCTTGAAATAGTGTAATAGCGAGATATCAGTGTGGATTTATTCACAAAAAACGCATTACCGACAAGACTCCAATTAAGATACCACTCATTTGATGTTAAGTTAACGAACTTTATAATCTTTGCATAATAGTCGAATTTAAATCCTGTAAAGCCAAATTCTATATCTTCGTTGGTTGTAGCTTTTATTATCGCTCCAGATTTTGTGTTTAACGTTATGTTTAATATTTGGAAGTTGTTCGAGTAACTTACAAGTTTAGCAATGGCAGATAACTTATCTGGACTTATATGTTTCTCACAATCCTTATAATCCAAATCGGAAATTTCTACACCGTAACTCGTTATAAGCACGTTCACCTCTGAAGAAATCGTAGGAGTAAACATCCTTATGTCGATTGACATTGCTACAGATATTACACACAAAATTATAACGATTAATAGCTTTTTGTTCATCCGCTTTGGAATTTGCATGTTTAGAGAATTTGAAATCTACTGAGAATAAATTTTTCTTTGAAAAATATAATTAAATCTAAGTAAATATTAGGATGGAATTTCTGGCGATGAATTGTAATGTATTAATTGTTCTTAAAAATATTAATTCAATATAGAATAGATATTTTATTTCCTTTTTGAGAATAATCTAAAACTACTGGTTGATAGAAATTTCAAAAGGTACAAAATAGATTAATAATTAAATATAATAAAAAAGTTATAAGGCGTACTCAACGATGTGTAGCACTGGAACTTTATCGAATGTCCACTCGTTCTTCTCTGGGTCGTATCTGCCAAGTGTGAATACATGCCAGTTCTCGTCGTCAAGCTCCGGACAATCAGTTCTGTAGTAGTAACCTGGGAATCTCGTCTCCTCTCTGAAGAGCATGAATCTCACGTGTGCTTCGGCAGTCCATATCCTGTGCCAGAGTTCCCAAGCTCTCATCAACTCATGTAGATCTCTTGCCGCAATGTAGTTCTCCCAGTCTTCCTTAAGGAATTGCAACAACTCCAATGCTCTTTCAAGCATCTTCTTGTTCGTTTGATAGAACGTCGAAGCACCGGCTGCGTATTCGTCCATTATCTTCTGTAGTCTAACCAATCCCTGCCATGGGTAGAACATGTATGGGCTTACGTTCTCATCAGTCGTCTTATCCTTGTTCTCCATATACCTCTCCATCGGTGCGAATGCCTTCTTCTTAAGCTCTTCTACGACTTTTTCATCGATTTCTACTTCTGGTTTCTGTTCTATTACGTATTTGACTGCGGCTTTTCCAGCAATTCTTCCCTCCGTGAACGAACCACTTGAGAACTTGTGTGGATTAGCACCAGCACAGTCTCCTACTGCGAATAAGCCCTTAATTGTAGTCATCCTGTTGTAGTGAACTGGGAACAACTTCTTGTACTCTTCAGGCATTAGATCCTCTGGCCCGCAAACCCAGAATCCCGCTTCACCGCTGTGTGAACCCATGACGTATGGCTCAGCCAAGTTAGCTTCAGATGGTTTCTCAGCTGGATCGATGTTCTGAGATGCCCATAGCAATGCCTGACTGACTGTCATGTCAAGGAAGTCCTCAAATGCCTCGTCAAGTATCTTCTTCAACTTCTTCTTGTCTCCAGCCGCTAACTCAGCAATTGATTCCTCTGTGTGCATGTATATTGGTCCCTTACCCTCCATTAGATCAAGCAACGCCTGATGATTTCTTAATGGTGTTGGAACTGGTGTAGCAGTTCCGTATGGCTTGTACTTCTCAAGCTCTTTAGCCCTTGTTACTATGTACTCCTCTCCAAATGCGTTCTTAGCCTTACACTTGAAGAACAGGAACCAAGCTCCAACTGGTCCATATCCATCCTTGAACCTGAACGGGATGAACCTGTGCTCAAACTGTGTTAGCCAAGCTCCAGCTTTCATTCCCATGTAGTAACCACTGCCCGTATCGAATATTGCATACCAAGTCCTTCCAGCAGCTTCACCAACACTTCTCGGCCTAAACAGTAGTGTTGCTCCTCCAGTGGCAAGTATGACAGCCTTAGCCTTGAATACGTAGAACTTCGGCTCTCTTACGCTAAATCCTACAGCTCCTGCAACCCTGTTTGGATCGTTCTTGTCTTTTAGCAGTTCTATTATCATAACTCTCTCGTAGATGTTTTCTTCACCAAGGGCCATTTTTGCGGCTTCAGCAATTATTGGCTTATAGCTTTCACCGTGAATCATTATCTGCCATTGTCCCTCCCTTACATACTTACCATCAGGCGTCTTCCAAATTGGCAATCCCCACTTCTCGAAGAGGTGAACAGTTCCATCGACATGTCTTGCGTAATCAGCCACTAAGTCCTCTCTTGCAATACCCATCATGTCGAGGACTACGTATCTTACATAGTCTTCAACAGTGTTCTGGATTTCGGATCTCGCAGGTCTACCTCCATAGCTGTTGTCGAGATAAGTGTTTATAGCAGATAATCCCTGTGCTACCGCTCCACTTCTTTCAATTGCAGCTTTTTCTACAAGCACTACTCTTAATCCAGCGAGCTTAGCCCAGTATGCTGCTTCAAATGCAGCACCACATCCCGAGAACCCACCGCCGATTATTAATACATCAGTCTCTACCGTTTCAGTTGGTACTTCATCTGCCTTATAAACCTCCACCTTCTTCGGATAATAAACCATCTAAACCACCTCACTCCAACTTGGTTAACGGCTTCTCCCTCAACTTTATCTTTGGAAGCTCTTTAAGATCTAATATATCTGGCTCTCCAGCTAAAAGCTGGGACTTCAACAACTCTTCCGTTGGCTCTGGGAATCCCTCATATGGCTGTATTGATCCCCATGGTGTAGTCCTAATCGGGAACTTGAATCTCAGAATCTTTCCATTCCTATACTTTATAGTCCACATAATTGAATCAGTTCCTCTAAGCGGTATACAGCTCGCACCAAATGGTGTATAATCAACATAGCCTCTTACGTCAATCGCCTGTTGTGGGCACATCTTAACACAGCTGTAGCACTCCCAGCACATGTCTGGTTCTCTGTTATAAGCCTTCATTGTTTCCTTGTCAAGAGTCATTAAGTCGTTGGGACAGATGTATTCACATGCAGTCCTCTCTAAAGCCTTACACCCATCACACTTTTCGGGGTTTACCCAGCTTGGCATTTCATACACCTCCTTCGAAAGGTTTTCAAAAATTTAAAAAACTTTACCATTTTTATTCAATCTCAGGTGGAGGAATGTATTCGGATTCCTTAGCAGCAGCCTCTTTAATCTCATCTAACCTTTCCAATACCTTATCTATTACATCTAACGATTTCGATTTTGCAATCTCGTCGAATATAGCCCTTCTGAGGGCTACGGGAATATCCTCTATAAATCCCCTTGAGTCTATTCTTGCCCTATCAAAAGCTTTTAGAATTTTATCGGCTTTGTCATCTGGAACTTCTACTGTGATCATCTTCAGTGCCCCTCCGAACAGATCTTGAACTTTCTCCTCTACTGGTGTTCCCTTTATCGCTTCAAGTCTCTTCTCATCGAGTATTACCCCTATGTAGTAAACCATCTAAACCACCTCACGCCTTAGGAAGCTCCATTGGTGGAACATCAACTTCTAACTCCTTATTCTTAATCTCCAAGTACTTCCTGTTTACAAATGGGTAGCCATAGACTTTCCACCACTTCACTATTACCTTGTAAACCTCTGGTCTAAAGATTACCTTTGGTGGGAAGATACCCTCCGCGACCATCCCTCTTATAAAGCTTCCACTGAACTTTTGCTTCTCCTTTTCATGTCCACAGCTCTCACTATATGCAATCTCACCACATTTCGGACAGTACCAGAACTCAGCCATGTTTTGTGGGTAGATCTTTAAACCGTAATCGACCTCGTTTGGTGGGGCTTCGAATCCGAAGCTTGGAATACCCTTTGTCCAGAGTATCTGTGTTGCGTATACGTCGTAGTAATCTCCAACTGCTGCATGATCTCTACCGAACATGTGATGCGTACAACCCATGTTCTGCCTGATTATTCCATGCAATAACGATTCAATTGGGTTTCCGTATCTCATATCCCAGAGCGTAAACGTTACGATGTGCCTTGTAGGTTTGATGTATCCGTACTTGTTTACAGCCTCATGACCCTCAAGGATTGCCTCGTCTGGGTAATCTCCAAGTCTCTTGGCACCGATTATGGCGTTCACGAGGATACCATGGCACGGCTCAACATCACCTGTGAATGCGGCACACTTCATCAACATCTCATGTCCTACATGTGGAACGTTTCTCGTCTGGTGAGCGATTACAGTTCTCCAACCCCTCTTCTTTAGCTCCTCTCTGCACTTAGCTGGTGGGAACCAGAACCTGTCGTATGGCTCTTTAAACTTAGGCTCGTTTATTATCGTGTAATCTCCAGCAAAGATTATCGGATTCATACACCTGTATATGAGGTAACCGGGATGTTTCTCATCAAATGGCTTCCTTACGACTTCCGGGTTCTTCTCAGGGGTACCAAAAGTCCTCTCAGCCACATCTTTTGGGTCAATTCTATATATCTCTTCTATATCGATTATCGCAAACGGTTGACCTTTTAGCTTTAATACCAGCCTGTCTCCCTCTTTGACATCTAAAGCTTTGTAATCATCTTCGCTTACATCAAACAGAATTGGATATGGGAATATCCACTCACTCAGAAGCCTTCTCTCCTTTAGAACCCTCTCAAGTTCGTTCTGAACCATTGAACCCTCAACTGGGCTAAAGAATCCATAGCAGACAGACATTATCTCTCTGTAAACGTGTCTTATAGGTGTTCCATCAGGAGTGGTTGTAGGCTTTAGATCAAAAGTTGGACAACCAGCAGCCATTTTTTCTGCAAATTCCCTCTTTTTTACAACTCTATCAACGAGTTTTCCTCCATGTGGAGGAGGAGTCTTTATTAATGGCATAATTTACACCTCCAGTGGTTTCCAAGAAGGTGTACCGTTTGAACTTATATATACCTTTCGAAATAATTTCAATGATTAAAAAGGAACAAGTTTTGTCAAGAAATCGCTTGAGAAATCGAATTAAACATATGGATTTTAACGCCTAGTATTTCGAAAAATTCGAAATCAAATGGTAGTATTCCAGTAACTTGTTTTAAATTTAAACGTTTTTTATTATAAAGTTGCATTTATCTTGCTATAACGGTAGTAACGTTTAATGAAGAGTTTTAGTAGTTATCATCCTCCACATTTCACTTAGATTAGTAAATTAAGTTATTTAATTTTAAATTAATATAATATTAAATTTAATATTAAATTATATTAATTTTTAATCACTAAAAAGTATTTTTAGGAGAGAACGCCTACGATTAGGATCGCTTTTTAAAAGTATTTCTACAGCTTGTTTCTGGAGACTTATCTGCTGTGGAATTTGTGTTTTTTCAAACTCTTCTCTGAATGATGTGGCATGTTTAAGTGCTCTTGCAAGGGCATAAGCCGAAATCACTGAAGGTCTTATGCCTTCCCCAGTTATTGGAAAAACGGTGCCCAATGCTTCACCAATTACATAGTAATCCAAATTGTATAACTCTTCGTTTATCCCACCGACATAGATGTATGATGTCTCTCTTTTCTTGATTACTCCCGTTTTCAGTTGTGGATGGTCTTTGATAAATTCGTTTAGTCTTGAAATTAGCTCAAAATACGTTAGAAATCCACAGATACCAACTTTAGCCTCTTTCTTCCCCTTTGGGAAAATCCATAGATATCCTACAATATCACTTGAAAACCACATCTCCATTACAGTGCTATCTATATTGATATCACTTAGCGTATATTGGACTGTTAAAATCCTCCACGTCCTATCTCTATGAAAAAGATATCCAGTAGCTATTACAACTATATCATCAGATCTTACGTTTAGGATTGGCTTCCTATTTCTAAATCTAATATACTTAGAAAATTCAACATCGACACCCTCAAGTAACCATTTCAAAAATTCTCGTTTATCGATTATGTATCCAAGTGGGGACTTTGAAGATCTTTCAACTAGTAGCTCTCCATCTAAATATATTTTATATTTATAAATATTATTTAAAATTACTCTTTTTGGTATCTTTATATATTCCTCTATCTCCTTAGGAACGCCCCATGCACATGGTTTTAGCCCAAGATCGCTCTTCATTTCGTATATCTTTACATTAAATTCGTCTTTGAGAAAGTAAGCCAAAGAAGCACCTGCAGAACCCGCACCAATTACATGAATCATTAAATTGAATTCTGGTGTGAAATTTTTATAATTATTTTTCCCTTTGTTTAGCTTTTTAAAATATAAAGAAAATATATTATAGGAGCGCTTAAAATTCTTAAATTGTTAGAATCTCAAATTTCAAACAATAAAGTATATGAGGTCTCTTTCTGAAATTATATTTTTTATTTTTATTTAAAATTATTTATATATTATATTAATATAAAGATTTTTCTAAGAGTACTTTTTTTAATGTTTTTGTTACTTTAACTTTAAAAACTGATTTAACTTTAAACATTCCATAACAAAATTAAGATCGATGCTATCGGTAGCGATTCCATCGTCAGCTTTGATAAACGAAATAGATCCAAAGATCAAAACGTATAAAGTTGGTTTGATAGCAAGGGCTTGTGCTATATTCAGAGTTGAAGAGATCGTAGTATATCGAGATCCAAAACTCGACGAATCAGAATTCATAAAAGACATCCTTGAATATCTCGAAACCCCACAATACCTCCGCAAACACCTAATTCCAATCAAAGATTCATTGAGGTACGCTGGAATACTACCACCGCTTGCAATACCATCGCATAAGCCGAAACATTTAAAAGTCGGTGAAGTCAGGGATGGAGTTATAAGGCATGTTGCTCCTGACGGAACGCGATGGGTCGACATAGGTTTAAAGACCCTGGCACCTTTGAAATCTAATAAACCTCGGGGTGCCCGCGTTACCGTCAGGATCTGTTCGAAGAATCCGTTGCAAGTTGAAGAAGCAAAACCAGAGGAGTATTGGGGATATAAGGTAAGGATAATGGAGTTAAAGGATGTATTGAAGAGGAGGAACGTTGTGATAACCTCAAGGCGTTGTAAGATTCCGAGAGTTAAAGAGATAAGAAGAGATGTAACACTAGTATTTGGCAATCCCGAAGAGGGGGTATTTGAAATAGCTGAGAGGTTGGGGATAGAGATGAATGTAGAATGTTGGAATACGATACCAATGCAGGGAACTCGAACTGTTAGGTTAGAGGAAGCTATCTTCGCAACTCTATCTATTGTGAATTTTATCGACTACTGGGGTGATAGGATATGAAGTATCACAGACCTAGAAGGGGATCTCTGGCATTTTCACCGAGAAAAAGGGCTAAAAGTGTAATTCCACGAATCAGATCTTGGCCCGAATGCAACGAAGTAAGAATTCAAGGATTCGCTGGATACAAAGCCGGAATGACTCATGTGATAATGATTGACGACAGAAGAAACTCCCCTACTTATGGAGAGGAAATAGTGATGCCAGTAACGGTAATAGAAACACCGCCGATGAAAGTAGCTGGAGTTAGAGTTTACAGGAGAACTCAATACGGCTTGGAGATAGCTGGTGAGGTTTGGGCTGACAACTTAGACGAATACCTTGGCAGAAGGCTAAACCTTCCAAAAAAGGCTTCAGATGTAGACAAAGTAAGGGTTGACGGAATCGCTGAGGTTAGAGTCATAACCTATACTCAACCTTATCTGATAACTGGAGTGCCAAAGAAGGTTCCAGACGTAATGGAGCAGAGAGTTGGAGGAAACGTTGAAGAAGCTTTAGAATATGCAATTTCTAAGCTTGGAAAGGAGATCAGGATATCCGAAGTTTTTCAGGAGGGGCAATTAATAGACGTAATAGCTATAACGAAGGGTAAGGGATTCCAAGGCCCAGTTAAGCGTTGGGGTGTTATAACTTTAGATGCGAAGCATGCGAGAAGCTCAAAGCATAGAAGAGTTGGAACATTAGGTCCATGGACTCCAGCAAGGGTTAGATGGACAGTTCCACAAGCTGGACAGATGGGTTTCCATCAGAGAACAGAGTACAATAAGAGAATACTTAAGATCGGTGAGAATGGAGAGGAAATTACGCCAAAAGGTGGTTTCGTTCACTATGGCGTTATTAGGAGTGATTACGTGCTTGTAAGTGGTAGCGTTCCCGGAAGTGTTAAAAGACTGATCAGAATGAGAGATGCGATTAGACCGCCAAAGGTTCAGTTTGATGGAGTTAACATACTGTATATAAGCACGACTTCAAAGCAGGGAAGGTGATAATATGATGGCTAAGGTTTTAAGCTTGAGTGGTGAAGTCGTTGAAGAAATAGAACTTCCAAAGGTATTTGAAGAAGAATTTCGCCCAGATATAATTAAGAGAGCTGTTTTAGCAATTCAAAGTCATAGAAGGCAACCTTATGGCCCAAATCCTTTAGCTGGAGTTGACTACGCTTGGGAAAACTGGGGGCCAGGTTATGGTTATGCAAGAGTTCCAAGGATAAAGCATGGAAGTAGAGCTGTTGTAGTTCCTCAGGCTGTAGGAGGTAGAAAAGCACATCCACCAAAGCCTCAGAGGAAGTGGGCCGAAAAGATAAACAAGAAGGAGATGAAAAAGGCTTTGAGATCTGCTATCGCTGCCACAGCCAATGTTGAGTTAGTAAAGGCAAGGAATCATCTATTTGAAGGAGAACTTCCCAAAGTCGTTGTTAACGATATAGAATCTATTAAGAAAACTAAAGAAGTCATAGAGGTATTCAAGGCAATTGGTGTTTACGAAGACGTTGAAAGGGCTAAGGAAACGAAGAGGTATAGAGCGGGCAAGGGAAAGATGAGGGGAAGAAGGTATAAGATGAAGAAGAGCGTTTTACTTGTAGTTGGCAAAGATAATGGAATTCTAAAAGCTGCTAAGAATTTGCCGGGGGTTGATGCGGTTTTAGTTAGAAATCTAAACGTTGAACTCCTTGCCCCCGGTTGTCACGCTGGAAGGCTTACTGTTTGGAGTAAATCCGCGATAGAGTATTTGGGGGAGTGGTTATGCTGATAAAGTGTTTTCTAATAACTGAAAAGGCTGTAGCTCAGCTTGAAAAGAACATTCTTACGGCTATAGTTGATATCAGAGCAAATAAAAAGCAGATAAAGAGAGAAATTGAAAAACTGTTTGGAGTTGAAGTTGAGAGAGTTAACACGCTTATAACTCCTAAAGGTGAGAAGAAGGCTTATATCAAGCTTAAGCCAGAGTATTCGGCTGAGGAAATACTGTCTAAGTTGGGTGTGTTCTGAGGTGGTGTTATGGGTAAGCGTATAATTGCCCAAAATAGGGGAAAGGGAACTCCAACTTATACTGCTCCATCTCATAAGTATAGAGCTGAGATAAAGCATCTGAAATTCTCAGTTGATAGGACTATTGAAGCTAAAGTAATCGATATCCAGCACGATCCAGCGAGGAATGGGCCAGTAGCCCTTGTTCAACTTCCAGATGGAAGTAAGACGTATATGATCGCTGTAGAAGGTATAGGAACTGGAGATGTCGTTTACGCTGGAGATAATGTTGAGATAAAACCGGGAAACTCGACTTTCCTTAAAAACATACCAGAAGGAACGCCGATATGCAACGTTGAAAACATCCCAGGAGATGGTGGGAGATTTGCAAGGGCTAGTGGAACTTTTGCAATAGTAGTTGCAAGAGAAGAAGATAAAGTCCTCGTTCAGATGCCCTCTGGAAAGCTAAAGTGGTTCCATCCTATGTGCAGAGCAACAATTGGCGTAGTAGCCGGTGGTGGAAGAGTTGATAAGCCATTCGTTAAGGCTGGGAAGAAGTATCATAAGATGAAGAGCAAAGCTGCTAAATATCCAAGGGTAAGAGGAGTTGCTATGAACGCTGTCGATCATCCGTTTGGAGGTGGTAAGCATCAGCACGTCGGTAGACCGAAGACAGTTAGTAGAAATGCTCCACCGGGAAGGAAAGTCGGTAGTATCGCTGCAAAGAGGACGGGGGTGAGGAAGTAATGGCGTTGAAGAGTAAAATTATAAGACCGAGGGAGTTTAGGTATAGAGGTTATACGCTTGAAGAACTCCAAAAGATGAGCTTGGAAGAGTTTGCTAAGCTTCTTCCAGCAAGGGAGAGGAGAAAGATTAAGAGAGGCTTCACAGAGCAAGAAGAGAAACTGCTAAGGAAGCTAAGAAAGAAGGGTTGGGCAAGAACTCACTGTAGAGACATGATAGTTCTGCCAGAAATGGTAGGAAAGACTATCTATGTTCATAACGGTAAGGAGTTCGTTAGAGTTGATATAAAGCCAGAGATGATAGGGCATCGCTTAGGCGAATTCGCTCAGACGAGGAAGTTTGAGAAGCATTCAGGGCCGGGAGTTGGTGCTACACGTAGCAGTAAATACGTTCCACTCAAGTGACCTCCTATGGCGAGGATAAAGTACTCTTACCAGCCAGAAGATGAAACGAAAGCAGCTAAAGCTATGGGTTACGAGATGCCGATAAGCTTCAAGCATGCAGTTGAGATCTGCAGAGAACTCAGAGGTAAGAAGCTCGTTGAGGCAATGAAGTACTTAGAGGAAGTTATAGCTATGAAAAGGCCAGTTCCGTTTAGGAGGTATAAGAAAAAAGTACCACACAGAAGTGGGTTAAATGGATGGTATGCTGGAAGGTATCCACAGAAGGCAGCGAAGTATATACTGAAAGTACTAAAAAACCTTGAAGCAAATGCCGAATACAAGGGATTGAATAAAGATGAACTCGTTATAACCCATATCCAAGCTAAGATGGGTAGAAAGATAAAGAAGTATTGGCCTAGGGCATTTGGTAGAGCTACGCCTTGGTTTCAGCAGTTGACAACTGTAGAAGTCGTTGCAGAGGTGAGGTAATGGGTGTAGAGAGGAAGTTCATTGAAGACAAGATAAAGAAGTTAAAAGTCAAGGAGTGGATTAAAGAAGAGGTCAAAAACGCTGGATTTGGTGGAATAGACATAGTTAGAACACCATTAGGCACTCAGGTAACCCTATTCGTCGAAAGACCTGGCTTAGTAATTGGTAGAGGTGGAAGAAGGATAAAAATGCTTACAGAAAAGCTAAAAGAGTTTGGCTTAGACAATCCACAGATCAGCGTTGACGAAATAGAGAAGCCAGAGTTTAACGCACAACTAATGGCATCACTTTTGGCAAGGGCTTTGGAAAGGGGATGGTACTTCAGAAGAGCCGGATACAGATTTCTATATAGAATAATGGAAGCTGGAGCTAAGGGATGCTTAATTGAGATAAGCGGTAAACTCGTTAGTGAAAGGGCAAGAACTGAAAAGTTTATGGCTGGAACAATTGTTCATACGGGAGATCCAGCATTTAGCTTAGTCAGAAAGGGATTTGACATAGCGATCAAGAAGCTTGGAGTATATGGAGTTAGCGTTAAGATAATTCCGCCAGATGTTGAACTTCCAGATGAGTTCAAAGTCAAGGAGGTTGAGATAGATGCGCATGGAGGAGATAAGGAAGATGAGCAGAGAGGAGAAGCTGAAAAAGTTGAGGGAGCTTGAACTCGAATTGCTTAAGCTCAGAACACTTGTGAGGAGCGGTGGATCAATAGAGAATCCGATGAGGATTAGGAACATTAGGAGGGATATAGCACGGATAAAAACCGCTCTAAGAGAAGAAGGTTACAGAGCTTAAAGGTTATAGCCCACGACTGGATAGGACTTAAGGTAGAAATTATCGATAGTCCGAATAGATGTGAAATCGGTATATGTGGCGAGGTTTACGATGAAACTCAAAACACTCTAAAAATTATGACTGAAAAAGGTTTAAAAACAATAGCGAAGAAAAGTAGAACCTTCAGAGTTTGGTATGGTGACAAGGTGTTTAGGATTAGTGGTGATTTAATAGCTTACAGACCTGAGGAGAGGATTAAGAGGGGATTGATACTGTTAAAGAGGGCGAAGGGTGTTGGGATATGGTAAAGGATATAGGGATAGATGTGAAGCCTCCAGAAAGGGAATGCAATGATAAAAACTGTCCATTTCATGGCGATTTGAGGGTTAGAGGACAGATTCTTAGAGGAAGAGTTGTCAAAGTCTATCAAAAAACTGCTACAATTGAAAGAGAGTTGATCAGATATGTGCCGAAATATGAAAGGTATATGAAGAAGAAGTCGAAGCTTCACGCTCACAATCCTCCTTGTATCAATGCAAAACCCGGAGATATCGTTACGATTGCTGAGTGTAGACCTATAAGTAAGACTAAGAGTTTTGTTATAGTGGAGGTGGTTAGGCGTGAAGGCGATTAGAGCCATTGTGCCACGTTGCTTGCCTACTGGAGCTCGTTTGATCTGTGCAGATAACACGGGGGCGAGAGAGCTCGAGATAATCGCAGTCAAGGGTTACAAAGGAGTTAGGCGTAGGTATCCTGCGGCTGGTGTTGGAGATATAGTAGTCGTAAGCGTGAAAAAGGGAACTCCAGAAATCAGAAAGCAAGTTCATTACGCAGTGATAATTAGGCAAAGAAAAGAGTACAGAAGACCAGATGGGACAAGAGTTAAGTTTGAAGACAATGCAGCAGTTATAACGAATGAGAGGGGAGATCCAAGAGGTTCAGAAATCCGTGGCCCAGTTGCAAGGGAAGCAGCTGAAAGGTTTCCGAAAATAGGTACTATTGCAACGATTATAGTTTAGGTGGTATTATGCCGATTCCAAAATCCAAACAGCCGAGGAAGTGGAGGAGGTGGTTGTTTAAAGAAGCAAAGCTACATGAAAGGCACAGATTACTCCATGCGACATTATCAAAAGAGCTTAGGAAGAAATACGGAAAGAGAGCGATCAGGGTTAGAAAGGGTGATAAGGTTAGGATTATGCGTGGAGAATTCGCTGGACATGAAGGTAGAGTTGTAGAAGTGGACATGAAGAGATGTAGGATAAAGGTAGAAGGTGTAACGATTACTAAGGCAGATGGAACAGAAGTTCTAGTTCCGATTCATCCTTCAAATGTCATGATAATCGAGCTTGGAGAAGTTGACGACGTTAGGAAGAAGATACTTGAGAGGAAGTGATGTGTTATGGCTCATCAGAAGAGATTGTCTGCACCAAAGACATGGAAGATTCCAAGGAAAACCGGAGGGAGATGGGTAGTTAAACCATCACCCGGCCCACATAACAAAGAGGCAGTTCCACTCCTTCTAATAGTTAGGGATTTTCTAAAGCTTGCAGATACTGCAAGAGAGGCTCGAAGGATTATTGCCTCTGGCGAAATCTTAGTTGACGGTGTGCCAAGAAAGGATTACAAATTCCCAGTCGGACTTTTTGACGTTATAACGATTCCAAAACTTGAAAAGAGCTATAGGATTCTATTCGATGAGAAGGGTAGATACATCCCAAAGGAGATAGATATGAGTGAAGCACATCTAAAACTCTACAAAATAGTCAACAAAACGACTGTTAAGGATGGGAAGATTCAGTTAAACCTGTTTGATGGAACAAACATCCTTGGATCAAACGAGTACAAAACAAAAGATAGCTTATTAATGAGAATACCAGAGAAGAAGATAGTAGATCACCTAAAATTCGAAGAAGGGGCTTTAGTGATGATAACTGGTGGAGGTCATGCGGGAACAATTGGAAGGATAAAAGAGTATAAAATCGTTAGGAGTTCTGCTCCAAACCTTGTGACTGTTGAAACCGAGGAAAAAGATATTACTACAATTGTCGATTACATATTTGTCGTCGGTAAAAAGGATAGCGACAAGCCGGTGATAGACTTAGGTGTCTGAGATGATAGCTCAAGCGGAGAAAAAACAAAACCCTATGAGGGAGATTCTGATCGATAAGGTAGTCATCAACATTGGAGTTGGAGAGAGTGGTGAGAGACAACAAAAGGCTATGAAGGTTTTAGAGCAGATAACTGGTCAAAAACCAGTGGCAACTTATGCAAAGAAGACTATAAGGGGATTTGGGATTAGAAAAGGAGAAGCAATAGGGGCTAAGGTTACGTTAAGAGGAGAAAAAGCCTATAAATTCTTAATGGATGCTTTGAGTGTTAAGGAGATGAAACTCAGTAGAAGACAGATAAGTGATGGAAACTTCTCATTTGGTATAGAGGAACATATAGATTTGCCAGGAGTTGAATACGATCCAGATATAGGTATATTTGGAATGGATGTATGTGTATCCCTTAAAAGAAGAGGATTTAGAGTTGCGAGAAGAAGAAGATGCAAGAGTAAAGTTGGGAGTAAGCATAGAATTACAAAAGAAGAAACGATAAAATGGCTTGAAAGTCTGGGGGTGAAAGTGGAATGAAAGAGCAGAGAAAAAAGTTTGGAAGAGGTGCAAATGAGTGTAGGAGATGTGGAAGGAAAAGAGGACTCATAAGGAAGTACGGAATATATCTTTGTAGGCAGTGTTTTAGGGAAGTAGCAGCTGAATTGGGATTTAAAAAGTACTGGTGATCGCTATGAGTGTCGATACCCTTTCAAATGCTATGTCAACAATAAAAAACGCTGAAAGAGTTGGAAAGGATAAATGCGAAATAAAGCCTGCTTCAAAGCTAATCGGCAATGTTCTAAGGGTTATGAAGGAGTACGGTTACATAAAAGGTTTTGAATACATCGATGATCACAGAGGTGGGAAGTTTATAGTTGAATTAGCTGGTAAGATAAACGACTGCGGTGCTATAAGACCGAGATTCTCTGCTAAGGTTACGGAATACGAGAAGTTTGAGAAGAGGTATTTGCCTGCAAGAGATTTTGGAATTCTAATCGTTTCCACTACTCAAGGCGTTATGTCACAGAGAGAGGCAAGAGAAAAGAGATTAGGAGGTGTTCTACTTGCTTACGTCTATTGAAGAGAGATTTATAGAGATTCCAGATGGAGTTGAAGTGAGTATTGAAGGAGACACAGTAAACGGTTA
>CAYWXE010000027.1:12595-20559 GCA_964462505.1 uncultured archaeon | reverse complement strand
TGGGTGGGGTTAAATCCCTGCCCTTTTTAATTTCCAAGGAAGATGTAACAGCACCGAAATCTTAGATTTATATCCACGAAAAGTAGCAAATTATCGCACTTTGGACGCTTACTCCCGAAAATTCGATGAAAAGACTTAGAATGAGTTTTTACTCTTTCTGTGATGTTCTGTCTGTTGGATCTATCCAGCGGACAGAAAACTACGTAAAAAATGGTTTCCGCTCTCTCTATGAGATTCTTTTATATTTTACCGAAAAAAGGTTGATTTTTTCTTACTAACGTCGCTTTGTAGAGGTAGGTTGAGAGCTTGCATTTGAAGCGTTTCAGCTTTCTTAACCACTCCTCTACGATGTAAATCTTCGGGTTTGCAATTAAACCGACGTATTCCGAGTATACTACTCCTAAGAACTTTTTTCTTCCAGCCGTTTGATAGGCTTAGTAGTAACCGTTCTTCTTTATAGGTATTTCTAACAGTGTAGAGGAATCCCTTCTCTAAGAGGCTCTTCCTCGCCTTTTTGGAGTTGAATAAAATGTAGCTTACGGTGATTTCCTTTATATCTGGTTCTGCTATTTCGAATTCGAGTGCTTTGAATAGCCCTTTTTTCTCTGCTTCCTCTATCAGGTCTTCGTAGCTCCAGTCGTAATAGCCGTTTTCTTCGAATTCTCTTGCTATTCTTTCGAGTTCTTCCTCTAATTCCTCTGGCTTTAGCTCTATTTCCTTAAATTTAACCAAAACTAACATCCTTTTCACCTCAATGGGCTAGGTAAGAAGAGGTTTTACATGTCGCAATTCTGAATCATCTTTGAAACTCGACGAATCTAAAATTCTGTTAGAGGATCGACGAAAGCAGATACGAGAGAGGTTTAGAGTGTCCATTAAAGTTGATATAACACTCACTTTGAAGAATTGAGGTAAATTTTATATACTATCGTCCCGATAGGTAGCTATCAGGGTGATAGTTAATGTACTTTGATCCAAGGCCGAAAAGGAAAAGGGAAGATCTATACAATAGGGAGCGAGAACTCGAAGAGTTTGTGAAATCTATGAAGACTTCTCCGTTAACTGTGGTTACGGGAATCAGACGCTTGGGAAAGACATCCCTAATTTTAGTCGGTTTGAGCGATAAACCGAGCGTAATAGTGGACTTAAGGGGTGTTCCACAGTCAAGAGAGGGACTTTATCGAAGGATAGAGTCAGCTATGAACGAGTTCTTTAAGAAACACAGGTACTTATGGCAGAAGCTCAGAAACGAGCTGAAAAGGATAACTGGCGTTCAAGTGCTCGGAAGTGGTATAAGTCTTTCTTGGGGAGAGAAGAGGACCGATCTGGTAGAACTGTTGAGAAATCTTGAATATTATGAGGTTGTGTTGGTCTTCGACGAGGTTCAATACTTAAGAGGACCTATAGGCAGAGAACTAGCTGAAGTGTTGGCTTATCTCTACGACCACTCCGACTTGAAAATCGTCTTAAGTGGATCAGAAATTGGCCTACTCTACGACTTCTTAGGCGTTGAAAATCCGAAAGCTCCTCTTTATGGCAGATACTTCAGAGAGATAAGACTGGAGAGGTTCAATTACTTCAGGAGTAAGGATTTTCTCGTAAAGGGGTTCAAGCAAGTAGGATTGGACGTTGAAGATGAAGTTATAGAATACGCTTGCGAGAAGCTTGATGGAATTGTAGGCTGGCTCGTTCAATTCGGCCTGAAATGCTTGGAGAAGAAGCCGTCTAAGGATGTAGTTGAGGAAGTTTTAGACGAAGCCAGCAGACTTTCGCTCGAAGAGTTTAACAGGTTTTTAGAAAAGCACAGACCAGCGGAGAAAAGAATTTTTAAAGTTGCTAAGGCAATCGCAATGGGTAAGAAAACTTGGAGTGAGATTAAGAGGCACTTAGAATCGGTAGAGCAGAGAACTATCCCCAACGGCTCCTTAAACAGAACTATCAAAGCTCTACTCAAAGCATCTTTTGTTGAGAAAATCGTCGAAGGTAGAAACGTCTACTACTACCTCACAGATCCAGTCCTTAAGCATGCTTTGTTGAGGTAAAGTTAGTCGAAAGTTCGAGCTATCGAAGCGAGTTGATGAATGAAGAGAAATCTTTTTGTTTTGCTCTGTTGAAAATAAGATCATAAGCCTAAGCAGGTATATAAATAGAAAACGGCATCTAGCAAACTAAGTTATATGTCAGTACTCGACAATCATATAATTTTCAACAGAGCATTAATGAATTACAAAAAAGAGAAACTTAAGATTGTGTTGTAGGGAGTTATAGGAATCTCAAACATTATTTTTAATGTTCAAATATGTTTAAAGATAGTCCAAATCTTTCTAAAAAATTGACAAATTTTTCCATATTTATACCCATTCAATCCAGCATCTAACTATAGAAATTCCACAACTCCATGTGTAAAGTCGAACCAGCTTATTGGCATAAATTCCCTCAACAATTTTACGATAGACAAATCCATCAAATTCCTCCTCAACTTCTTTAACCTCTAAATATTTCTCCAAATCTCTGGAGTTTGCACGCCTGAAATAATAGCATCCCTCTGCCAGAATTCTAATCATTCTCAAGACAAACCAAACTTCTATTTTTGAAAGAATTCCACCTATCATAGTATTTGATTTTGTAAAACTCTAAGCCTGATTATTTATAAGCCTTGCTATAAATGTTCCAAAAGTTAATACAATTTTATTAAAATCAGTAGATGTAGTAGGTACTACTGTGCTAAAGTCTGACAATATTAATAGGTGCTACACACCGTTAGTTTACCATAGTTTCCATCACCCCATTAGCTGATAGAAGTTGAAAGCCAAAAGACCAAGGATGATCTTAACAGCCAGACCTCTTCTGCTCACAGCCCTTATAAACTTCACCGATTATCTGCAACTGAGAATAGTGTTTCGATCTTATTTCTCAGTCTGGAAAGGAATCCGTAATATTCTGCTTCCTCATCGCTCCTTATCATGTTCACCCTCTTTACAGCGATGAATCTAACGTTTCTCCTCTCCATTTCTCGAAATCCTTGCTAACGTATCCTTCCGCAATAACTGTTTCTTCTTCCAGTTTCTCTGCAAAATCGTCTTTTTTCTCCTTAAGAATTGATAAATCGTGCTTTCTTGCAGTATAAGTGAACAGGTTCAGGAATTTTCCATCGGTTATGCAGGTTATCTTGTAACCGCAGTCTTTTTTGGATGGGTTGTAGCCTATTGATTCCTCTTCCCCCACTATTCTCGATTCTCCTCTCTTTTTGTGTCTGTTAAATTACAGGTCTTTCGTTTCAACAGGTTTAGCATCTACGATCTTTACCTCTCCTTCCGATACCTTCTCAAATACGATTTAAAACCCTGTACAACAACTCTTCGTACCTTAAGCCTCTTAGCTTGTTGTATCTAATTTTGAAAGTTTTAGATCTTCGATGAAGTGAAAGTAAGCGTGCTTTTATAAGTTGAAGTGCAGGTGAGCAAGATCCAAGTTATCAGATCGTAGAGAGACATTACCTCCCTTTTCGCTTTCGATGGATAGTATTCATCCACGATTGGTTTGATTAGTTCCCTTATCGCGTTTATCTCTTCAAGGTATTTATCCACCAAATCCATAATTCAGCTGGATTATTGTTAATTCATATTACTTTTGGTGGGAACTAGGGTTATTCGAATTAATAACGTATTTGTGCAACTTTACGTCATCCACCGATCCAGTGATATCTTCAACTAGATCTATAATATGTTCGAAGAGTTCGAGAGGATCTCTGCTAAACAAACGCTTAACACCTTCGTGAGTTAAATCCGTAAGAATAACCTTATCCAGCACATGAAGATATACTATCCTCAAGAGGATACCTCCCAGCTCGGGAAGATTAACTAAACAAAAATGCTCTGTTGAAAATTATATGATTGTCGAGTACTGACATATAACTTAGTTTGCTAGATGCCGTTTTCTATTTATATACCTGCTTAGGCTTATGATCTTATTTTCAACAGAGCAAAGATTAGTAACAAGATAAGAGAAAACTACCTAGAATCCATTCATCTTTAGTAGTAAGATTAATTAACGTATTCTTTGTCAGTTTAGTTTTTTAGGTGTTGGAAAGTAAATAAGAATTCAGGCCATTTAGGATTACCATTTAGAGTTAATCCTTGAAATGGCAAAACTGTTTTATTTTGGTGTCACGAAACTTTAAAACATGACAATTAAAAAGATCATTTTAGAGAATTTTAAAAGTCACAAACGCACGGAGTTAGAACTGAGTAGAATTAACATCATTATAGGACCTAACAGTTCTGGAAAGTCCAGTATATTTCAAGCTCTATTACTTCTAAAGAGATTAATAGTGGCTAATTATAATATAGGCTTAGATCAGGCATTAAACTTCTTAGGTGTTGGTTATGTTAATTTAGGGTCGTTCAACGATATTAAACATCTAAAAAGACATGGTCCTGTAACAATTTCAATATTGACAAATGCCGTGAGTTATGGGATTGAAATTCAAAATACTAACACTGTTACAGTTAAATTTACTATAAATACTGAAAACTTGAAATTGAACGCTGAAAGAAATCTGAACTTACCTTACACTCAACCATCTTCAATATCTGGCAGTTTAGAAACTAATAAAGGTCGATTTCCATTTACATGGGATGGACGATTTAATTTTCAATTCCAAGCACCAGCACCACCTAGGGAAATAATGGATGTATTTAATCGAATTAAGATGGAAACATATAATATGCTTCGTGATATCTATATAATACCTTGGTTCAAATTAGGTTTCGCTAATCCAACGATATCATTAGCAACTGGTGATATTAGAGCTCAGTTTGTCATTCCTGAAGGATTTATAGCAAATGAAATTTTTAGAAATGCTGATATACATGATTACATAGAGGATTCAACTGGAGAGTTATTTAAAAGGAGAGTCAGATATCATCCCCAACAAAATGCCTTAGAGCTCTATGTAAGTCTTAAAAGAGGAAGAACAATTAAATTGGTAAACGAAGGCGGTGGCCTTAATAGATTTACATATATTATAGGTTCAATTTTATGTGTACCTGAAAATTCTTGTATACTTATTGAGGAACCTGAAGTGAATTTACATCCCAAAGCACAGTATGAATTGGTACGATATATTGCTGAACTCGCAAAAGATTTTAACCGACAACTGATCATAACGACTCATAGCGAACATTTATTAAATGGATTCTTAAATTGCATTAGAAAGAAAAAACTTAATGTAAACGATTTAACTATATATTCCTTCGAATTTGACAATAGAGAGTATAAAACAATTTACAAGAAATTAGAAATTGATGAAAGTGGTAGAATTGAGAGAGGTTTAACTGACTTCTTTGAGGAAGAAATAAGAGAACTTATTGAGATGCTCGAAGAAAGTAAGACAGAGGAGTAATTATGAGTGAAAGTAAGAAACAACTCGTTTTAGACTTATTTCCCTTTAAAGCCATAGAGGATTCAAATGATACTAAGTTGGTATTGAATACAATAACGATATTAAATCTCATAAAAGAAAAATGCCATAAAATAGTGATCGGTCGTCAATTAAAAAGATTGTACGAGCAAAAGTTAAGACAAATCCAAAAAGAGCTAAGATATAGAAAGGCTGGTAATGTAGAAAATCTTATTATCAAACTTTTAATCTCTTTGTTCAATGATAGAAAAAAGATAAGAGATATTGATGATAATATTGCAATACCTAAAGATCTAAAATTGACTGACGACGATGTACCCTTAGTTAAAACCGCTTGCAGAATTGGAAATTCAATAATAATTACTGAAGATGCCGATGATTTTCAAAAGAATGAGAAAGTAAAAACATTCTTAAAGAAGTGTAATGTTGAGGTTTACTCAATCGAAGAAGCTATAGGAAAACTGTGAATGTTAATAATGATCTACGGCTAGGTATTCTGTCATCACGTAGCTATTTTCAATCCAAATACATAAACGATATGAGAACTTCCTGATAAAATGTTATTATTTATCGTTATTAAATATTTTAATATGTTTGATAAGTGTTTTAATTCCTTGAGTTCTTCTTCGATTTTTCTTTCTAAAGACTCAATCTTTGCATCTAATTCACCACTTGCAAGGATTTCTATTGCTTTCTTGAATTTAGAAGCTTCTTCAATTGTATCAAATTCTAGTTCAGGATTTGTAGGGGACAATGAACCATCAATCCAATAGCCTAAACCTTCAATGTAGACTGCACCTGCTACATCGTAGACTTTTCTTATAGTACCAGAAGGGTCAATGTAAGCTACTTTCGGCTTGAGAGGATTCTTTTTTCCAACCCATCCATCATCATAGGCAAATACTTGCTGATTAAAGACCTCTCGATATACTTCAATTGCACGTAAAGCCCAGTATCTTATCTCCTCTACAAGTTCATTCTCTACATTTTCATTAAATTCATTCCAATGTATGTATATTGATCCCCCTCGAGGAAGTGATATTATCAATGAATTTGAACGGAATTGAAGAAGAAAATGTGTTCTAAATTTTCGTGAGAATACTTTCACAAGATATGCAACGCCTTTACCTTTTCTACCTATTCTTACCTTCTCTATTTGAGCCTGTTTATCATCGATTAAATGTGCAAATTTATCCCACTTTTCGTCATCCTCAATGAGCTTGTAGTTACAGAGAATCCACTTTCTTTGAAATCCATGAATTCTGAACCATCCCTCTTTGTACAATTCACACTTCGATGAGTCGGGAAAACTCCTCCCTTTTTTATTGGAGTAAGATGAAATCTCTGAAGTAGCAACAATATACGTGTTAATAAATTCTAAAAATTCTTGGTTGACGCAATATTGATACTTATTTAAATTTGCGACATTCGTAACAACAACTCTCAAAGCCCCTATTCTAACTAACTCCTTCACTATCCTGTTGACTGTTGATTTGGGAATACCTGTAATCCTTGAAATCTGAGCTTGATCTAATGTGGGTTCTTTATGGTACAATTCTATTATCGCCTTTACTTTCTCTAAATATTTCTTGGGTTTTCGTCTTTTTCTTCCTTTAACCCAACTTAACCATATCTTTATATACTGGCGTTCCACTTTGTGAAACCCAGTGTTTTTAAGATGGAACTCATTCATATTTATTTTAATATTTTAATAATTTTTCTACAAAAAAATTCTGCTGCTATTGATTAAATTCGGGAAGGCTACGAGTAAATTTTCGCTCTTAAAGTCTTTTAGGATACGCTTTAACTCTTTGCTAATTCTTCCTTTAGTCTCCTTATCCAATATTGTCAAGGCTATAGCCATCGAGATTGGTGAACCGTTTAGGATTAGCTTCTTTAGCAATTCTATTCTATCCTTGCATTCGCCATACCAATTATTGTCCTGTCTCATGAAGGAGTTTGCTTCAAAACATATATTCTTGGTTATCCTAAGCTTGGAAACCGTCGGTTTGAAGAGCTTATGAAAACAACCTTTAAAAACAGCTGATGAATAAATAAATTAATGAGAAAGAGAAGAAGAGGGCAACATGCAGGAATTGGAGTAACGAAATCCTATATTTTGAAGTTTGCAATCGAGAACTGGGATGGCTTCTTTGAATCTGATTTAAGAGATTATTTATGGAAAGAATTGCAAATTCGAGATAAAGCTACAGTTAATAGGCATCTTAAGGAACTTTCTGAAAAAGAATATATCCTAAAAAGTGAAAAAGACAATCAAAATTATTACAAGGTCAATCCAAGTAAGCTTAATGAGATTTTAGAGAATCGATTATTTAGCTCGAATTATGAACACATTCTTCAAACTCTTAAAAAGAGTGAAAAATTTGCAGAATACTTAGTAGAAAGATTACCATTAAAAGTCGATGTTAGATTCCTTCTCGAACTGTTACGCTACTCTAACAGCTTTCTAAAGTTTCTGATAATAGTTTCATCCAAGAATGTTACAACAATTGATGCTTTAATTGATATGCTAAAGCCGAAT
>CAYWXE010000027.1:0-12495 GCA_964462505.1 uncultured archaeon | reverse complement strand
AACTCAAATAGCGTTTACAGAAGAAAAGTTTTATTTCATTATTTGGAAACATTTTCTATATTTAGATTTAGAAAACGAAAAAGTTGGTTGTGTGAGTGAAATATTAAAAAAGGTGATAGAAATTAATGAACTCCTATGGCAATCGCTAAACATTAGCCGAACCATATTTAATAATATCTCGAGCTTTATAAATACACTCAGCCAGAGACTTAGAGTTGATAAAGATGAATTCCTGAATGAATTTCTTGAAAGACTTTGCGACAAATTTCTGAAAGATAAATCAGCAAAAAACAACTTCATAAGATTTAAAGAGTTCAAGATAACTAATTTGGACGAGTTGAAACTTGCTATTCATCTTGAAATAAACTTATTACAGTCCATATCATCCTTTTCGCAAGATATCTATACAGAACTATATCCTAAGACTCGAGTTGTAAGAGTTATAGATGGTGAGGAGAGAAAATTACTTGAAGACGTCATTGAAAAAAGATTTAACAAAATGATAAGAAAATTTTATGGAACTTGACTCAAAATAATCTCTGTTATCTCTGGTTTCTTCTTGATCAAATCCACAATTTTTAACATTTCTTTAAGTCTCTCAACTAATTCAGAACTTTCAAATATCTCCTTTATTAGTTCAAAAGCTATTTTCTCCTCTTCCATTTGTAACTTTATCCTTTCTCTTTCGTCGAGAATCAACCCGCATCTGCCGCAGAACTTATCGGTTGGTGAGTTCAAATATCCACATCTTGGACATTTCTTCGGAACTGCAATTTTATGCTCTTCTGCTTTGTCTTCAATGCCATATATCTTTTTCATCGCAATATCGATATCCCTTCCACTGAGATGGACGTAAGTTCTTGGCATATTACTTCCTTGGACCCAACCAAAGAACACGTTCATTTGATGTTCAGTTAGATGATTTGCCAGAACAGTTGCCCTTGAATGCCTTAACATGTACGGATGAACTCTCTTTTTGATTCCCGCATTCTTAGCTGCCTTCTTTATTATCTTATTTATCATTCGATATTCCATGGGTTGGCTATATCTAGGGGAACCGATGTTAACGAAGACATACGCATCAGGGTCTACATCAGCTCCGTCATAGCAAGGATGACATTTCATCCACTCTCTGAGATATTTTGCGGTGATGACTATAGGTATTTTTCTTTCCCCTGTTTTTCCTCTAACTTTAACCTTTGTAAGGTTATCATCCCATTCTATATCTTTCCATTTTATTCCCGCCAGCTCACTAACTCTTAAACCAGCTTCGTACCCTAAAGCAATTAAAGCTTTGTCTCTCGGATGTTTAGCAGCTTCAATCATTCTGAAAATCTCATCCTCCGTAAGAATCTCTGGTTTCCTATCCTTTCTCTTATCTCCCTTCAAAACTTTTAATGGTTTCCAATTTTCTGTACTCATTTACTGTCGACGTCGTGAATTCACTGGTTTCTATTTTAAAGAGAACTTTTTTCAAATCATCTTCGTCCCATTTGTCGAATTCTTTGTCATTCCACCTTTCACATATCAACCTAAGCGTGCTAGTGTATTTAGTCACTCTCAGAAGCTTAACACCTTCAGCAATTAAATCATGCTGAAATTTTATAATTAATTCTTTATTTCTTTTGCAGATATTCGAATTTTCTAATTTTCTTAGTTCTCTCTCCAATCTATTTTTGGCCTTATGGAGGTCATAGCTCATATCGTGTAGAGCTGTAGACTAATATTTAAAGCTATCTTTGGGGCTTTGAACCATATGTGTATAATCCCGGCGGCTTTAAATTCTTTATTTAGAAGATTTTAAGTTTAAAGATTATCCAATCTTGTTAAGCTTAAACACTTAAGAAAAAACAATATTTATTATAGTCATCATATAAAGAATACAGCAGGTAGTTGTATTATAACAAATGAAGTGAGTGAAGAGGTCTAATTTGACTTTGAGTGTATTAATAGATTTAATAATTTTGAGAGATTTACGGGTAAATTGAGCGAACTATATCTAAAGGTAGCGAAGAATCTTTCTATTCTATTGACTTCACCTAAGCCTTTTCTAAGCTCTTTTCTTTTTCTCTTTTTTAGTTCTTTTTTGTTAACCAATATACAATTTTCTACGTAATCTGATAAGAGATCGAGATAACTGACGTAAGCGTCTGATACGAAGGTTATTTTATCTGAGTATCGTATTTCTTTTGGATTTCTCTTTAAAAATCTTATTACATCCCTGCAATCCCTTTGACCTATTAGATAGTTCAAAATCAACTTAGTTTTCCTTCCAATAGCAAAGTACACAACAAATCTTCTTTTATACCAAATTTCATCTATTTCTACAAGAGTCTCTAATACCTTCTCAACTTCCCTTTTTTAATTTTTATCTAGTTCGTCCTTAATTTCCTCATGAAGTTCTTTCATCCATCTGTATATCGTAGCTCTAAGATGTCCAAAAATCCTTGAAGTTTCGCTGAACCCTACTCTCAAAGCAGTCTTAATAACTCTAATCTTATATTCTTTCAGATAATTCCTCCTGTACCTTACCTTCTTTATAAAGTGTCTTCCACATTCCTTGTAATAAAATCTCTGCCTTCCTCCATCAATCCATTCCTTATTATTATCTCCACTACCGCAAAACAGACATACCATACTTTATCGTAATACCATATAATTTATACTCTTCGAAGTATCTATAAATACAACTACCACAGCATTCATACAAATCATAGTTGATGAGGCAATAATTGTAGATAACTAATATAATCTAAATAATAAAGAACAATGTATTTTTTCATTTCCCAGAAGATAACTCATAAGTTATCAGACTGTGTTTTAAGCTATAGATCTAAGCTCTTAAGAGTTTTAATTAGCTAAGAAACTTTATTAAGAGCCAATTGTCTTTTGAAATATGGATAAAAAAGTTGATGATGTCTCTTAATATCCTTCTTTTAATGTTTAACTACTATATCTTTAACCAAACATTTACATTATGGAACAAATGATAACAAGTTTCACCGAAAGTCAAAAGACATTATCAGCTCGTTTCTTCGATTACATGTGTCATTAAAGATATTTCAACAACTGCAAGAGTATATGGGTAAATTGTATCCATTCAAGCGAACATATGATTTTTAAGATACTACTAATGATGTTGATAATTTACTCATAAGTAATTATATTATGGAGAAGACATTCATAAGTAAAGAGAAACATCTTCAAAATGTTTATAACGATAAGAGATCCAAAAAAAGCGAAGGAACTTGGAAAGTTGAAGAGAATTTATAGCGTTAGAAAATAAAGAAGCTGGAATGATCGAAAAAGACCGACGATGGTTACGTACTAAGCTTAAAATTTGCTGAGAAGTTGAGGAGATGGGCGAGTGAATGGAAAAATATCATTTCTAATATAGATTAATCTATTAATATAGGTTTTTCAGCCCTTTCGCTTACTTCTATGTCTTACTCAAGGAGAAGCTGTGGAGAAAGTAATTTTTTTATTTAACTTACAAATTTGAAATTGATGAACGAAGTTGAAATTGAAGAAAAAGAGTTTTTGACAACTTGTAATTAAAGAATTGGAAGAAGGGAGAAAACTATAACACTCAAGTTATGATCAAAATAAACACTTCACGCAAGGAAAAGAATGAAGGTAAAGAGGTGTAACAATTGAACAGATTGAGGAAGTCATAAATAATCTAGATAAGACGATAGAGGTAAAAATACGGGAGAAAATTTTCATGTCGGAAATATGGTGATAAATTCGTTGTGGTAATTTATGAGAAAGAAGACGAAGATATTTTGGTTATTACAGTCTTGAAGGTTGATGAAAGGAGATTGAGGAGGTAGGGTTTCGGTAGAGTTTGATCCGCAGGCCAATGCGATTTACATAAGGATTAAGGAGAGAAAGGTAGAGATATCAGAACCTCTTTCAGATGACATAATAGTCGATCTCGATGAGAAGGAGGATGTTTTTAGTATCGAGATACTTCTCCCCAAATCCGAGATCGTAAAAAACTCTCTCTTCCATTAGTTCGCTAATTTAAATTTCCTTAAGCTCCCTGAACAACATTAAACGCATGAAGTAAACAATCATCATAATACTCAATATAACTCAATATACTAGCATGCTTGTAACCTGAACGGAGGACTAAGATTAAGATGATCTAATAATCGAGATTAAGAATAGAGGGAAGAGAGTAACGGATTCCTTAGGAAGTTTAAACTTCTCGTTCTCGAAATTGTGATCAGTTAAGAATTCAACGAGTTTCTTATTGGCTAAAGCCTTTCTCTCGCCAATGAAATTCTTGAGCCTATAATCTTCATAAATCTAAATCTTCTTTCTGAGGGTTTGTATAAGGATTACATTGAGCTTTCATTGGTAATGTGTGCTTTCTACTCCTTTTCCTTAATGCCCTTATGAGAACAGTTTAAAATTGAACAGTATGTTTTACCTCTTCTCTGTTAATCGGGCTTTTTCAACCTTCTACTTAATCAATCTAAGTTGTTTAAGATATTAAAAAAGCCTCCTATAAAACGTAGTCCTGCTAATAGGAACAAAAGATGTAGGAAGGGACTGGATATGTAGAGAGTAGGGATAAGACAGGCGAGTAGGATTTTTAAGCTTCTTCAAAAACTGTAATAGCTTGGATAGAAGATTTCTTAAAAATAAATGATACTGATGTAAGAGAACATGTTATTGAATTAAATGAGATATAGACTTTTGTTGGAAGTAGAAAATGAAGTATGGATTTGACTTGCTTTAGAGGTAATCGTAAAGTTATTATGTTATGCTAATAAGTAATATTAGTAATAAAATCAAACGTAATGCAACATTTTATACTGATCATTGGATGCTTACAACTTAGTCCCATAATAGGTAAAGAATAGTAAAAAGAGGAGAAACTAACCATATAAAACGATTATTTTTAACTATTTTTAACTTTAAGGATATGTCCACTTAAGAAAATAATTAGTTTAATTTTTATATAATAATTCTTTTATAAAGAGTAATCAACAACAATTGATTAAAATCTTTATTATAAAAAATAAATAATTAATATTTATCTCAACTTAAGTATCTAACTTTAAGAATTGACAGAGCATTTTAAACTAACTAAAAATAAAAATTTTAAGTTCCTATTTAGGTAAGCCTAATTGCCAACTTTCGGAACTGCTGTAAATTATTATTGTTGATCTACTCTTAACACATTTTAAGGTAACATTACCTTCCGAATTTTATTTAATATTGTTTAAGAATATACGCCCGGGCCGGGATTTGAACCCGGGTCGCGGGCTCGACAGGCCCGCATGATAGGCCGGACTACACCACCCGGGCTTGATTAAAGTTTGTTGGGATGTTTTTAAAACTTTTGGAAAGGGTTAAATACGTTCCCAAAGCTATATTTTCAATGTTCAAGTGTGTCCAATACAGTTGGAAGGAAGTCTATGAGCTTTGTAAAGAACTTGCAGATAAGATAAAGAATTCTGGATTTAAGCCAGATGTCATCGTTGCAATTGCAAGGGGAGGATGGATTCCCGCAAGAATTATGGCTGACTTCCTCCTTATAAAGGATCTCTACAGTGTTAAAGCGGAACACTGGGGTATAGTTGCAACTGTAACTGGAAAGGCGAGGATTACTCAACCGTTGACTGTGGATTTGAGTGATAAGAGTGTTTTAGTTGTTGATGATGTTGCCGACACTGGAGAAACTGTTGAGTTGGTTGCAAAGCATGTTATGGAGAAGAATGCAAGGGAAGTTAGAACTGCTGTGATAGATTTTAAGCATACGTCAAAGTTTGTTCCAGATTACTACGCTAGAGAGATGGAGAGTTGGATGTGGATAGTCTATCCATGGAGTATATACGAGGATACAAGGGATTTAATACTGAAGTTAAATTGCAAAGGATTAGATCCAAGGGAGATCGTGAGGAGGTTGGCTGAGGAGTTTGATTTCCATGTTGATGAGTCCGTGGTTAGGGATGTCTTGAACAGTTGAGCAAAAGCATTAGAGGGATCAACGAAATTGTCATATCTCTACCAAAATCCGTTAACCTATAGTAAACTCTCAGAGGTTTAAACTTTACATCCCTCACAATAAGACCCTCCCTCTCCAGAACTCCAAGTTTGTCTGACAAAACCCTTGAACTGATGTTTAGTTTTCTCTTAAGCTCATTGAAGCTCAGAACATTCTTGTATAGACAGCATAGTATCTGAGGCACCCACTTTGAAAGGACAATTGAAAGTTTTGATGTCAGCTTTTCTATCTAATCTTTAACCTCTCCAAACTCTACGTTTTCAATTTCACCTTCGATCTCTCTTAAAAAGTTATCTACCACCTTGACAAGGTTACACACCTCACACTTGGTTTTCGCTTTCATACTTCAAGTTTTATCAATTGAACTTAACTTCAACTGTCGATGATACTCGTAACGGATGGGACGGGGTTCATAGGTCGATACCTCGTTAAACTCCTACTTGAGACGGGTGAAGATGTTATGTTGTTGGTTAGGAATCCTAGGGATTTACCAGTGGAATTTGTAGTTGGAGACGTTACAGACAAGAAATCACTTGAAAAAGCCTTCAGAGATGTTGACAAAGTTTACCACTTAGCAGGAATTTTTAGGCATGGGGTGAGTTCAAGGGATATTTGGCTTGTAAATTACAATGGGACGAGAAATGTAGATGATCTCTGCTTGAAATACGACTGTAAACTCTTGCACGTCAGCACAGTGGGTGTTTTGCGTTATGCAAATTCAAAGCCACTCAAAGAGAACAGTCCGTATAATCCCAATCCAAATCCATATTCGAGATCAAAGGCTGAGGCTGAGAAATACGTGCTTAAACTCTGCAATGAAGGTTTGAAGGCTAAAGTTGTTAGACCAGCCTTTGTTTATGGTGTAGGTAGCGATTACGGGTTGAATCTTCTGATAGAGTTGGTTGTCAAGGGGAGGTTGAGGTTTGTTGTGGGAAACGGAAACAACTTCATCCATCCAATCCATGTGAAAGATTTGATGAGAGCAATGGTGCTTGTGATGGAGAAGGCTGAATATTGTGAAGTTTTTAACTTGGGGTTCAGCGGATGTCCGCATTGATGAGCGAACAACCGCCTTGGGACGCATCACTACCGAAGGATAAAGCCTTCGGAAGCTTGTCCCCGTTCGGGGTAACCCCCAAGCCCCACATCCGAAGGTTAATAACTGCTACAACGTCTCTATCTTGGATAAATCCACATTTACATTTCATCAACCTGTCCCGATAGGCGGATAATCTGCCTGAACAGACGGGACAGGTTTTAGATGAATTAGCGGGATTAATGTATTTAACTGGTAAACCGAACCATTTCAGCTTGTATTCGAGCATGAACTGGAAAGTTCTACAGTTCCATTTTGACAATTTGCGGTTCAAGTCTTTGTTACCGCCAAGTATTCTGTCTTTAATGTTTCTCAAGTTCTCTAGAATTGCTCCGCTCTTAGTTGATGCGAGTTCTCTCGCTATCGTAGTGGTTATTTTGTGCATTATATCCTTACATCTGTTCTTTTCCCTCTTTGAATACTTCTGCATTAGTTTTTTAGCCGTTTTTGGTTTAGTTTTACTGAGTTTCTGAATCTTTTTCCTCTTTTCTTCGTAAACTCTGTGGATATGGTATAGCTTTTTCAAATCGAATCTGACAATTCTTCCGTTTATCAAACCAGTGATATTTGTTAAGTTCACATCGAAAGATGCATAATCGTTAGGTTTTATTAATTCTACTTTCTTCTTGAACGTTATAATCAGTTTATTTTCCATTAGAATCAATCCACCGATAGAATCGTAATCTTTTGGCAAATAATTGAACTTTGTTAAGTTAATTTCAAGATAGCGTTTCTTAGGTTCGATTGTAATCTTAATTTTACCATTCTTAACTGAGAACAGTGTAGTTTTAACGTAAACAGCCTTTTTAGTTATTTCTGGTTTAGACTTAGCTTTACCTTGATTGTATAACATTATCCAACCTTTAACCAATCCTATAATAGAGTTTATAGCGGAATCCACATAGTGCTTAGCGAATTTCCAGTTTTCAAGCAATCTATCTCTTAATTCTTTTCTCTTGTTTTTGTTGAACTTTAAATGTGCTTTTCCACTCTTAGAATATTTGACGTGCTTGAATACTTCATCTAAAACAATTTTCTTCAGCTTAAAGTAATCTTCTATCAAGTCTTTCGGTGCAGTTGATGGGACACCGTATGCTTTTATCACCCCCATAACAACACTTAAACGCAAAAGTTTATAAACATTTTTGTGTAACTGAGTTATATGAGGATGAACGTCATCATCGATGAAAAGCTTGGAAGAAAGTTCAGAGCTAAAGTTATAGAAGTTAAGGGAAATAAGAAAGGTGCATTAAGTGAAGCAATCGAAGAAGCAATCAAATTATGGTTAGAAAAATATGGATAAATGCTTACCAATGCGTATCAATGTTTACCAAATCTTAAGCAGGTTTCACAAGGCCAACGAGGAACCTGTTAGGCTTGGGGAATTTCTTGATATTGTTGCGAGGTATGCTGGAGTTAGAATTCACTACGGATTACCTCCAAAGCTTGCCTACGTATTTTTGAAGTTGAAGGGTGGAATTGGAGGGAGTTCGGCTAAAGAGATAATAATACTCTTCACTAAAAATTGGTTTTACAGTGTTGAAAAGATTAGAGCTTTGGGATGGAAACAGGAGGTCGATATAGAATTTGGTGTGAGAGAGGTTGTAGATTGGCTAAAATCGAGAGATTAGATTTTAAGTTTTTAAACTGAAGGGTCTGCTTTAAAGTTAGTAATTAGTAAAATATTAACAACTTATTACTTTAAATTACTTTAAATAGAACTCTACAATCTCATCTCCCTCTTTTGTTCTAACGTAGAGCCTACCCGTTTTGTCTTGTGGATTTATACATTCAATTAATTTATTCTCTGATAACTCTCTTAAAGTTTTACTGACTTGAGCCAAGTTAATCTTAAGTTCCTTTGATAGTTGTGTTGGAGTCTTAGGTTTATTCAAAGCTATTAGAATTTTTAGCCTAACCTTACCCCTCAACACAAATGCATACTTATCCCAATTCACAATCAAAAACCGAAAGACTTAAATAAACAATCTATTAACAATTAGATAACAATAACTTAACAAAATATCGACAATCAACAAATGCCATATCACCTATAGATACAAATATGGTGAAAGGTTTTTGCTCCAAATGTGGAAAGGAAGTCGGTGGATTTTTAAAACCACCTGGTTACCAATGTCCCTTACGTAATAAAATATAAGAACTACTGACCTACAAGAGGGTTGATATCTAAGGAACCATATTGTCTGTGGTGTTGAGTTAATAAAATAAATAATTTTTAATAATGGGGTGACATCATGCCAATATTTGAAGAAATAATACTCGAAAGCAAAGCTATTTATGAAGGAGGTGGGATTAAGCTACCTGATAAGAACGTTATTTCTAACAAGAAAGAGGTTTTGAGTATGCGGGAAGAATTTTATCCAAGAAAAAGATGTGATGTTATGAATTTACCAATATCTAAAATAAGGAATGTAAAGAGGACAATATCCAAAAAATTGAATTTGAAAGAAAAGATGAAACTATCGATAAGGTGAATAAGGTTAACGGTGTTTCAGAGTGGGTTAGGGAAATTCAGATATTGGTCACAGATTACATAAGCAATAATTTTGTCAAACCTTATAAATAACATCCAAGATACTTCTGTCATGCAGATTGAAGAGTTAAAGAAGTTGATAGATGTCGCATCCGGCAGAAAAAAGGCAGATTTAGTTATAAAGGATGCAGAGATTATCAACGTTCTAACTGAGGAGTTCATAAAGGCAGATATTGCAATTTGTGGGGAAAAGATTGCTGGAATTGGAAGTTACAATGGAATTAGAGAGATTGATGCCAATGGACTATACGCTGTCCCTGGATTGATCGACGGACATACCCACATAGAGATGTCAATGCTCAGCGTTACCGAATTTGCTCGACTGATATTACCCAGAGGTAACACGAGTGTTGTTGCTGATCCCCATGAGATTGCAAATGTTTTGGGTAAGGATGGAATCAGGGTTTTAATAGAGGAGGTAAAGACAATTCCACTCAAGGTTTTCTTCGAAGTCCCATCTTGTGTTCCCTCTTCACCGCTTGAAACTCCCGGAGCAATTATAACAGCTGAAGATGTTGCAGAGATTTTGGAATGGGATAGTGTGATAGGTTTGGCTGAGGTTATGAACTATCCAGGTGTAGTGAACTGTGATGAGGAGGTTTTGAAGAAGGTAACAGTTGCCAGAGGAAAGGTTGTTGATGGACATTGCCCAATGCTTACTGGAAAGAATTTAAACGCCTACATATCTGCTGGTATTGGTTCAGACCATGAGAATACAAAGGAAGATGAGGCTATGGAAAAGCTTAGATTGGGTATGAGAGTTATGATTAGGGAAGGTTCAGTTGCTCGTAACTTGAAATCCCTTTTAAACGTTGCAAAGCTTGGTAACCGTTACACAATGCTAGTCACAGATGGAGACAGAACAGTTAGGGATTTGATTGAGAAGGGATACATGGATTACTGTTATAGGAGGGCTGTTGAAGAAGGTGTTGATCCGATGAAGGCTTTGCAGATGTGCACGATAAATCCAGCAGAATACTTTGGCATAAACGCTGGGTTGATAGCTCCGGGTAGATTTGCAGATGTTGTCTTGCTTAAAGATTTGGAGAGGTTTGAAGTTGCAAAGGTAATTGCTAACGGTGAGCCTGTAGGAGAGATTAAGAGGTCTTACATCTACCCAGAATTTGTGAAGAGGAGTGTGAAGATCAAAAAGCCGATAACACCGGAGGACATAAAGATTGAAGGTTCGGGGGTTGCAAGGATAATTAGAGTTATAGAGGGGGAGATAGTCACTGGAGAGGACAGGGAGTTCGTTGAAGGTGTTGACGTTGAAAGGGATATTCTGAAGATTGTAGTTGTTGAGAGACACAAAGCCACTGGAAACATCGGAAAAGCCTATATAAGGGGATTTGGGCTTAGAAGGGGGGCTATTGCCACTTCAATTGCACACGATGCACACAACATCGTTGCAGTCGGAGTTGGAGATGAGGACATATGCAAGGCTGTGAATAGAATTGCGGAACTGCAAGGGGGGATTGTTGTCGTGGATGGTGATGTCAAGGCTGAGTTGCAGTTGAACATAGCTGGTTTAATGAGCGAGGAGAGTGCTGAGGTTGTTGCGAGGAAGTTGGATAGGATTCACGAAGAGATTAGAAGGCTGGGATGTAAGCTCAAGAGTCCAATCTTGGCATTGTCATTCATGGCTCTGCCAGTGATTCCAAAGCTGAAGGTTACGGATTTGGGATTGGTTGATGTAGAAGAGTTTAAGGTTGTGGATGTTTTTACTCAACCGTAAACGTTATTACATCACCTTAAACCTTTTTTCATGCTAAAAAAGATGAGGATTTTTTGCTACAACCTGTTTGTATTCTTAGTTTTGCTGTTGGGATACCATTACACGGAAGTTTCTTTTGGATTTGTCGTGGGTGTCCTTTACTTTGCTTTTTGTGTCTTCATGCTGTTTGTCTTTTTGAGGTGCAATCTATGCACGAACCGCGTTTACTACGGAAGATACTGTTACACGGGCTGGGGACTGCTTGCATCGAAGCTGTTTTCAAAAGGCACTGGAAATTTCAAACTTGGATCGAAACTTGCTGGACTGACTTGGATTGTTGTTTTGATTGTTTCACTTGTTGCTCTTCTGAATGGTAAATTTGACATCTATTCTTTACTCCTCTGGATTTCATTCTCAGCGTTTTTAATGGTTGATCATATATCTCACTGCAAGCTGTGTGAGATGAGAGATAGATGTTATGGTAAAAAGGATAGTTTAGGTTATATTCAGTCGGAATGATTAGATTTTTGCGATTCATCAATTTTTTCGATTTTAAGTTTTCAGATGAGATTATCGGTAGATTATGACATTCAAATCAGATACCTTAGCTATTTCAAGAAGTCTCTGTCCGCTGTGACTATGGCGTCTTCACCGTTGCAATTCCAGCTATGAGAATATCCATGACGTTAACAGACCTACCGATCGCAGAGAGCTTAGATGCAATTTCACTTGAAACTTTTGATTTCAGAGAAAAACTTTCTAAAGATTTTCTCTTCTTTCTTCGCTTTAGATATTTTAACACCAGTCATGATCTCGTGACAATATTACCGTCGTAACTGTGTATTTTCCATGTATCAAATCCTTTGTTTTATCTACTCCTTAATGTAGTCGATTATAAAGCTCGTATCGAGAACAATCATATTCTTAACCTCGCACCTCTTCTAAAATCTTTAGAATACTCTAAAATCTTCTCAAGAACTTCGCTGTCCCTTAAAATTTCAAAATATCTACTAATGTCAAAGTCCCTCTGCTCGATTAGTCTTTCTATGACATCGCTGAAGCTTTCTCCATTCCTTTTAAGCCTCGCTAACTTTTCGTATGTATCATCT
>CAYWXE010000026.1:0-21293 GCA_964462505.1 uncultured archaeon | reverse complement strand
CTAAAGGATATATAGCTAGAGATTTAGATATCAAAGTTTTAGAGAAAGTAGTTGTTTACAACAAGGGAATTACTTCCAAAGCCGTAAGTTATACGTATACAATTAATCTTTTAACTTTTACAGAAGTAGCCCCGCCTTTTAGAATCTTTCCGCTGAAGTCTTCGAAATCAATTTCCGTAAATTCACCTCCACTCAACATTTTCAAGGTAAGCTTCTCCCCTCGGCGTAAGCGTATAGAATTTCTCTCTGTTTTCCTCAGTAGATTCGATAAACAAGGCTTGTTCAAGTAGGTCTAAGTGCATCTTTGCCTGAGCATCAGTGAGTTTAAATTTCTCTTTTATCTCTTTAAAACTCTTTTTTCCACTAACACTGATAAATTTGATTATTTCCCTTCTAATCTTATTTTGTAAAGCAATTAAGCCTATTTTGTGATCTTCAGTTGGGTCTCTTAACTTTCCTTCCCTCTTCAATTTTTCTAACCATTCTTGCTTTCTTTTCAGTAATTCATTCTTTTCCATATTTGATATCTACATCTAGTAAATATTAAGATTTTGGAATATTATTTGTCTTATTTGATATGACTAAACTACTAAAAAATTTGAAAAGTGAGATATAAAGCTGTAAGAATGTCGATTTTAAAAATCACTTAAAAAAATATTGTTATGATTTTTTCGATCAGGTATGAAATTTTAGTAGCCACTATAACTCCAACCCATATAAACATTGCAATTAAGGCCATCTCAATTCCGTATTTTAGTCTAAAAGTTCCAGTCGCTATAGCAGATAGAATATCTGTCAGAACAGCTGCGATTATAGCTACTCCAACGCCAAATCTTACCGTTAAAAATACCATAAGTGCTATAAGAGGAATTGCTATTAGCCCACCCAAAATTGCGATTAAGTATGGATTAATTCCACCCGCTTTCGAAATAACAGCACACATCCCTGCAATTCTTGGACACATAATGAAAAATGCAAAAGCTAAAGATAAAATAACGTAATTCCAGTTCATATCAAAATTGAGAATTTAAATTTTAAAATATTTATTGGAAAGAGATATTAGGAATTTAAATTTTATATTTATTTTTAAACTTTTTTAAACGATTCAAATTAGATAAATTAGAGTCAAATCTATCCAAATAAAAATATAAATAATAAAAATAAAAATAAATTGATATTTAATCAATTTCTTCTCTTATCACTCCAGCTTTTCTAAGTCTTATTACCCTTCTAATGAATGCTTCGTAACTAATTGCAGCTCTTCTTTTCCTCTCTAAATCTGCTTTCATTATTGCCCAGATATTTTTCCAATTAAGTCCTTGTGGTCTATATTTCCTAACATATTGTAAGATTTCATCATCTGTAACTTTTGGTGGTCTCCCCTTTTGCTTTCCAGCATCCCAAGCTAATTGTTGTCTCTCTTTCCTCTTCTTTAACTCGAAATTTGCAAAGAATGTGAGAGTTTCTAAGAGTATGTTCGCTACAAGTTTGTGAACATCATCAGCTTTCTCATCGAACAGATAATTTATCCAAAACTCTTCTCTGCTAAGCGATATCAATTTTATTTCCCTGTCCTTGAAATAATCTATTGTATTCTTTATATCCAAACTATCTCTTGCTATTCTGTCAAGGGCAACTACTATTACTGCATTAACTTCGTTATCTTCTATGAATTTCATCAGTTTCTTTCCACCTTCTCTATCCGCGAATTTTTTCAGCCCAGATACTCCTCTATCTTTAAATATTTCAAGTAATTTTATCCTATTTTGTTTACAGTACTCTTGTATTGCCCTTATTTGGTTTTGTTCATCTTGAGCCGATGTCGATACTCTTACATATCCTACTGCTTTCATTGCAAAAATGTTAGTAACTTTTGCAATTTATAGCTGACGTAATTTGTACTTTTGCAATTTATTGTAGAAGAGGACTTAATCAATCACAAAAAATAATGGTGAATAGGGCATTCTTAATACAATAATTACAATAATTAATGATATTATTAAGAAATTCAATAACCTCATCAACAAATATAATTTTATATTTCTTACACAGTGGAAAGCAAAATAGTTTAATTTTTTTCTCTAGCTCTATTATACTCACATTTTTTAGATCATTCTTAACGCTCTTAACATCATTAGTAATTTATTCACTCTTTCAAAACTTTAATTTTTAAATCATATCAACTGAGTCGTTACACTAGATTGTGGACGATTTAAGATACTTCATCAACAATGTTGTATCACTACCCTGGCTGAAGTAATATAGGAGGTTATATTTTTATGTTTTTTTCTTATTATCTTTCTTGAAATGAAAGACAAACGAATAAAACATCATATGTAATAAAAATGTATATTCAATATATATAGTAAAATAATAAATTTTACATATAATTTTATAGATCGTAATAGCAGAAAATAAAATGGGACTATAGATTATAGTCTTGTATATGTTTAGATCATTAGCTTCAAAGGTAGAAGTTTCATAGATAAGTAGAGGAGAACGGGGATATTTAGCTCAAATCTTCAAGTAAATCTCTTACAGCTAATCTCACTGCTTGTTCACTGTTGTACTTTGGTTTCCAACCGATCTTTTTTAGCTTCTCAATTGACAGGAGCATAATAGGAACGTCTCCCTTCCAACCTCTTTTACCACCAGTAAATTTGAACTTTGGACTTAACCCCATCTCTTCACAGACTATTTCTGCAATCCTTTTAACCTTAATCTGATCCTCAGTTCCAATGTTGAAGATGTTTACGTTATCGTCTGCTTTTAATCCATAAAACATCGCATCTACACAGTCTTCTATGTATATGTAGGATTTATTTTGCTCACCATCTCCAAGTATCTCAAGTTCATTCGGGTTCTTCTTGAGTTTCATTATGAAATCGTATATCACTCCGTGATTACTACGTTTCCCGATTACATTAGCGAACCTGTATATCCACGCTTGGAAGTCAAATGTATGGCAATACGATTCGATTAACGCTTCACATGCAAGCTTAGATGCTCCATAAATACTAATCGGATGAGTTGGATAATCCTCTGGAGTTGGAATCAGTTTTGCTTCACCGTAAACAGTTGATGTAGATGTAAAGATTATTCTATTAACCCCTACTCTTCTCATAGCCTCCAAAAGTCTATAAGTAGCTAAAACGTTGTTCCTATAGATCTCTTCTGGATTTACACTACCAACTCTTACATCTGGATTTGCCGCGATATGCCAAACCTCATCAGCACCTCTTATTAAATCGATTATGTCATCGTATGCCAAATCGACTTTATAAAACTCTGCACTTTTATTAACATATTTAAGCTTACCTGAAGATAAATTATCTAATACCACAACTCTGTCGATTTCGACAAGTCTATCAACAACATGACTACCAATAAATCCAGCACCGCCCGTAACCACAATCATTGAGAAAGGTTTTAAAGAGAGACGTTATATACATTTTCTGCAACGAGGTGATAATATGTTACCAAGCCAAATGGTCAAATCGCTGATAGGGAAAAAGATAAGGGTTGAAATGAAGGGCGAGGAAAGCGAACTTGTTGGGAAGTTAGAGGGTGTAGATGAATACATGAATCTCTACCTAACGAATGCATTCGAATACAAAGATGGTAAGAAGCTTAGAAATCTTGGGGAAATCGTGCTCAGGGGAAATAACATAATTCTCATTCAGCCGTACGAATGACGGACTTTCAGATAACTGATACCAGAGAGGAAATACTTAAAATTCTAAGGGAAAAAGGAGAGGTACTACAAAAAGACCTCTGGAAGGAGTTAAACATAGACAGCAGTAAATGTTCAAGGATACTCCGAAAACTCGAGAAGGAGGGGTTAATTAAGAGGATAGAGGTCGTAGTAGATGGAGTAAAAACTTTTAAGATAGTTCCAGCTGAAGCAGAGGTTGAAGAGGAGGAAGAGGAGGAATTAGACTTAAAAGCTATAATGGAGAGAATGGAGGACATAACTGGATTACCACCGTGCTACGGTTGCTTAGAAAAGGAATGTGAAGCCGTGAACTGTTTAAAACTTGAAGTCTGGTTTTTGAGGAGATGTCGTATGGGTTAGATAAGGAAAAATGAGAAAATAACTGCGAATATACCCGTCAAGAATATTCCATCAAAGGTTCCAGCTCCACCTATGCTCACAACTCCAGAACCGATTTGTTCTACGTCCTTTAAGTGCAAGATATCCGCACCGAATAGGGCTGCTAATACACCACTCGTAAATGAGAGCTTTGGTAACAGCAGTATCGGATATCCAAGTAATACGAGTGAGATAAGGCTCGAAAGTGATGCGATCACAGGGGGTATGAATACTGGAACCGCTATACCAACTCCCGGTATCGGCTTGGCGTAGTAGTATATAACTGCAGTTGAAATTGTAAAAGCCAATAAAAAGCATGAAATCGGTAACTCCGATAACAACCTCAAGGCTAAAATGACTGGGAATACGCAACCACCTAAGTTTACGGCAATCGTTATCTTTTCCCGCTTTCTAACGGTATACATAAAGCCGAATACGTAATACTTCATTACTATCTCTCTGCCCTCCTTCTCGTATATCGGAATGTTCACAAAGCTACCGAGTATAATCATCAGAAATATCCAAAGAGCTTCGCTATAACTCAAGCCGAACAGGATTTGGAATATCCTAGAGCTCGTAAATACGAAGAAGACTGTAAAAAACGGTAAGACAACGAGTAGTAAAAATATCGGAAGTATTAGCGGGGGAAATACGAAGTCTCTCACGATCTCATCTTCCTCTTATCTACAACGATGTAGTCCTTTAAAGCCCTAACGAATTCGAATGGAATTATGTAATATCCCTCCTCCTTCTTAAAATTGGGAATATCGTTTAAAGGCTTCACTATTAAGCTCACAAGTTCTCCAGTTCTAAAGTTTACAGTTATGTTGTAAAGCCTGCCAACAACAGTTCCATCCGAGAGGACAACAGTTTTCCTTGCAAGAGACTTCGCCGGTATTCCAGCCATTACATAGTGTTTTTGGCTTAACATATATAAAACCTACTTTTCCCTCGTTACAAGGTAATCGGCCAAATTCATCAGTATTCGCCTCTGCTCAGAATCAGGTAAGATTTCTAAGTGTTTCTTACCGTTTTCAACAAACTCTTTTGCTCTCTTTTTTGCGTAATCTATAGCTCCACATTCTATTAGCCTTTTGACATCCCTTCTAATCTCTTCAAAACTTGCCTTTCCCTTTCCAAACGTTTCAAGTCTTACACCCTTTTCCATGGCTTTTATAACGATAAGCGTTTTCTTACCTTTGAGTAAATCGCTACCCCAATCCTTACCTATGTCTTTGCCTATTAAATCCAAGACATCGTCGTGAATTTGAAATCCAATTCCACACAGCAATCCGAAATTCCAAAGGGATTCAACTACTTCATCGCTCTCACCGAATAAAATCGCTGGAAGTGATGCAGAATAAGCTATTAGAACTCCAGTTTTCAGCTTGACCATCTCTAAATATTCCTGCTCTGTTATTAAATCCCTGCTTTCGTAACTCAGATCTAAGTACTGTCCCTCACAGATTTTAACGCATACATCAGCCAATCTGTTTACAGCTTTGACTATGTTCTCTCCCTCAACATCGCAAATCGTTATAAGTCTGAATGCTTCAGCAAAAAGTGTATCTCCAGCTAAAATCGCTACCGATTCCCCGTAAACCTTGTGAACTGTTGGAACTCCTCTTCTGAGTTCGTCTCTATCCATTATATCGTCATGAATCAATGTGAAGTTGTGAATAGCTTCAATGCTAACTATTGCTGGCATTATCTTTTTGTAATCTCTTCCCAAGCATTCGGTTACAAGTATAGATATAACTGGTCTCAATCTCTTCCCACCAGCCTCTATTAGATGCATGGATGCATTATATAAGCCTTTTGGCTCTTTAATCGGCAAGAACTCTTTTATGGCCTTATTAACGATTTCAGCTCTCTTTGCTATTTCATCCTTAAGCATCTACCTCACCCTACAAAACACTTTAACGTCTATTCCTCTAAACTCAAGCCAGTCTTTTAACTTTCCAGTTATAAACAACTCCACACTTCTCAGATCTTTTACTTCAGAGCATCCAGTTAAGAACATCGCAATCTTAAACCCCTTACTGAAGTATTCAATTTCCCTCTTAACATCTTCTGAACTTTTAACCGCTGCTTTTAAAAACGGAAGTGCAGCACTTGCAATTTCAGCACCTAACGCTACACTCTTGGCGATATCTATTCCACTCCTTATACCTCCAGTAGCTATAACTGGGAGTACCCTATAACAGTCTACAACGCTAAAAGCAGTTGGAATTCCCCAATCCCAGAAATCCCTACCAACTTCTCTTGTAACCTCATCTTTAGCTCTGTAAACTTCAACACCACTCCAAGAAGTTCCACCCTTTCCTCCCACATCTAAAGCCTTAACTCCAGCATCTCTTAACATCACTGCGACATCTCTACTCATCCCAGCTCCCGTTTCTTTGGCTATCACTGGCACTCTTAATTCTTTGCAAACCTCTTCTATAGCCTTTAAGCAACCCTTGGCGTTTAAATTTCCTTCCGGCTGGATGGCCTCTTGCAAGAAGTTCATGTGTATCGCTACAGCATCTGCATCTATCATTTCAACGGCTTTTTCAACGAATTCAACTCCATACTCCAAAACCTGAGGTAAACCAACGTTTGCGTATACAAAAGCCTTCGGTGCGTATTCCCTTACAACTGTAAAACTGTCTGCAAGACTCTCATCTTCGATTGCGGCTCTTTGACTTCCAACTCCCATTCCTATTCCGGTTTCTTCAACCGCGATAGCTAAGTTCTTGTTTATCTCCTTTGTATCTGGATGACCACCAGTCATAGACGCTATCAAAAACGGAAAGCTTAGTTTCTTGCCTAGGAATTCAACGGAGGTGTTTATCTCATCGAAATCTATTTCTGGAAGGGACTTGTGTATAAGCATAACGTCTTCCAATCCAGTATAACTCGATTCGACTTTCTCGGTTAAACAAATCCTTATGTGGTCGATCTTTCTCTTAGACGTACTCATACGATCACCTTAGTTCCTATTTCTTCTCCTCTAAGGAATTTTTCCACGTTTTCAGCTGAACCCTTAAACACGAACACTTCGCATCTGATCTTTGAATTAAAAATCCTTTCGAGTTTCCCCCTCATTCCCCCAGTTACATCACTCTTACCACTTGCAAATCCCACTGAATTCAGCATAGATTTATCGAAAACGTCTAAGACTTTTCCGTTGTAAATAATTCCATCTACATCAGTCGCAAAACCAATCCTTTCAACATCTAACTTTTCAGCTAGAAACACAGTAATTTCGTCACCCGATAAGACCTCAAATCTACGCTCTTTCGAATTGTAAACCATGTCCCCATGTAAAACTGGAAGAAAACCTTCATCCACAATAGATTTCAGAAATTCCAAATCACATTTAAGTTCTATATCCCTTTTGAAGAATAAAAGTGGATGAATTGGTAAAACCGCTACACCGTAATCTGAAAGGGTTTTACAGATCATTTCGTTCAACCTCTTGCAAGCTAAATGCGTAACACTTATTCCAAATATATCCCTTCTCTCTTCAAGCCTATACCTTTCGACGTATGGATGTCCAAAAGATCCAGCCCCGTGAATGAGTATTAAATCATCTGGATTTCTTGCTATAACTTCACAGATCTCCTTAATTCTATCAGTTCTTGCTGAATCCAATACATCTCTTCTCTTTTCGGTTATAACGGAACCACCGATTTTAAGAATCTTCAATCCTAACTCCCTCCTCATTACATCTAACTCTTATCCCCATTGGGATTTCTCTCTTAGCAATCCCGAATATGCAACCCCCTCCACCTGCTCCAGTAATCTTTGTCTTATATCCGAGTTCTTCAAGCTTTGCAATCGTTCTATCTATCTCTGGAGTACTAACACCTAAAGCTCTTAAAAGCGATTGATTAATTCCTATCAACTCTTCTAAAACTTCTAAGTTTCCGATGTTTTCAAAGGCTTTAATTGCTATTTCATCTATTGCATCAAAGATCTTTTCAATCACATCTGTATACCTCTCCCTAAGAATTGCTACTCTTTTAACCATTTCAGCTGTGGACTTCTCTCCAAGCATGACTACGAATAAATCGTATGGAATTTCAACTCTCTTCTTATCTGGAATTAACCAAGCTCCACCAAATGTAGAGATGAACGGATCAGTCCCACTTGCCCTTCCTTGAACGTCTAATTCAACCGCTTTAGCAATCTCAAATATGTCTTCATTGCTTAATCCTGCTTCAAATTCCTCACTTAAAGCCTTTAGTGTTGCAACAGTTACAGCCGCTGAACTCCCCAAGCCAGAACTCATCGGAATTTCACTACTAATTCTTATCTCTGCACCTCCTATATCTTTGTATTCGCAAAACCTCTTTACGGCATAACTTATATACGGATGAACTTCAAAATCCAAGCTTGTTTTGCCGAGTGGAGAAATTATCCTAAAATCATTACTCCTCTTTACCTCTACGTAACATCTAAGACTTATAGCTGAAACAAGTGCATGTCTTTTATAAACCACTGCATGCTCACCGAACAGTATTATCTTACCCGGAGCAGAAGCCTTCATCGGTTTTCCATAGGGAATACTATTTAAAGCTTTTAGTATAGGTCGTTGTATGAAAATAGTTTTCCATCCCAAGTTTTACGAGGAGTACACATCTGATCCAGCGGCTGAAGCTGGTAGAATGGAGGCAATAGTGAAGGAACTAAAAGACTTTGAATTCGTTGAGCCTGAGCCAGCTAAAAGAGAAGACATCTTGCTCGTTCACACTGAAAGACATTACGAATACGTTAGGAGTATGCCAGTTGTATACGAAGTCGCAATGCTCGCAGTTGGCGGTGCGATAAAAGCGGCTAAAATCTCCTTTGAAGAGCCGGCGTTTGCCGCTATAAGACCTCCTGGTCATCACGCAAGTCCAGATAGCTGTTGGGGGTTCTGCTACTTCAACAACGTAGCTATTGCCGTTAGAAGACTTATAAGAGATGGTCTAATAAAGAAAGCGGTAATAGTAGATTTCGATTTACACTTCGGAGATGGAACAAATAACACGTTTAAAGATGACAAAAACGTGGAATACTTTCACATGCCTTCTGGAGACGTTAACAGCATTGCGGAGTTTTTAGAAAGAGCAGAATACGACATAATAGCGGTATCAGCCGGTTTTGATAAGCATAAAGACGACTGGGGAGGGATTCTCGAAACAGAAGATTACAGAGAAATCGGTAAGATTGTAAAGGAATTTGCAGAGGAGAAATGTTACGGTAGGAGATTTGCAGTATTGGAGGGAGGATATAACCACTTGGTCCTCGGTAAAAACGTCAGAGCTTTTGTTGAGGGTTTAAAGTAGTGAGATACTTGTCTTAATTTTAGGTAAACACTAATTAAGACTTGTAAAGACTAAAAATCATGTGGGATTGGAAAATCCTAAGACCAGATGCCATAGCGGTTTGGAAAAATCCGATTGTTAAGGATAGGCTTAATTGGTATTACAGAGTCATGAGAGATGAAATGCCAGCTAAATTCGTTGTCTGTAGAAAGATCGATGTAGAATACGATATCAAGAGTTTGGAGATTGATGAACTTTGGAGGATTCACGATGAAAAAGCTAAAGTCTTCAATGAGCTATTAAATTCTGTAAAGGATGGAAGGCTTAAGATCGATAGAATTCCAGATAAGAACCCGAACTTTTTGGATTTAAAAGTTGAAATAGCTTACAGAATGCTTGAGAGTTGTGAATTTTGTGAGAGGAGATGTGGGATTAATAGAAAAAAAGGAGAGATCGGTGTTTGCAGAGTTAAAGAGCCAAACGTTCACAGCTGGTTTCACCACTACGGTGAGGAATCGCCGTTAGTTCCAAGTGGAACTATATTCTACGGTGGATGTAATTTCAAATGCGTGTTCTGTCAGAACCACGATATAAGTCAAGAATTCCCGCAGGGAGGAGTTGTAGTCGATGCAAAAAAGCTTGCAATTATGCAAGCTGAACTCAGGAGGAATGGGGCGAGAAATATAAATCATGTAGGAGGAGATCCTACTCCAAATCTACACGTGATACTTGAAAGTCTTAAGTATTTGAACGTAAACGTCCCACAGCTCTGGAACAGTAACATGTACTGCAGTGCTGAAACTATGAAGTTACTTAGAGAGGTTATCGATATATGGTTACCCGATTTGAAGTATGGGAATGATAGATGTGCTGAGAGGTTGAGTTTAGTCAAGAACTACTGGAGCGTCGTAACACGTAATATAAAATGGGCACACGACTGGAGTGATATAATAATAAGGCATCTCGTTCTACCAAATCACTTGGAGTGCTGTACTAAACCGATACTGAGCTGGATTGCAAAGAACTGTCCAAGGGCTTTAGTAAACATAATGGAGCAATATAGGCCAATGTTTAATGTTTTAAAGCATCCAGATAAGTATAGCGATATAAACAGAAGACCAAGTATAAGAGAGATGGAGGAAGCCTACAGTTATGCAAGAGAACTTGGGATAGTGTACGAGCCAGTTAGTTAGTAATTGAAATTATATAAAATAAAAATAGATAAGACTTTAAATTCCATTAAGATCTAAAACATTACGTGTTGTTTTTGCAAGGGCATTACTGTTTATCTTAGAATTTCCTCGATAACCCATTTAATGGCAAATTTCATCAGTTTCTCATCGTCGAAGTCAAATACATCGTAACCCTCTCTATACACAATATACCTAAACCGATCTAAATCGAAGCATGCAGTGTATATAGTCTCAACTTCTTCTCTACTGAGTTCTCTCTTGCACTCGTTTTTTGCAGAAATCAACTCCATAAACAAATCGTTCATTTCGTTGTACTTCTCTGCACCTTGATCTCTAACCCACTCCTCAACTGTCCACTCCTTTTCCTCTTCAAAACCCTTACAGAATTCTTCCCTGATTACGTAGTAGTACTCTTCATCACCGACTTTTACCCTTGCTAATGGATATAACCTACAAGAGCCCGGACGATCTTCGTATATCGTGCAACCCTCATCGCTTACAAATGGACATTTCGGCTTTGTTTTTAATGTTACAACTGGTAAACCTGTGTAATAGCCGATGTGCCATGTTGTATACTTCTTCAGAAACTCAGTAGAGCTAATTCCAAGTCTATTCTTAATCCGTACGATATCGTATGGCATCAGAAATAAGTTTATATTTCTACAGCATACGTTGAAACACTCCAATCCACTATGACACAGAAATCTGAATTTATCCTTAAGGCTTAAAGGCTCGGATTCCATGGATTACAATGCTCAGTTGATATTTAATTTTTAACGAAAAAAATTTAAAAAAGTGATTAGGCTTTAAAAGGTGAAGGTTGCTGTGATAGGCGGTGGAGCTGCTGGAATGACTGCCGCTTCGAGAGTAAAAGCCTTACAACCGAGTTGGGATGTAAAGGTATTTGAGAGGTCAAACTTCGTAAGTCATGCACCTTGTGGGATTCCATTTTACTTAAGAGGAGATGCAAAGAGGTTAGAGGATTTATGCACGTATTCTGCTGATTACTTCAGGCGGGAGAGGGGAATAGACGTTCACATGAACGCAAAGGTTACAGAAGTTAAGGACGGGGTTTTAGTCGTTGAAGAGGGGGGAAGGGAAAGGGAATACGAATGGGATGTGTTACTGTTTGCTACTGGTTCAAAAGCCCTAAAGCTGAACTCGGAAGATTTGAATGGCATTTACTACTTAGACCGCATGGAAAAATTAGAGGAAATTAAGAGAAGAGTTCTGAAAGCTGAAAACATCGTTGTAATCGGCTTGGGTTACATAGGAATTGGAATTGCTGATGCAATTGTTAGTCTTGGGAAAAGATTAACGATTATAGAAGCTAAGGAAAGACCACTGCCAGAGTTTGATGCGGAAATCTCAGCAATTCTAAAATCAGAGGTTGAAAAGTTTGCAGAACTTAAACTAAATGAAAGTGTTATCAGTTTTGAGGGAAAAGATGAGGTTAAGAGAGTTATAACGAATAAAGGTGAGTACAAATGCGATCTTGCAATAGTTGCAATAGGATTAGAACCAAATACGGATATAGCTAAGGGTTTCGTAAAACTCGGTAAGAACAACGCTATAAAGACGAATAGTAGAATGCAGACGAGTAGAGAGAATGTATACGCCGCTGGCGACTGTGCAGAGACAAAGAACCTTATCACTGGAAGGCCAGATTGGATTCCTTTAGCTGTTCCAGCTAATAAAACCGGATACGTCGCTGGGGTAAACATAGCTGGCTATGAAATGCATTACCCCGGCTCTATAAGGAGTCAACTCACGAGTTTTCAGAACTTGGAAATAGGTAAAGTTGGGCTAAGTGAGTGGGAGGCTATAAGAGAAGGTTATGAAGTCGTTTCTTCTTTCATATCGTCTAAATCGATTGCGAGGTATTTGCCAGATGAGCTAATACATCTGAAAATGGTAGCGGATAAGAGTGGAAGAGTTCTCGGAGTTCAAGCAATTGGTAAAGGTGTAGCTATGAGAATTTATGCGGCATCAGCTATGCTGTATAGGGGTTGTAACGTAGTTGAAGCGTTTTTTACAGAATTACCCTACTATCCAAAGTTTTCAAGGGTATGGGATCCGATTGTGATAGCTGCGAGAAAAATCTTTAGAAAGTTGAAGATACCTTGAGTAATGGAGAGTCATGTAAAGTGGGGTTTGGGATTTTTGGTACTTGGATTGATATTGGAGATAACAATCCCTACTCTTTTCATAGTGGATACTGCACTAATAGTTTTAGGGGTTCTTTTAATACTGTTCGGAGGGAGAGAGAAGAGAATTGAGGAGGTGAGAGATTGATAGTCACAACGACTGATTTCATTCCGGGTTATGAGGTAGTTGAAGTCTTGGGAGTTGTGTTCGGGAATACCGTTAGGGCTAAGCATATAGGAAAGGATATAGTAGCTGCGCTAAAAAACGTAATAGGTGGAGAAATAGAGGAATACACTGAGATGCTCAGAGATGCAAGGATAGAAGCTCTGAACAGAATGATAAACGAAGCGAAAAGACTTGGAGCGGATGCAGTTGTAAACGTTAGGTTTGCTACAGCCCAAACAATAGGCGGCGCTGCTGAGCTTTTGGCATATGGGACAGCTGTAAAGCTTAGAAGAATATGATCGAGGAAGCTGTAAAGATTGGTAAACTATTGGCAAACTACAGACTTGTAGATGGAGCAAGTGGAAATATAAGCTTTAGAAAAGGGAATAAAATAGTTATAACAAAAACCGGTGTAAACTTAGACGATTTAAATGCAGATTCATTTGTAGAGTTGGAGCTGAATGAGGAAAATCCAGATGCTTCAAGCGATTTGATAGTTCACAGAGAGATATACAAGAAAACAGATTATAAGGCTGTTGTGCATTGTCACGGTGTTTTCAACGTTGTTCTAAGCCTTAGATTTGACGAAATTAAACCGATAGATTTAGAGGGATCGCTTTACTTCGGAAGGATTAAAGTAGTTGAAGGAGAGTTTAGGAGTAGAGAACTTGCGGAAAGGATAGCCAATGCGATAAAAGAGAGAGGAGTTGTAATAGTTAGAGGGCATGGAATATATTCAGCTGGAGTATCGCTTAGGGATGCGTTCAACAAAGCCTGCTACGTAGAACACTCATGCGAAATAATATACAGACTACTCCTCCTCAATAAGCTTTAGCATTGCATAAGCTGGAAAAACCTTGGAGAAATCTCCGTAAACTTCTGAAAGTTTTATGCATTCACAAATCTCCTCAACTAAAAATTCACCTATTCCACATGCAAAGACTTTCATATCTCTGCTGAGTTTTTCTTTAATTGCATCTGATAGCATTTTCTTCATGCTTTCCTTAGCCTTAAAAGCCAATTCTTTAGCTTTTTCAACACCTAACTCCTCTAAATCACAGCAAAGAGTTCTGGCAAGTCTCCTTAAACAGTCTTCATAACTCTTTCCTCTCCCATCTGGGGTTTCGCATGTGTAGTCTTTTTCACTTATATCACCTGTCACAACAAATACATCGGCTGTGATCGCAAAGTATTCGGGGCATAATGGAACTCCTTCGAATTCCCTTAAGACGTAAAAAACTGGAGTCCTTAGAATTCCAAAGTATAGCAATTCTCTCCTTTTTAATCTTTCGAAATCCGTCTTTGCCGCTTCAATTCTATCTGTAACTGGTATTAAATCCGTCGTAGTAGAGCCTATATCCACAAACAGGAAATTCCTGTATCCCTCCTTCAACAAAAACATAACTGATGCAACCCAATTGCTGGCAGCAAAATCTCTTGGCTTATCTATTTCATCTTTAAGCTCTCCATCCAGATTCAGAAAGTATACTTCTCTGAACACTTCTTTGCAAACATCTGCAATGAATTCTATGCCTTCTTCCTTGTTCTTGAATACATCAGATAGTTCCGCTGTTATCACAACTCCAACCCTATCCGGGTTATACTTTTTTGCAATTTCCGCTAAGAGATTTCCGAGTTTGTCCTTAAACTTCCATATCGGATTGTATATTATCTCGTAACCCCTACTAAACGCCACTTTTACGTTCGCACCACCTATATCAATCCCTAAGGAACGCATCTAACTTTACCTCCTTAAACGAGAACTCCTGATAGTCGTATCCAACTGGATATATCTTGGATGCAATCGAATGGGGTGGGAAGAAGTGACCTAAATGCGTCAAAACTACCTTTTTAGCGTTTATAGATTTTGAAAGTTCTAAAGCCTCTTTTGCGTTCATGTGCTTTCTAAACTTACCGCTCGGAGCTAAGGCTTCAACTATAAATAAATCTGGATTCGTAATCTCATCTAAGCTCTCCTTTGGGATGTCTCTATTCGTATCACCACTCACAACTACTCTATATCCATTCCATTCAAGCTTTACTCCAACTGCTTCAACTGGCGGGTGATTAACTGTAAAAAGTGTAAACTCAATCCCAGCGATTTTAAACGGTTTAAACTCCTCCACTTCAACCCGTTTATACTTTAAAAACCCCATATATTTCCCTATGTCTTCATGGATTTGAGGAGTTGTGTAAACGACGACATCATCCTGAACTCTGTAAAACTCTCCAAATCCCCCAAAGTGATCGAAATGACAGTGTGTCCAGATAACTGCATCAACTCTCTCAATTCCATTGTCGAGTAACTGACGTCTTAAATCTGGGGATGTATCGATTAGAATAACTTTTCCGTTGTTTTTTATTAAAACCGAAAACCTCTTCCTCTCCCAGCCCCTTCTCCTTGCATCCTCGCAAGTTTTGCAATGGCAATTTATAATTGGGGTCCCAGTTGAATCTCCAGTTCCCAACAGTTTTATTATCATATCAATAAGTGGCTTTGAGCTTTAATCTCTCCTTGATATCTCTAATAGCTTTTAACAGATCCTCCTGATTCAACTCCTTTCTGCCGTTTAACAAAGCCTTTAATACAGCTTCCCTCACAACTAACTTTATCTCAGCTCCCGTGAATCCGTTTGTCTCTTTAACGAGTTCATCTATATTGAAATCTCCCTTAACCTTGGAAAGCGAGATTTCAAAAATCCTCTTCCTAATGCTTTCGCTCGGCTCTGGAAACTCAACTATTTTATCGAATCTTCTCCAAACAGCTGGATCAAGGAGACTCGGATGATTCGTTGCCGCGATTAATATCACTCCATCTTTAACAAGGCTAATCTCGTCTATCGATTTGAGCAGAGTATTCACAGCTCTTTTAATTGCAGCATGCTCGTCACTTGTTCTCATCTTTGCGATGTAGTCGAATTCGTCTATAAAGAGTATACAGGGATTCAGAAGTCTCGCAATTTCGAAAACCTTCTCTATGTTCTTAGAAGTCTCACCCAAGTATTGGCTTGTTATCATAGAGAGTTTAACTTCAACCAATGGTAAGTAGAGTTTTTTGCTCAAAGCTCTTGCAGTAGTGGTCTTTCCAGTGCCCGGTGGGCCTATGAAGAGGAGCTTCCCAATATCTGTTAACCCTATCTTCTTTAAGAACTCCCTCTCCTTAATTGCAACCTCTAACTTTCTTATTTCTTCTACTTGATCATCTGTTAATGCAACTTCTTCAAATTCAACTGGAATCTCCTCGGGTGAGAATATCCTTACAAGACTTAGCATTTCTCTTGTTTCCTCGTTTTTCTCAAGCTCAGATATCTTCTTTTCAAGCCACTCCTTATCTCCATGCATGGGTAGTACATATCTCTTAGCGGATTCGTATGAAACGTCTAAGTGATCAAAGTTTTGGTAGTAATAAGCCAAAACGGGATTTCGCTTTATGACTTCTAAGCCCTTAGAAGCCAACCATTTTGTTGCGAGTTCAAAAGACGTAAGCTTTAGTTGTTTTGAGAAGTTGTTTAGATCTATAAACGGTAGACCCCTTATATCGACTTTTCCAGCGTATCTCTCAGCCATATCCTTCTTAACTACAAGTGGTCTCTTCAAGCCCGAGCGGTAAAAGAGTTTTCTAATCTGCTTTGGAATATCGTCTTCACTTAGTTCTTCGTATCTATTATATATCTCCGCTGTTAACAGTAGTTCCACAAGTTTTACCTGAGTCACTTCTAATCAAAGCACCTCATTGATTTTAAAGGTTTTGGAATTATTGCTTATTTATTTTTTTGAAAGTAAAACCTTAAAATGCATCGTCGAATTCTGCGAGTTATGAAGAGTGGTTACGAAAAAATAGAATGGGCTGAAAGACACATGAAAGTCCTCGCAAAGATTAGGGAAGAGTTCAAGAGGGAAAAACCGTTAGAGGGTTATAGAATAGGAATGGCTTTACATGTAGAAGCAAAAACAGCAGTTTTAGTAAAGACTTTAGTTGAAGGTGGTGCTGAAGTTGCAATAACTGGATGTAACCCTTTAAGCACGCAAGACGATGTTGCAGAGGCTTTGAGAGATATGGGTGTTAAGTGCTTCGCTAAAAGGGGTTTAAGCCGGGAAGAATACTATAAAGCTTTAAACAGGGTTATAGACACGAAACCAGACATAGTTGTAGACGATGGTGCGGATTTGATATTTCTCCTACATGGTGAGAGATCGGATTACGCTGATAAAATTTTGGGTGCAAGTGAGGAAACTACAACCGGTGTTTTAAGGCTTAAGGCTATGGAAAGAGAGGGAGTTTTGAAGTTTCCAGTTATAGCTGTAAACGATGCGTATACGAAATACTTATTCGATAACAGATATGGAACAGGGCAATCGACCATGGATGGAATACTGAGAGCTACAAATATACTAATAGCTGGGAAAACGGTTGTAGTGGCTGGTTATGGGTGGTGTGGTAGAGGAATAGCTATGAGAGCAAAGGGCTTAGGAGCTAATGTAATCGTTACAGAAGTAGATGAGATCAGGGCATTAGAGGCTGTTATGGATGGATTTAGGGTTATGCCAATGAAAGAAGCCGCTAAATTGGGAGATATCTTTATAACTGCTACTGGTAATATAAACGTAATTAGAGAGGAGCACTTTAGGCTTATGAAAGATGGAGCTATTTTGGCAAATGCTGGACACTTCAACGTTGAGATCTCTATTCCAGATTTGGAAAGAATTAGTAAGTCCAAGAGGGTTATAAGGGGGTACATAACTGAATACAACCTAGGAGATAAGAAACTCTACTTGTTAGCTGAGGGAAGGCTCGTGAATCTTGTTGTTGGAGAAGGACATCCGATAGAGGTTATGGACATGAGCTTTTCAGATCAAGCTCTGGCAATAAAGTATATAGCTGAAAATCACGAGAAGTTGGAAAGGAAGGTTTACAGACTTCCAGATGAGTTGGACAGGAAAGTTGCAAGGCTTAAGCTAGAGAGTATGGGAATAAAAATAGATAGACTTACAGATGAACAGATAAGGTATTTAAGCGATTGGAGACATGGAACTTAAAAATTAAAAATTATTATATTATTATTTGATGTCAGTAAAACGTCTTAAAAATTCTAATAGTGGCCCAACATCGTTGAAATCTCCCAACGATGAAACACTACTAAAAATCTTACCCTACAAAATTATAGATATTTTATATTAAAGTTATTAAACATTATGTCGCCTTATGAAATCTAAAACCGTTTTTAGCACAACCCTTTTCACATCGTTCAAATCCCTTTCGGCATTTATCACAACTACGTTGTCATTCTTCAGAGATAGGAAAATCTCTCTAACCCTTCTCAAATACTCTAAATCTTCAAATCTATCAGGCTTTCTCTTATTCTTAATCCTCTGAAGACCGATTTCCGGCTTCACATCCAAGATTACAATCAAATCGGGCTTGGGAAATCTTTCGTTGAGCTTGTATATGTAATCTACATCTATTCCCAAAGCCCCCTGATATGCAATAGTTGAGTAGTAATATCGATCCATTAAGACTATCTTACCGGATTTCAAAGCTGGGATTACGTTGTTTTTTACGTCGTAATCTCTATCTCTTATGAACAGTTCAAGCTCTTCTTCCGGCTTTATTTCTCTTGTCCTTAGGATTTCCCTTATCTTTTTTCCGAATTCACTGTTAGTCGGCTCTTTAAATACAACTACATCGTATCCGAGTTTTTTTAACTCCTCTTCAAGGAATTTTACAATTGTCGTCTTTCCAGCTCCATCGATTCCCTCAATTGCTATTAACATCTCAAGCTGTGCAACTGATTACGTTAAAAAGTTTTATGAACTTCGATGCGATTTTATCACTCCTGTTCTCCTCAACGTATCTCTTTGCAGAATTTATCACTTCTCTTCTGAATTCTTCATCCTCAATTACTCTGATGATCTTCTGTTTTAAATCCTCTAAATCTTTGTATACAATCGCAGGCTTCACACCGTCAATTTCTGGTAGAATTTCGAAGTGTCTCGTATTTGGAACGATTGTAGGAACAAGTGCACCGAGGCATTGGTAAAGCGTTGAAGAAACCACTACTCTCCTAGTGTTTCCCTTTGGAATCAAGTGCACGTCTGACGAGTTTAGGTATTCGTAAACCTGCTCAGTTGTAAGTCTCCTTTGTTCCTGTATCAACCACTTCCTACTAAACGGGAGTAGGCCATCAGATCTCACAACTCTGTAAACGAATTCGTATCTCGAAGCTAAATCATCTAAAACCCTTATGAAATCGTAGTATTCCCCAACTGGCTGTCTTCCAAAACTGAAAAACGTTAACAAATCTTCTGCAAATCTCCTATTGCCCGTTTTAATCGGATGACATGGATACGGAATTACTACAACATTCTGATATCCATGAACGACTTCTCTCTTATACCTCTCATCGAATACAACTACAGCATCAAAGAGATTTAAGTCATATTTTATGTCCTCTCTCCTCCCCTCATGCGTTACTGCAATTGTTACGATTTTACCTCTAAGCCTTTTCACGATTTCTTCAACGTATTTATACGGTAAACTCTCATAGGATTCAACCACGAGTAGGTCGAGATCCTCATTTAAAACTGCATTTACATCAAACCAACCCCCCGTAAAATCTGGTGGCATTAACTCCTCGTAACATCTTACCACGAAATCCTCATCTTCACGAATTATCTTGTGATGCCACCACCTGTTAGCGGATTGAATGAAGGGTGCAAATACGATTAAATCGTTACCCATCTTTAAGAACTCCCTTCCAATCAGTTCAGCGTGCATAGATACACCACAGGTTGCATTCCACCTTGAGATAATACCGATTCTCACGACAACCACCTCCGAAGAATTAAGCCTACAGAACAATATTTAATGCAATCTTAAAATAAATCTTTCGATTAATAATAATTATGATTATTATAACAAATGTGCTTAGCCTTAAAGATTTGACTTTTTGATATTATAAAAATTTCTGATCATTTTAAATAATTATAATTGTTTTAGATGATTATTAAGTCTTTGACTTCGATCACGTGTTTAGAAACTTGATATGTGTTGTGGACTATCTATGTGTGAGTTTGCACAATCTCTAAACATCAAACAGAAGTTCAATAGAAAACTATATATATATCTAATACAAAAACTCTAAACGAGTTGAAGTAGGAGGTGTAAAAATGGCTGAGTTGCCGCTTGCACCAGTTGACAGACTCATAAGAAAAGCCGGAGCTGAAAGAGTCAGCGCTGAGGCAGTAGAAAAAATGGTAGAAATACTTGAAGATTACGCATTGCAAGTTGCAAAGAGAGCCGTGGATATAGCAAAGCATTCTGGAAGGAAAACAGTTACAGCCGAAGACATAAAGCTTGCCCTATCTATGGGAACTAAATCTTGATTTATTATTTTAAATTTTTAATTAATTTACATTGATGTAGTATTTCGCTTTATCTATTTTCGTACAGTTCGGACATCTAAACTCCACAACGGCATTGCCTTTGCTTATAGAATTGAATATAGCTGCTATTTCACCGTTCATATCCGTGTAACCCTCATTTGGATAGACGTATCCAACGGACTCATCGCTAACAGATATCTCAACACTTTCACCACTTATCGGATTGTTGTATCTATCTAAAACCTTAACCTTTAAAATCAAACTCTGGCCAACGTTTATTTTAATGCTGTTCAAGCCTAAATAGCTCAGCTTAACTATTCGATACGGTTGTTCGCTATAGCTTAAGGGTAAAGGTAAGGTGTGATAACCACTTGAGATCAACACGTAACAGATCCTAAGTGTGATGTTGTTTGCATGAACTGAAACCCTATCTCCAACGATTTCGACTTCGTATCCGAGTTCGCTAAGAACTTCCTTCCAGTATTCTGGATATACGCTTTTAAATTCAATTGAGAGATCTCTCACATAAACCTCTCCACCGTGTGAAACGGGGATTACTATTAGATCCATTGGTTGATTAGTAGAAATCGAATCAAAAGTCGAATTAATTATGTAGAGGTTTACGTATCCCCTCTGGAAAACCTTTTGCCCAGATAGTATTATGAGTTTCTCACTACCTCTGATCCTTTTGAAGATAGCAGTATTTTCATATATGAGTTCACAGTCTTGATTTATAAAGTAGTTTAAATATATTTCGATTCTCTTCGTTTTTGTGTTTAACGTATATACATATCCATTGTATGGAAACAGTTCGTGATAACTTATGTTTAGGTTTGAACTATTGCAAAATACTGTAGTTGCAAAAGTTGGAGGAGTCAGTAAGAATGGATACTTCGGATACTGAACTCCGAAGCTGAATTCAATTGAGCTCGTTTCGGAGTTAAGTATAGCCTTACTAAGCCTATAGAGTTCTTCTGTTATCTCGTTTAAATGCTTTCTTTCAAAATCCTTTAA
>CAYWXE010000025.1:0-21296 GCA_964462505.1 uncultured archaeon | reverse complement strand
TTAAAGTTGCAAGTACAACGTTCGTATCTCCCGCCTTGACCTGATCATTTAAATCGCCAACCTTGAACCACACTTCCGTAGCTGGAAGTGACGAGTTATCGTTAAGGATTGCCCAAGTCGGAAATTCTATATCCGTTATCTCCGCAACAGATACTGGAGGATATATAGGGGATATTAATTCCAATGAAACATTTACATAGGTTAATCCAGTCTCTGGAACTTTATCCAGGATTATGCTAACTTTACCACTCTCTCCAATCCTCAAATCGATGTCCGATGGTTCGAGATAAATCACTGAAATCACAGGAATCACAGTCGGAGTTACTGTTGGTGTTGTAATTGGTGGAGTTGTAGGTGTCGGTGTTGGTGTTACTGGTGGCACTGGCTTATGATACCATTCTATTGTTTTAGTTTCGAATTTCCATACTCCAGCTGTATCCCATTCACAATTTTCATTCACGTACCATATTGCATAATCACCACTTGCTCTATCATTCCACTCGTTTAGAGTTATGTATCCACTCACTGGATAAACACCGTATTCTCCCTTACTGTACTTTTCAGTAATTACTGGAATTGTTTCAGCCATTACATCTGGATCATAACTTCCAGTCTTATTCACAGTTTCAATGTAGCTCAGAACTAAGACCCAAGCTGCATCGTAAGCATTTAAGGCATACTGATATGGAAATTCTCCAAATCCCTTTTCCCTGTATTTACTTTCAAGCTCTGCATAAGATTTACCTTTCGATTCGAACAATGTCGAGTATGTTCCAATCCCTATAACTTTATCACATACTTCCCCAACTCTGCCACTCTTAGCATTTCCATCACAACCGAACCATACAACATTGAAAAGAACTGAATCAGGCTTAGCTTGTGCTATCATTGTATAAACTTCTTCATAGCTAAATGTTACTATTGCAACCTCTTCAGTGCTGTAAGTCTTTAACAAATCATTCAAATCGCTCTCCATAGTTGCTATGTACGGTGTGAAATCGGCAGGTGGTGGGTCTGGATACTCTATAGCATCCTTAATCTCTATACCAGCATTTTCAAGCTTTGGCTTTATAGTCTCATACAATCCCCTTCCCCACGCATTTCCTATATACGTAATTACTACTGCCTTTATTCCCACATCCTTCAATTCGCTTGCAATTACATCTGTTTGCAAATCATCAGTTCCAATAAATCTGAATATGTACTTCTTCTCCTCGGGAGTTGTAACACCTATTAGACTTGGTAGAGCTGTTGAAGATGGAGATATTATTATTATCTTGTTAGCTGTAACGAAGTCCTTTACGTTCATTACCTCACCGCTACCCATTGGACCAATAATTAGGTTAATACCTTTACCGTATAGGGTTTGAACTTTATCAAGAGCAATCTTAGGATCAACTCTCGTATCTTCATAGTAGAACTTGACATAGTATGGTAATCCCTTTTCTTCCAAGTATTTGTTTATGTCTTCCTCAGCTATTGTCAATGTGTTCTTTATGTCCGTTCCATACGTTGTTAATGGACCAGACAAATCAACAAGAACTCCTATCGATATCTCTTGCTTTTCATATACTCTTATCCAATATTCAGTTCCATCTCCATAAGCACTACTGTCGAAATGCTCTACTTTAACGTAATAATACCCAGACTGACTGGGTGTGAACTCTATCTTAGATGCGTAGAGTTCATATCCGCTATCATCGTTGCTATCTATTAGATTGCCATAACTGTCGTACAGGTAGATTACAGTATCACAATTATCCCCAAGGTTATAGGTCTCTATGGTGTATGTGTAACCCGAAGAGGCGTAGAACTTAATCCAATCAACATCTCCCGGCTGGTGGAAGTTGTGTTGCTGAGATGTGCCTACAGTTATTGTTGATGCCTGAGACATGGTATCGTCTGGCTCATAGGAGTCTGGAGAGAACATCCGCTCATATAATTTCCATGTATACGGATTAAATTCGTTGTTCGTGAAGTCCCAGATCTCAGCATAGCCGTTTACAACCATGTAATAATTGACATTCAAAACATGCGTTGAGTTGACGGGTAAATACACAACCGCTACAACTCTCCCATACTTGTCGTAAGTTGTGATATCGTCTACATCTATGTAAACATATTCGTTGTCAAGTAGGTTTTGTAGGGCCTGTTTTGCCAGTTGTCCTTCATAAGTGCTCAATTCAGGAGCATTAATATCTGCAAACCTTATTCGATATTCCGTTCCTGCCCCGAAGCCTGAAGTTGCATAAACATCGATGGTATCTCCATCGACCACGTAAGTGACATAGCCCTCAGAGTCTATTTCGAGCGCTAACCCGGTTTGTAAGAATGTCAGAAGAAAGAGAAGGACTAATATTAGCTCCCTCATATATTACACAATAGAGATATTACTTAAAAATTTTATCTTATCTGTTTTTAATAAATTGTGTGTAGCCATATCTACTGCTTCCTCAATTTCTTCATTAATCCCCATTAATTCCATCATATCTCTCCATATTTTACTTACTTAATGTTCTTTCTACTTCTTTAAACTTTTAAAATTTATTTCTCCAAGGCCAAGGGCTGAGAGCTAATCAAGGCTCGTTGCAAGCTACAGAACAATGCTTAATCCTCTTCTCTTTCAAATCCTCTTCCCAATCTCCCTTCCACTTCCTTGCTTTCGCTTGGATGTGCTTTCCATCTCCGCATTCTCCAAGTGGGGCAGTTTTGCCGACCATTCTTTTTGCTTAACGTCGTTCGCTTTGCCTTCCTTCTTTTCAGCTCCAAACCCATTTTCTATTCCATTTCCAAACAATTTCCGCTCATTTCGCCACGCTCTTATGACATTTTGGGCTTTTCGCCTTACGGCACGGCTTCAGCAATTTAATAAAATAAAAAAACAAGAAAGCCAGCCTGACACATGCAACGAGCATCGACGAAAGCCAAGCCCTGTCTGTTTCGATGAGAAGGTAGGGGTGCTTTTCAGCACCCCAAAGGGCTGGCTTTCATTAAAAAGAAATAAGGAAATCGTGCTTCAGCCTGAAAAGCGCAAAAGCATAAGAGCTATCTTTCGCTCATGAGCGGGAAATTTGTCGTTTGGGAAATTGGAAAGGGAAAATGGATTGTTTTATCACTGAACAGTAGTTCAGGAAGGCCAAAGCAATACTTTGTTACAACGAACGGCTATCGTTTCCTGTGCAACTGCCCGCACTTCCTGAAGAATGCAGAAGATGTGAACTTCACATGTAAGCACATACAAGCTGTTCTTAAAGTGATTGGAAAGGAAATTGTAAATGAAGACAAGGACATCGATGAGAGAATTAAAAAGATAGAAGACATCAAAAAGGACATCGAGTACATATGCACCACCTGTAACATTTAATTTTTTATTTTTTTCCTTACAAAGCTTTTCCAAGGCTTAAAGCTCCCATTTGTTCACTTCTCGCTTTCAAAAGCGTGAAATTGATTAAAGCTCGCTTTGTGCATCCTAACAATGAAGATGTTTTGGGTTTCTCATTTTCTCAATTGTATTAATAGTTGAGAAAACTGAGAAAAAGAAAGTGGTCGTTAAAAACGTTTTCGAAGGCCATACAGTTTTTGCAGTTTAACCAGGCATAAATGAACAAATTCCATACTGCAAGGAACGATGCTTAAAGATTATTTTTATGAAAAGATTTTGTTTATATGTGAATTTGATTTTGTACATATATCACGTGCTGATGAGCTTAGGATCGGTGGATCCTGGCAACCGTCTTTAACGACAATACCCTTGTTGCTTCAAGTTTACCCTTATTCTCAATCGCTTGATATGTAAAATCGAGTTTTTTCATACACATTCAATTTACGTAATATACATTCTATTTACGCACAAACTTTTTATCTACGCAGATATAACAAACGCCATGAAGGGGCGAGTTTGGAAGGTTACAGTGCCTCTTGAAGATTTTTATTACTTCGGATTGATTGCAATTGCTCAAAAGCTTAAGAAAGAAGGGAAATTGAAAAGATTCAAAGGCGTGCAACAGTTGTTGCCAGAAACTCAATTGAGGCTGTTGTTGATTCTTACATAAAGATAGGTCAGATCACAGTTGAGGAGATCGTGAAACTAATTGAAAATAACAAAAAAAATTGAACAGTAACAGTGGAGATAATTTATGAAAGATGAAGAAGCAATAAAGGAAATCGTGAAAGTTTTGCAACAGATAGACCTGGATGAGTTGTTGAAAGAGGTAGCTCAGAGGAAGTGATCTGTATTTCATATAATACACCCTCGATTGGGGATGTCATATTCATAAAGATATTTTATAAAAATCTTTTTCTATTTCTTTCCCACCTAAAAAATCTAAAGATCTGCCCTCATACCTTGCAGAAATTCTACAAGCTCTGTAAACTTCTCTCCATGAAAAATGTGGTATGTCCGCATCCTTCGGTGGATTACTTAAAAACGAAATATTTTTATATGAAAGCTTAAACCCTTTATTAGCTCCCATCCCCAAAGCTCTAAACCATTCTAAAATGCTCCTTTTGTCTTCAGTGGTAAAAGTTACTGAAATTCGGTTGAGTGATTTGATGAGAGATTTAACGAGAGAGAATTCACGAAAAGATTAAGGTCGAAAGGCTTATAGAGAACAAATACTTCATTCAACACCTTGAAACAGGCTATCCAGAGATTTATGAATTGTACGAAGAGCGGAAAAACTCAGATGAAAAAGAGAAAGAAAAGATAGAGTTTCTAATCGAGAAGATCTTGCATGGAGAACCCCTTAGAGGTTATTGCGATCTCTGTCCTTTAGTTATTGTTAAAGGGGGTGATTTGAGTGAAACTAGTTGGAGAATGCATCGTAGGAAAGAAGAGAGCGAAAGAAGGTTTTGAATATCCAATAATCAGGTTTCCTAAAGATTTCTCAGAATTAATTGGAAAGGAAGCTAAGATTTATGAAATTGATAAGAATAGATTCTTGATTTCAGTAGATGAAAATGAGTTGTCCAACCAGTTGGACAACTTAATAGATTTTAGCAAGATAGATAAAAATCTATTGAAGAGAGCTAGGGAATTGGGAATTGATATTAGTTCATTTTTAGAAGAAAAACTTAGAGAGCTGTTAATTAAATTAAAAGCGGACCCGGCGGGATTCGAACCCGCGACCTTGGGCTTAGGAGGCCCACGCCCTATCCTGCTAGGCTACGGGTCCCCAAATATTTTAGCCACGCATTGATTTAAGTATTTTGTGGATTCATTTAAGTCACTTAATAACTCTGATCTTTCCCCTCTCAACCCTTATATCTACTTTCTCCTCCTTTTTAGCTTTTTCCTTTAGTCGTTTCTTGTCGATAAAAGCTCTCACATCTTTCAATTCATCCCTAATTCTGTTGAGTTCTTCCCCCAACCAGATCATTATATCAATTTGTCATCAACGTTAATAAAGTTTAGAGTTTAAAAAGTCTTAATCTTACCCTCAATTACAAGCTCTGTAATCCTGTTTATTTTCGACAATTCGTCCTCAGCTATTCTCCTTATATCTCCTTCCATCTTTTCAACATCATAACCACTTTTAGGCAAAACCTGAACGCATAAAACCTTTGGCTCGTTTATGGGTTTTCCTATCTGGCTTAAGATCTTAACGTAAACCTCTCTAACCCCTTCTACTTCTTCAGCACATCTATTCGCTATTACGTTTGCCAATATGTTGTAAATTTTGCCCACATGGTTTATCGGATTTTTACCACTCACAGCCTCTATACTCATGGGTCTACTTGGAGTAATTAAGCCGTTGCATCTGTTACCTCTTCCAACGTTTCCATCATCGCCGTTTTCAGCTGATGTACCTGTAACAGTTAGGTATATGCAGCCAGTTTCGTAGTTGTCAGCTGTATTTACAAAAACCTCCACTTTCTTCTGAGTATACTCAGAGGAAATCTCCTTTACGAATTCAGCTAATTCACGTTTTATCGCATCGTATTCCTTGATATTTCCAACGTATTTGTCTACAAAGGCAGCAGCGATAGTAAATGTAATCTTATTTCCTACTCTCAATCCCATAACCTTTACATCCTCTCCAATTGCAGGATTTCTCTTTCTAAACTCCTCGTAAATTCTCCTTTCGACATTGTAAACGAGCTTTTCCGTTTCGGTTAGTGGTGCAAATCCTATTCCAAAAGATGTATCGTTCGCAAGTGGAACTTCTCCTTTCCTCCTTCTGAAAACGTCTTGTAGGTCTGTGCTCCCTTCTCCAAGCTTCACGTTAAAAACAATATCTGTTTCTGGATCTAAATTCGACATGTGCTCCTTAATGTATCTCTTCGCAGCCCTTAAAGCTATCTTATCCGTTGGTATGTATTCACCTTCAAACACCTTTGTCGCCCTTCCAACGAGTAAAACGTAAATAGGCTCGATTATCTCTCCACCACCAAATGCCGGCTTTGATTTCCCTGCAACTATCTGTGTTTCATCCGTGTTGTGGTGTAATACTGCACCGAACCTCTTTATGTACTCTCTACTTAGCTCTCTGCTCATAGCCTCAGCCATTCCGTCAGCCAAGCTGTCTGGGTGTCCTATTCCTTTCCTTTCAACTATCTCGATAAGCTGTTCTTCCACTGGTGTGTGATGGATTCTCTCAACGTAGATGTTCTGCATAATTCCGATTATTCAATACGGAAAATATAAATGTTGTAGTTAACAAATAGCTTTTAGCGATGTCGATATATGCATTCTCAGAAATAGAACACGGGAAGGTTAGGAGGATTTATGCGAGTGCAAGGTATCCATCAAAGCAATGTGGAAACATCTTCTACGACTCTGAAATTACTCCTAATTTAAAATTCGCAGATGAATTACCGATAAGACTTGAATGCACGTTTTCAGTTGTAGCATTTAGACCTTCACATATACTGTTAGCAAGAGATGTCCTAGGAGGAAAACCGCTTTACTACAGCTTAGATATGTCGTTTTCATCTTTTAAGAACTATTTTGAAAACGAATTCTTCGAAGTCAAACCGGGAGAAGTAATAAAAATCGATTACACTGGAAATGTAATCGAAAAAAGACAATATACATTTGAGGACGTTTTTAAAAAAGATCAGGCTGAAATCGATGAACTCGTTGAAAGAATTGAAAAAGCCCTTTTGAGCTTTAAGTATGGATTCGCGTGCTTAGCTTTTTCGGGTGGTGTAGACTCATCGCTTTTAGCTTCGATTTACGATGTTCAGCTCATATCTGTAACCTCAAGCGATAAAGAGGAGGAATGGATAAGGTTTGCTGCTAAAGAACTCGGCAGAGAGGTAGAGGTTTTTAAGTTTAGTGAAAGAGATGTAAAAGAGGTATTAAACGATGTAAGAAATTCTACAGAAACTGATGACCTCCTTCAGATTTCGATTGCAATTCCGATCTACATGGTTATGAGGTTTGCAAAAGATCTCGGATACTCTGAAGTCATGTTCGGGCAAGGGGCTGATGAACTATTTGGTGGATATAAGAGGTATGAGGAGATGGACTATCAAACGCTTGAGGTGGAACTCTTAAACGATTTAAAGACTATAGGTGAGAAAAACCTCGTCAGGGATACAAAACTCGCCTACAAGAACGAGGTGAAGATTTTGACGCCATATCTCCAATGGGATGTGATAAGAGCGGCAATAAGCATTCCACCCGAGTTAAAAGTCACAAGAATTGAAGGGAAAGTAATCAGAAAGTATATCTTAAGGAAGATTGCTGAGAAGTATTTGCCCAAAGAGATTGCTTGGAGGGATAAGAAGGCGATACAGTATTCAACTGGAGTATCTAAGATTTTGAGGAAATGGTATACGTGAACTGTAAAATCGGAGATAGATTTTGTGGAAAGTGTTGCTATGAAACAGAAATGCCATTAACAGATGAAGATGTGAGAAGAATAGAATCACTTGGATACAGGAGAGAGGAATTCTCAATAGTCGTGAATGGTATCAGAAGGCTTAGAAATGTAAACGGTAAATGCTACTTCTTAAGAGACAATAAGTGCACAATCTACGAGCATCGTCCGGAGGGATGTAGACTTTACCCAGCTGTATTCAACGGGAAAGAGGTCGTAGTTGACAAGTTCTGTCCAAAATGGAGAGAGGTAGAGCTAAGTGAAGACGACAAAAGAGCATTGCTAAGATTAATTAATAAAATTTATAAAAAAGATCTATTATAATAGCTATTGGTTTTATATCTCAACGCCATTAGTATCCTTTAGCGATGTACAGAGTTAAAGAGAGGGATTTCATAATACTTACAGAAGTTTTGAGGAAATCCGAGGAGATCAAGCCAAGTCAATATGCTAAGAGGATTGTATTCGAAGATTACGGAATTTTAGGAACCCATGTCGATAGAATACTGACAGCGGTTTACTATAAGATAATGAAGAGACTTGGGATTATAAACAAAGTCATAAGCGAGTTGACGGGAGTTCATCCGAACATACTCGATCCATGGCTTAGAGCGGCTTTAAGAGTTTCAATTGAGTTCTTGGTATTCGAGAGAAAGTACATAAGGGGTTTGGATTTGGAAAAGGTAAAGAAGAGGGTTGCAGAGTTTCTCTCGAATAAAACTCATCCATACGTCGGAATGTACTACTTCGAAGTCTTTAATAGAATAAGAGATTACGAGGTAAAGCCTAAGGACGAAATCGAGGAGTTAGAATTCAAATACTTACTACCGTCATGGTATATAAGAAAGATTAAGGATTTGATTGGAGATGAGGCTGAAGAACTTTTTAAGGCTTTAAACGAGGAACCTTTAATAAGTATAAGGGTGAACAGATTAAAGGGGAGCGTAGAAGAGGTTTTAAACGAATTGAAGAAGAACGGAAAGGATGTAATAGTGAGCGAAATAGTTCCAACTGTTTTGAAGTTCGAAGGCCCCTATGACTTCGACAACTCTAAATCGTATAAAAAGGGTAAGTTCGTTATACAGGAGGAAGCTGCTGCTTTAGCATCGATTCTACTCAATCCAAAACCCGGTAATGTAGTTGTAGATCTGTGCGCTGCCCCCGGTGGAAAAACTCTTCACATGGCTGAACTCATGGAAAACAGAGGAATAATCCACGCATTCGATATAGACGAGCTAAGGATTAAGAGAATGGAGGAGCTGATAAGCAGATGCGGTGTGAGGATTGTTAAGATATACAAGAGAGATGCGAGAAAAGCCACTAGGGTTTTAGGTCGTAAAATTGCAGATAGAGTTATGTTAGATGCCCCTTGCACATCTGACGGAACTCTTGCAAAAAATCCAGAGCTCAGATGGAGGATTAGAGAAGAGAAAATCGATGAATTAGCTGAGTTGCAGTACGAATTACTTAATACAGCAATTGAACTACTAAAGCCGAATGGTAGGGTTTTGTACTGTACATGCTCTATGTTTAAGGAGGAAAACGAGGATGTAATCAATAGGTTGCTCGAAGAAAGGGATGATGTGGAGTTGATTCCACTTAGGGGTTATTACTCAGAGGGATTTTTAAAGGGGACTATTAGGGCTTGGCCACACAAGCACGGAACGATAGGGTTTTTCTATGCTTTGCTAAAGAAATTACCATGATATTCACCGACTGGGAGGGGCCATGGGTTTTAACGGATTTCGCTTTTGAGCTTGCAAATGCGGTATTTAACAATCCGAGGTTCTTTAGAAATATTAGTGCATACGACGATTACCTCGCATATGAGGTGAGGAGGAAAGGCTATGAGGCTGGGTACACATTAAAGCTATTGATTCCGTTTTTTGTAGCCGCTGGATTGAAGAATAAAGACGTTGAAAGACTTGCAAGATCTTTGACATTTTTCGTCAGAGATGCGAGAAAGGCAATGGATTTCATCCAAAGCAATTGGAGAATTGTAGCTATATCCACAAGCTACTATCAATTCTTAAAGATTAGTTCCGAAAAAATCGGATTTAGAGGATTTCTGCACGGAACAGAAGTTGATTTCGATTCGATTGAAATTAGTGACGAGTTAAAAGCAGAACTTATAAACTCGATAGATCTCATCTCATCGCTCAGAAATGAAGAACTCTACAACTACTTAGATGAATTGTTCGAAAGAAATGAAATAAAGAGGATACTTAACAAGGTTAAGGTAGTTGGAGCTGGAGAGAAGGCGAAGATTTTGAGGTATTACTGTAAGAGATTCGGTGTAGATTTTCCAATTGCGATTGGAGATAGTATATCGGATTACAAGATGTTCAAAGAAGCTAAGAAGTTGGGAGGCGTTGCAATAGCCTTTAACGGGAATAGATTCGCAATAGAGAATGCGGATATAGTAGTGATAAGTGATTCAGCGATAGCTGAAGCTGTTGTTGTATTCGTGTTAAGGAATTATGGTATAGAGGGTTTGAAAAGAGAAATAAGAATTCCAAGAGATTTGAAAGATTTATACGAGAAATCGAATACAAGGATATATCTGCTTGAGGAATGCGATATCGATGCAGTTGTAAAGGAATCCCAAAGCATGAGGGTAAAACTCAGGGGTTTGGCAGGGGAATTAGGTTAATCCGACTCCAGAAATCTCTATAACTCTGTTGTTTTCGTTTATCCTTATAACCTTTCCCAAGAACTTCTCTATCACGTATACATTGCTTATCTGGTGTAGAGTAATTTCAGTTGTGCTGTAGATAGTTTTATCTTTAGCAATTGCTGCAAAAGCCATTACTTGATCTGCAAGATGGTAATCGAATACTCCATCTCTTGAATACTCCTTGTAGAAGTTTTCAGCCGCTTCTCTTCCAACGTCTTCAGCTCTCTTTCCCTTCTCACCTAAGGCGTTACCACCTTTGTAGCCACTCCATATCGTTATACCACTTCCAGTCGATAAGCCTCTCCTAACCTCAATACTTATCTCCACATTTAATCCCTTCTGTTTCAAATACTCTTTTGCGGCGTTTGCCTGCCTTTTCGCTACATGCTCCGGCAGATTCTGGCAATGACTTATACCAATTATTTTTTCTCTTATCTCTTTGAACTCCTTGCCTTTAAGCTTAGACGGCTCAACGTAAACCCTTATGAATCCACCTCCCTTTGGATAATAACCCCTCTTAACGAGCTCGATTTCCGCTTTAACTCCTAACTCTCTCAAAGCCTTAAGTGTGACGTTTTTGAAGTAATCCACAGGCGGTGACCATGCTACATCAGTTCCACCAGTGATTTCGATTACGCTCTCTTTCTCTGCTAAAATCGATGGAAGTAAAACCGTTTGAAGTATCAGCGTTACACTTCCAGCGGTTCCTATATCTATTCTGAACTTTCCACCCCTAAGCCTTTTAGGCTTGAAAACGATTTTAGTCGATCCAAGTCTTAATCCCTCTACTTCTGCATTTGTTATAATCTTTGCCGCCTCTATCCCCTTCAAGTGTTGAGCTGCTAAGCCCGGCTTTGGTCTATTAGCTCTTATATTGTAAACTTCCACAGGTTTACCAGTAACACAGGACAGAGCTATTGAAGTCCTAAGTATTTGTCCCCCACCTTCCCCGTAACTACCGTCTATTTTTATCACGTCTTTACATGAGTCGGGTTGCAATTAAACATTTGCTTATCAGCGTTTTAAACTTAAAACACATTAGGTTATTAAATTAAATACTTATTTATAAAATATAAAAATTTTATAATAAAAAAATTAAATTTAATCCTAAGATTTAAGCTGTTAAATATTTACATCAACTCAAATACTTCCTTGGATCTGTAATCTTCCCCTCTACTGCCGTTGCCGCGGCTGTTGCTGGCGATGCTAAGTATATATATGCCTCTGGATTTCCCATTCTCCCTTTAAAATTTCTGTTTTGAGTTGATACGCATACGTCACCATCCGCCGGAATTCCCATGTGTATTCCAACACAGGGCCCACAACCCGGTGGAATTACGACTGCTCCAGCTTCTATAAATACCTGAATGTATCCCCTCTCAAGTGCTTTTAGATAAACTCTCCTACTCGCTGGGGAGATTATCAGCCTAGTCTTAACCCTTCTTCCCTCTAGAATCTTTGCAACGACTTCTAAATCTGACAGCCTTCCGTTTGTGCAAGTTCCTATGAAAACCTGATCGACTTCTATTCCCTCGACATCTTCAACACACACCACGTTATCGACGTTGTGTGGCTTAGCTATTTGTGGAGTTAGATCTGATGCATCTATGAAGATCTCATCTTCATAGCTTGCATCTCCATCTGCTTTCAAAACTCTAAAGTCGTTAACCCTTCCGAGTTCTGTTAGGAACTCTTTTGTCTTTTCATCTGATTCGAACAGCCCAGCTTTAGCCCCACATTCAACAGCCATGTTTGCAATTGTTAGCCTTTCCTCAACGTTCATACTCTTAACACATTCTCCATGGAACTCTAAAGCCTTGTAAGTTGCACCATCCACGCCGAGCTTTTTTATCAAATATAGAACTAAATCTTTAGCGAAAACACCTTTTGGCATCTTTCCATCTATTTGAATCCTTATACTCTCTGGAACTCTAAACCAGTTTTTTCCTAAAGCCATTGCTACTGCTATATCAGTAGAACCCATACCAGTTGCGAAACAAGCTAAAGCTCCATAAGTGCATGTGTGACTGTCTGCACCCACTACTAAATCTCCCGGCTTGACGTATCTCTCAACCATGATTTGATGAATTATTCCCTCACCTACATCGTTGAAATCCGCACCAATTTTTAAAGCAAAACTCTTTATCAGCTTTTGATCGTTGCTTAGCTCTCTTCTCGGTGATGGTGCTGCGTGATCTATAAAGAAATGTGTAATCTTTGCAGCTTTGACACCTATTCCCAACTTTTCCAACTGCCTTATCGCTAAAGGAGCAGTCCCATCTTGTAATGCAATCCTATCAACTCTTGCGACTACGATGTCTCCTGCGTATGCATCGACACCACTCTTCTCGCTGAGTATTTTTTCTGCGATAGTTTTACCCATGATAGCGAGTGATCGTAAATATTTTTAAGTGATTCGAAAACTCTAATCGATGCTAAAAATGCAGTTCCTTCCGGGAGCTCAGGAGTGGCTAATTATCATACTGATAGTACTCTTGCTGTTCGGCGCGAGTAAGCTTCCAGAAGTCGCTAGAAATCTTGGAAAAAGTGTTGCAGAATTCAAAAAGGCCCAAAGAGAAGCAGAATTAGAGCTGAGGGAATTCGAGAGGAACATAGCCAAGTATTCAAAATCTGAAAAGAGGAAAAAGCTTGAAGGGATAGCGAAATCTTTAGGCTTAGAAACAGAGGGGAAGAGTGATGACGAAATCCTTGAGGAGATAAAGAAAAAGCTCGAAGAAAAATCCTAATGGTTTTGTAATAAACAAAGATTATCATTATATATATTTTAATTATCCCACTTGTTGGTATGGATGGTGTTTGCCGAATTAATTCCACGACTCTGAGATCAATGGTTTATACCACACGTTGATAACACTATCATCGAAAGGGCAGATTTGACATTAGTTGATGCAAAAAGTATATATACTTTTAATAACTGGAACTAGTATTGAATAGGAGGTGTAAAAATGGCTGAGTTGCCGCTTGCACCAGTTGACAGACTCATAAGAAAAGCCGGAGCTGAAAGAGTCAGCGCTGAGGCAGTAGAAAAAATGGTAGAAATACTTGAAGAGAAGGCAATTGAAATCGCTAAGAAAGCGGTAGAAATAGCAAAGCATGCAAAGAGAAAGACCGTAAAAGCTGAAGACATAAAACTTGCTTTAACCATGTAATTTATTGATATTTGTTATTTTTTGAATAATTTTTATTGTTTTTAATATATTTGACACATTATATTGTGTTACAGTTTGTGATTATCCCTCTTGGCGTTATCAATAACTTAATCACTTAACATTTAACATTGAGAAGGTGAATGTAAACGCTTAAGTATCGGTTGCAAGATTTTATCTGTTGAACAAGGTAAATCTCCATCCGTGCTTTACGAAATCTAATTTCGGTAGAATTCATTTGCCAGTGGCTCCTAGGTGTAACATTCAGTGCAACTACTGCTTGAGAACTACTACAAACGAACACAAACCCGGAGCTTACGAGACTATACTAAAACCAATAGAAGCTGTAAGAATTGCGAGAGAAATACTAAAAAATAACAGCTACATAAAAGTAATCGGTATAGCTGGCCCAGGAGAGCCTTTGTACAACTGCGAAACTTTTGAAACTTTAAGACTTCTAAAAGATACCAAGTATATTAAGTGTTTATGCACAAACGGACTACTTCTGCCAAAGAAGGTTTATAAGTTGAAGGATCTGGGTTTAGAGTTTTTAACGATTACGATTAACTCGATTGATCCGGAAATAGCTACTGAGATTTACTCCTTTGTAGAATTTGAAGGTGAGAGGTTTGAAGGTTTAGATGCCGCAGAATTACTAGTTCAGAATCAACTCAAGGGGTTAAGACTTGCATCGAAGTTTATGATTGTAAAAGTAAACACAGTCTTAATACCTGGAGTAAACGATGAACACATCGTGGAAATTGCAAAGAAGATAAGAAATTATGCTTACGTTCAAAACGTAATACCGCTGATTCCACAGTATAAGTTTTCGAATTTAAAGCCACCTAGCATGGAGTTATTGAGAGAAGTCAGGGAGAAATGTTCGAAATACGTAAAGCAGATATATCACTGTGCTATGTGCAGAGCTGATTCCGCTGGAAGACTTTATGAGAGGAAAACTTTATTTCAGTTCCTTTAATTCGTTAAATGTTAAAACCCTTGGCGATACGAGATCTCTGTTGTTCCACAGATCTTCTGCAAGCCTCCTAAACACTTCTGCTATTTCACTCTTAGGAATGAACTCGATTACGGTCTTACCGTTCAATTCGCTTAGGTGTATCTCTTTGCTCCTCGGTATGATTCCTATCAGCTTACTTCCGATTTTTTTGGCAAATTTACTAACTATTTCGACTTCGTTTTCAACCTCTCTTGAATTGCATATTATTCCTCCCAATCTCGCTCCAACTCTCTTTATAGCTTTGCATATGTTGTTAGCGGCAAAAAGAGATAGATATTCACCAGACGTGACGATGTAGACCTCTCTAGCAAATCCCCTACGCATTGGAACGGCAAAACCTCCACAAACGACATCACCGGGCACATCGTATATTATTAGATCTAAATCCAAGTCAAAGACTCCCAAATCCTCCAACGTTTTAAACGCTAAAAGCAACCCTCTCCCAGCACATCCGATTCCGGGCTCTGGTCCACCTATTTCAACACATAGAACCCCTCTATATCCTTTATGAACAACCTCTTCAAATTCAACCCTCTCCTTCTCAACGATCAACTCTAAGAGTGGCTTAAGCTGTTTTCCAACCAAGTTCATAGTTGAATCCCTCTTCGGATCACATCCTATTAACATAACTTTTCTGCCACTTTCTGCTAAAGCCGCGGCTACGTTTGAAGCTATAGTGGATTTGCCAATTCCTCCCTTGCCATATATCGCTATCTGCTTGATACTATCACCTCCGCTATCTTCCTAGCGAGATTAATAGCTCCTCTGTAGCACATAGTAAGCTGTTCAGAGTGCATGACATCGCATATCGGTATTCCCAACTCCCTATCGAATGATTTCTCGTACATACCACCAATTATCAAATCGGGTTTTTCTTCTCTAATCGCATCTAAGACTTCCCAGTATTCTGGCTCGATTAGTATTCTTGAGCTTAAACCAAGTTCCTTCATCGACCTATTTACTTCTTTAAGCGTTGTTTCTCCAAGTCTATCGATTGAAATCAACACTGGAATCATTCCGAGTTCGTGAACAAATCTTATCAGGGGAGGAGCTCTGCTTGCACCGCTTATTATGCAAACCTTTTTGTCCACGAGTTTTTCTCTGATTTCCTCGATCTGTTTACTTGCTGATTTCTCTTCTCTTTCTATTAATGAGTTGTTATCGATTTCTATGTTAAAACTCTGTGCAATGCTCTCAAGAAAATTTCTTGTGCAAGAAATTCCAATTGGCAAAAGTGGATCTACAAATCTCTGTTTGTGTACTCTTTCCATAAACCTTGCCGCATCTAATCCACTTGCCTCACACATCACCACGTTTAGCATAGCCTTGGATGCTCTCTTTATCTCCAATAGTCTCGTCTTGGCTGTAAGAATCGAATTAATTCTTATGCCAATAGTAGAGAGTAATTTTGCGATTTCTTCTAAATCCAAACCATATCTGTAAACAGCTAATAGATTTACAGTTTTATCTTCTTTTTCATCACAAACTTCAACTAACTCTAATACCTTCTTCAAAGCTTCTCTATAGCCGTCTATTTGATCCCCTTCAAATCCACCGGAGTGTATTGTGATTAGTTCAGCTTTTACTTCATCTTTTAGTTCTCTTACAACTAAATCCACATCCTCCCCGATTATACTACTCGCACAAGAAGTCAAAACTGCTATAAGATTCGGAGAATACTTCTCATCAACTTCTCTTATAACCCTTTTTAACTTTGCCTCTCCTCCGAAAATGACTTCTCTTTCACCCATGTTCGTTGTAACTATTCTCCTAACCTTTGCTCCTCTAACCGTTAAAAGATACCTCAAATTGTAAGCACATCCAATTGGGCTGTGAAGTAAAGCTATTGCATCTGAAATCCCTAAAACAACTCTTACAGCACCAAACAGCTTGCAAGTCTTATAGGGTTCCACTTGATTGGATTTACTACGCGTGTCTTATACTTTATTGTCACTTAAATAAATTTCTAATCAATCTAGGTTCTTTTTCAAATAAAACTGAAAAACCTATATCCTCCAAATACCTCTTAGATCTCTTTCCCTCTCCGTGTAGCATCAATTCAAGCAAGTCCTCCTCATCATCTATATCAATCGAAGAGTAAAACGAGTCAAATACTTCATAGCTGAATCCGAGTTCTTTAGCTATTCTTATGTGTTTTAAAAAACTCCCATAGTGATATGAAACTTTAAATCCCTTTTTTCGAACTAATAGCATGTTTGTTCCTCCCCTTCTTCCGGGAGCTATTACGATATCTCCTCTTGTATTGAAAAACCTTCTCAAGACTTTTTCATTTAAAAGGGGTAAATCTGACATTATCACAGCTACTGGAACATCTCTTAGCTCATCGTTTATGCAGTCGTCTAAACTTCTGCTATCGACACAAACCCTTGCATTTTCAACTTCAAAGTGAACGGGAGTGATAACTTTGATGTCGTAATCGAAGGATTTCAAAACATCTAATATGTCAAGAAGCATTAACTTTGCAAATTCCTCTCTCTCCTCCCTGCTCATAACATTAGATAGCCTAGATTTTGGATTAGAAGCTTTAAATGGAATCACAATCCTCATGCAAAGATTCTATCTATCAACCAATTCGAATCAAACTTAACGAGATCGTCATAACCCTGCCCAACTCCAAAGAACAAAATCGGTTTTCCAGTCACGTAACTTATAGAAATAGCAGTTCCTCCCTTTGGATCTGCATCGAGTTTCGTTAATATACTCCCATCAATTCCAACAGCTTCATTAAAAATCCTTGCCCTTTCAACCGCATCGTTTCCAGCTATGCTTTCATCAACAAATATCGTCAAATCTGGATTTGTAACCCTCTTAATCTTACCGAGTTGCTCTATCAAGTTCTTCTTCGTATGCATTCTCCCAGCTGTATCAGCTAAGACTACATCGATTCCTTTGCTTTCAGCGTGTCTCAATGCATCGTATATAACTGCTGCTGGATCCGCTCCTACCCTATGCTTTATCAGCTTAATCCCCAATCTATCCGCATGCTCTTGCAGCTGCTCTATTGCTCCAGCCCTGTAAGTGTCTCCAGCCGCTAGAACTACACTGTAGCCAAAATCCATAAGTCTCTTAGCGACTTTTGCAATCGTAGTCGTTTTTCCAGTTCCGTTTACACCGACGAATATTAGATTTATCGGTTTCTTCTCTGTAAGCCTCTTCTGAACGAATTCGTCGAAATCAAACCTGTTTGCATCTAAAATATCCTTGATCGTAATTTTAAGTTCGTTTAAGACTATATCTGACAATTTCTCTGTGATCTTTCTCTTCCTACCAACCAATTTACTCTTTAAGTTCTTTGAAATTTCCTCAACAACTTCGAACGCTACATCGCTTTCAAGTAGTATTATTTCAAGATCTTCTAAAATCTCATCGACTTGATCTTCACTAATAGTCCTCTCAAGGATTAGCGATGTAACCCTATCCTTTAATCCAATCTTCTTCTCTTTTACCTCTGATACCTCCGTTTTAGCTTCTATCTTTTTCAGTTCTCCTTCCTCTCTTCTATCCAATTTACTCTTCAAAGCCTTTAACTTCTCCTTTAAAAACTTAAACATGATTACTCCCTCTTCTCTTCTTCTTTAGCAAGTCTTGCAAGCTCTTCCTGAATTCTCGCCGCTTGATTCACTATCTGTTGTAGAAGTGTCGTGAGTTTCTGAACATTTTCCTCTATTCTCTCCTTCTTCCTCTTTACAGACTCTATTGCATCTTTAACATCTTTCTCTATATAAACTCCAGCACCGACATCGACTAAGAATTTCTTCGAGTTTTTCACATCTACGTATGCAAATACTCCTCCACCTATGTTCATAAGGGCCTCAGGTTCTCCCTCAACTGAATCGAAATACTCTAAGGTTTCAATAGTTCTTTCAAACTCACTTACAAGTAATTCCATTCTAATTATCTCCCTCTGAACGGTTTCAGCTTCGGCTTGTAATCTTTGCAAAACTGCAAGCCTCTCCTGAATAATCCTCTCCCTCTCCTCCATTACGTCTCCACCCTCTTAATACTTTTAATTCTTATCAAATGTCTCTTAACCTTGTGATTGCTCCCTATCAATGAGTAAACTTTTTCTACTGCAAACCTCTCGTTGTGAGCCTCTACTAATTTCCTAAACTTTTGCCAACCCCCCTGTGTTTTAAACTCGCCTGATATCTCGAATATCATAACATCACCTCATCAGGGCCTCCTCAACAACACCCAATTCAAAACCAGTTGTATCCTTTCCAACTATGTAACCCTTCGAATTCGCTATTAGACTTGAGCCGACCATATCGTTACCGAAGTTTACAGTCCCAGTCAAAACCTCTACACCCATAACCCTTTCAATCCTCTCGATTTCCCATTCATTCGCATTTGGATTTACAAGTCCACCCCTATTCGTTACAACAGCCGCCATTCCAACAGTTTTTATACCTCCAATCGTTCCCTTAACGACTTCCACGTCTAAGAATTCTGAAACGACATCGACAATTCTTTGATCAATCTCTGGATGAATTATACAGCCCCTATCGTTTAAGCATAAGTTATTTCCTAAGCACGTCATCCTCGTCTCAACTACTTTCACTTCTAAATACCTCTTCAGCTTTTCAAGTTCTTTGCTCATCACGATGTCACTCACTACGACTCCATTCGAATTCATAGCTATTAAAGCCCCTACAAGCTCTGAACCAGCAATTGTAGTTTGGATAACGTCTACGTCAAGCTCTTCTCTAATTGCATTTATGAATTTCTCGTCTCTAACACCAACTACTGCAAAATCCTCGTTTACCTTTGCATACAGCCCTATCAATGGAATACCGTTTACTGCTAATAATTTCATGCGAGTTCTGCTTCTACCGTTCCGTCATCGAATTTAACAGCCCTTATCCTTATCCTTGTTGGTGGTTTTTGTGCCCCCCTCTCCCAAACCTTTTCGTTTATGCTCGCATCTATTTTCACGTTTTCTGGCGGGACTTTCATATGTCTACTTAAGAACTTCCTTATATACTTCATAGCCTTCTTAGCCCTAAGCCACCTCGGATACTTCTTCATCTTATGCTTAAGTCTCAGCGAATATATCCTTTCAACTTCTATCTTCGCCATAGCCAACACCAGTTTAAACCTTAAGTCTTACTCTTCTCCAGTGTCTTCTCTTTGGACTTGTGAAAACTCTCCTATTCGTCTTTACAGTAACCCAAATCGGTGGCCTTCTGTTCTGCTTTAAAGCCTTAGCCAATCTCTTTTTAACACCAACTGTTTTCTTGCCCATTTGAATCACTTCCTAATTATCCTTGTTTCCCTCCTCTTAGGCTGGACTCTCTTGAGTATTTCAACCAACATCTCGTCTGTAATCCTGTTCTTTATCCTTCCGGCTTGAGCTAATGCTACAAGCTGATTTTCAACAGCTTCAGCAATCTCTGGATGTGCAAGCTTTAGTCTCGATAACCTCTCCCTTGCCTCTGGCTCTAGTATCGCCCTTAGTATAGCCCTTTTCTGTAATTCCAACTGCTTTTGAATTTCTTGTTGTCTCTGGAGCTCTTCCAACTCCCTTTGTCTTTGCTGTAATTCTAAGAGCTTTCGCCTTCTAATCTCCTCGAGCTCATCCATATCTCATCACCTATAAGAGATAACTCTTAAGAGATATTAGTACTTTTCCAGAGCTGGAATCTCTTTAACTATCTCCTTCTTTATCTCTGCTGCAGTCTTATCGAGGAAAGACCTTCCAGCTGGTGTAATTACCCTACCCTCTTTAGTCTTCTTAACGAATCCGAGTTTTTCGAGTTGATGTAATGCGTTTCTAATTATCGCACCACTTCCCTTTCTAAATTTAGGCGGTTTAACTCCTCGTCTCTTTCTTCCACCGTAATAAGTTCTCAACCTCTCTATTCCAACTGGTCCATCTATGTAAACCCTTCTGAGTATCGATGCAAGTCTTATATACCACCAATCCTCTTGCTCTGGAGCTCTTTGCTTATGAACACCCGTCTTTACGTATTTTGCCCACTCTGGAGGTTTTATCATGCCCTTAAGCTTTTCTGCCACCCTATTAATCAGTAAATCCGCTGGAACATCGTAAACCGTAGTCATATCAACACCTCTTAAACGTCAATACGAATCCCCTGAAGTCGACTAATTTACCGTTAACCTTAGACGCAATCTCTTGAGCGAGTTCTTTCTTATGCTTCTTTGAAGACATCCTAAAGTTTTTAAGCATTTTGACTTTTACAATCCCGTGTTTTTCAAGTTGGAAATTTATTTCCCTTATAACGTTCTCAGTTATACCGTTCTTTCCAATGTTTATCTTTACGACTTTCATTTCAAAGCGTGAGGGAAATCGTTTAAAAAACTTTACTGACGTTCAGAAATCTCTTAAATTTAATTCAATTACCAGCAACACGGAGAAATTAATATTAAGTAAGTAATATTCGGATAATCTACGCCGTTTCTGCTACGGTTTATGAATTCGTGACAATTGCGAAAGTTGTCGATACGGTCATAGATTGAGAAGTCAACTTTAAAGTCTACTTTGCTTAGCTTCTAACTAATTCAACTCTTATTCGATGTATTATGTTTAGGTCTTGATTGCAAAGTTCAGCAGATGAGTATACATA
>CAYWXE010000024.1:9862-21314 GCA_964462505.1 uncultured archaeon | reverse complement strand
GAATCTCAAATAGAGAACCGAAATTTTATTAAACCACTATAATTCTTCTAAATTAATAAATTTAAAATATCACAAAAGTACATGGGCATTAAAGCATGTATTCTATCTAAAGAGATAAAGCATTCTTCAAAACAATTTCAAGGATTTTTTGTGAATCTACAACAAATTTATAGCTTCTAAAGTCGTACTCCTCTATTTCGTTCGATTTCTTGATAACAGTTATCTCAAGTCTGTCAAGTGGTAGATACTTTGCAAGTTCTACATTTAGTTTATTAAAATCGCCAGTTATAATCCTGCTCTTTCTCCCAATTTTCAGCTTTACCTTTCCGATGTGTTTTGGATTCAAAAACTCCTTAAACCTGTAAAGCTTGTCAATAAAATCCCTTCTTATGTAAGTCTTCCCAAGGTGAGTATAGATGTACAGAACCTCTCCCTCTTCGCAAGCTTTTTTTAAAGCGAATCTAATCTCGCTTTGGGTTTTTCCAGTCATTTGCTGTATCCACTCGATTGGCATGGGCTCTGTAATTCTTTCGATTATCTTATGCCTCCTCGAAACCTTCCACAACTCCTCTAAAACACTTCTTTCGATGTTTATGTCCATAATCCTCTTAGCCTGATCTATTGACGTTATCAAATCGTCTACATCAACTGTATCCGGTGTAACTAAGTAGACAACGAACTTCAAATCCCTTCCAGCTTTTCTCATAATCCTCCCGTGCCTTTGAATAAATCTCAATGGGCTCGATGTATTTGACCAGTTTACAAGTAAATCAGCTGTAGGTAAATCAACTCCCTCCTCTCCAGCAGATGTAGAGATTACTATCTCAGCCTCTCTTGCCTCTTCAAGCATATCCTTAAGCTTATCCCTCTGTCTTCCTATCACGATTGAAGTCTTGTAATCCCTACTCAGCAATTCCAAGAGTCTCTTTGCAATTACAACCCTATCCACAAATACTATAGCCTTATAAAAACCTTCGTATATCTCCAAAGCCCTTAAGAGCTTATCAAATTTGTGTAAATCTCTAAGAGATTCGACTTCATCTCTTAAATCTTCTAAGAGCTTTGAAAGCTTGGTTTTCTTACTTAAACTATCCTTTAAAGCTAAAGCTCCCTCTTTTGCAAAGAATTTCAATGCAGATGTGTATATGAGCTTTTCAGAACCTTTAGCGAGATTTCTCCTCTTGTCAATCTCATCGTATACATCTAATTCATATCTATCGAATCTCGTTTCGAACACATCACCTATCCATTCGGGAACAAACGGTTTTACGTCTGAAACTCTCCACTCTTTAATCTCACCTATTAAATCCTCTATCTCCCCTCTCCTTTTCTTGGGTATGAATGCAGATAAGCCCAACTTGTAATCGCAATCTATAGTCCTCAAAACCTTTGCATATGCGTCATCTCCGACTGCATGATGACATTCATCCACTACAATTGCATCAACTCCTTCAATTAAATCCAAATCGTTGTAAACGGTTTCTGGAGTAGATATCACGATTTTACACCTATTCCAAATCTTTGCCCTAACATCTCTTGGATGTATCCCGTAAACCCTTTCAGAATCCAAGCCCAAGCTCTTGTAAACGCTGTAGGTTTGCTCAACGAGTATTCGCGTTGGAACTAATACAAGTGCTCTTTTAATTCCCTTCTTGAATAAATTTCTTAAAAAATATGCACCCACTATCGTCTTTCCAGTTCCAGTTGGTAGAACAACTACAGCTTTTCCCTCTTTTAAAGCGTAATTCAATGCATCCCTTTGATACGGTCTGAGCTTCATCTTATCAATGGAATTATTTCGTTCGCAAGCTTTGAATAGAGTTGAACAGCATCTCCATACTTCGTTTCTGGAATTCCAGTGTATATGAAGTGAACTTTTGTATCCAAATCTCTATCGTAAATCTCCTTGACTAAGAACTTCGCGATTGCCTTTACAAGTGTTTCAACGTCTGGATAACCCATTCCCAACGGAACTCTTTTCTTCACGACAACTCCTCTCATCTTAACTCCAGTTATTTGAGAAAACCTCAATGATAGGTATTTCCCACGGTTAAGCTCCAGTGATTTCTTTAAAATCCTCAACCAAAAGTCTTCATCTGTTTCTTTTGATGCTAAATGATACAAGCCAGTTTTATAGACTTTCTTCTCTCTCATCCAGTCGTTTTCGAGTTGTAGGGAAATTATTACCCTATCAGAGTTCAGAGTTTCCATTATTGCCTTTATCTCATCAATCGAGCCGAGGTTGTATGCAGAATAGGTCGTTTCGAGTGAAACTATTATATCTTCTGTGTTTTTCAGTATCTCGTCTATCGTTTCACTTGCGATTTCAATGGTTTTATCTAAATCTTCGAGTTTACCACCCAAGTGTAAGTTGAAAAACTCTGCATTGGCAATTTCAGCTTTTTTTGCTGAAGATATTAAACCTCTCCTCGCCTTTTCGAGTTTTATCTTTGTTTCGGATACAGTGCTATAATAGGGGGCATGAGCTGTAATCGTTCTAAAAACCCTTGCTATCTCTCCGTATTCTCTAAAGTATTTATCTGTAGAGGTCTTCTTCGTGAAGTCGTATGGAATTATCTCTGTAAGAGACATCCCCAACAGTTCGGCTATGTGCAGTTTATTCTTCCCGTTGTAAGTTCCCCAATCGAACAAAGTCATAGATCACATAAGCTTTAATATTTTTTATAACCTTCGAGCGTCACGAATTCATAGCCTAAATCCTTAAGACTCCTAACGACTCTGTCGATATTACATCTCAAAAATCTGCTTAGATCTTCTCTTCTCACCTCAATTCTTGCCAAATATCCGTGATCTCTAACTCTTACAAATCCTATTCCCGTGAGACTCTTAACAACTTTTTCCGCTTTTTCAATTCTCTTAAGCCTTTCAATTGTTATCCTCTCATCGAACGGAATTCTTGTAGCTAAACATGAATTCTCGGGCTTGTCGTAAAAGGATAAGCCGAGATCTCTTGCTATAGCTCTCACCTCCTCCTTAGTAATTTTGGCGTAAACGAATGGACAGTAAATTCCCTCTTCAAGGATAGCTTTGTATCCGGGTCTTTCATATCGTAAATCGCTCGCATTTGTTCCATCGAGGATTACATCTATTCCAAAACTCTTAGCCAAAGATTTGATATTTTTAATCATTATCTTTTTGCAAACGTAACATCTGTTTCTCGAGTTTCTTACGAACTCTTCATTCGATAGTATTTCAACGTTTACAACGTAGTGTTTTACTCCTATCTCCTTTGCAATTCTTTTAGCATCTCTAAACTCTGATTCCGGCATTACTTCCGATTTAACAGTTACAGCAATGACTTCATCGATTAAATCTATACAAATAGCTGTCAGAGTTGCACTATCAACACCACCCGAGAACGATACCACTAATCCATTACGGCCCTTTTCCCTTATGAATTCTCTAAGATTCTCTAGTTTTGAATTTAGAGATCTCAAGTTCTCCATCTCGTTCCCTTTGGAGTATCTATTAGGTAAATTCCTCTCTCTTTGAATTCATATCTGATATTGTCTGCGATATCAAATCTCTTCTCCTTTCTCGCTTTTTCCCTCTCAACTATTTTTTCAACATCTCGCTTTGTTAACACTGGAACTCTTCTGTAATTTTCGAACAAGCCTAAAATCCAGCCCATAGTCTTAAACTCCTTAAAAGCTTTCTCTAAGGAGTTTAGATCCATTAGATATACGTTCTTGTTTAAATGAGATGCAAATTCATGCATAACTGCAATCGCTTTAGCTGTATTGAAGTCTTCTTCCATGGCTTTGATGAACCTATCGAGATAGCTGGTATATACAAAACCCTCTCTATCGATGCCAAATGTCTTGAGATAAGCTATTTCCATGTCGATTACTGTTAAAGTGTTCAGGAGGTAATTGTAAGCCTTATTAGCGGCTTTCAAATTCTCCTCGGAGTAGTTTAACGGACTTCTGTAATGGGATGAAAGCAGGAAATACCTCAAAACCTCTCCGTTATATCTACTCAAAACATCTCTGATTCGAACGATGTTTCCTAAGCTTTTACTCATCTTCTCACCGTTTACTGTGACGAAGTCGTTGTGAATCCAGTATTTAACTGGTTCAACTCCGAATAGAGCATAACTCTGTGCTCTTTCGTTTTCATGATGTGGAAATATCAAATCCCTTCCGCCACCGTGTATATCGAATGGAACTCCGAGGTATTTAGCGGATAAAACACTGCACTCTATATGCCATCCCGGCCTCCCTAAGCCCCAAGGAGACTCGAAATACGATTTTGCTTTAAAATCTTCTTCTTTAGCTGATTTCCACAGTGCAAAATCTTTCACATCTTTTTTCCTCTCATCTGGCTCAATTCTATGTCTGTCGAGTTCCTCTAAGCTGTAACCGGACAGTTTTCCATAGCTCTCAAACGCAGGCACATGGAAATAGATGTCATAGCCGTAATCTCCTTTAACCTCATATGCAAATCCCTTCTCGATTAACTCCTGAACGGCTTTGATTATGTCGTCTATGTGATCGGTAACCTTTGGTGCAAAAGTCGTCTTTACGTTTAAGGCACTTATATCCCTTATGTATTCAGCTATGAAGTACTCTGATACCTCTTTTGCAGTCTTCTTTGTTTCTATAGATTTCTTTATTATTTTGTCGTCTATATCCGTGAAGTTCTGAACGAAAATCACTCTATGTCCTTTAAACTCAAGAAATCTTCTGACAGTGTCGAAGAACACTGCATTCCTCGCATGTCCTATGTGAGAGTAGTCATAAGCTGTAATACCGCATACGTACATCTTAACAACATCACCAAGCTTCAGCTCGACGTAACCCTTTGACATCGTATCGTATACTCTCATCAAAATGTGGTATCGTTTTAAAAGAGATTAGTTTTACTGGGAATGTATGAAGTTAGTACTCAAACCTCCTCTGAACAAATTTGCCCAATACTTCATCTAAGCTTAACCCCGTATTGTATAACTCATTATCGATCTTATAGCCAGTCTTGGTCTCCTTAAGTGAATCGAGTTTAAAAAATTTCCAATCCGCTCGTGGGAGTTTTAAAGCTATATACGCTTCAGCCCCAAATCTGTTTGCAAACACCTCTAAATCCTTAACTTCAGTTTCGTTGATATACAATGGCAGAGATTTTCTCATTTTAACTTCTATTGCTAAATACTTCTTTCCATTCCCAGCGACTATATCTGGGGAGAACTTGATGAGTCCACTTCCAGCAACTCTTATCGCGGCAAATCCTCTCTTCCAAAGCTCTTCTATAAGCCTTCTCTCGTATGTTATACCTTTTCTCATTAATGAAACCTCTAACGGTTTAGTATATTAAATCCAATGATTATATCTCCTGCGAGTTATGCTTGACAGTTATGATTTATGTTATTAAATTTATAGAAAATTTCTTTGATGTGTTAGGGGGAAAGAAGTAATTTATATAATTATATATATTTATAATAATAAAAATAAAAAGATAAAATTTTCATAGTATATAAAAATTATTCATTGGCTATATAATTTGACTATAGATGTATGACATTAATATCTGTATAGTAATAAATATTATTATTTATATAAATATATTTATAAAATTAGTTGTGACCTTATATTTATTTTATAAAATGTAGATATTAGAGATATGATGTATCTCGGCTTAGTGGGATATCCAATTAAACATTCAGTCTCACCAAATATGCACAACGCAGCCTTAAAGCACTTAGGAGTGAATGGTATCTATTTGGCATTTGAAGTCAAGCCAGATGATTTAGAAAGAGCTGTTTTCGGTGCAAGAGCCTTGGGATTTAAGGGTTTAAACGTTACAATCCCCTATAAAGAAGAAGTCTTAAAATTCGTTAAAGCCGATAGTTTTGCGTCGAAAATAGGTGCTGTGAATACAATAGACTTGGAAAACATGGTTGGATACAACACGGATGCATATGGCGCGATTAAAGCGTTAGAAGGGAGTGGAGTAGACGTTGAGGATAAAGTCGTTTTAATCGTAGGTGCTGGAGGTGCTGGCAGGGCTATAGCGTTTGCATTAGTTGAAAGGGGGGCAACAGTCGTTGTGACGAACAGAACACCATCAAGGGGATTAGAACTTGCAGAAAGGGTTAGAAGGTATGGGGAGTGTTTATTTTATCCATATGATAGAATTGAAGATCTAAAGGGTAAAATAGACATCCTCGTAAACGCAACTCCACTCGGTATGAAAGGGTTTGAACAGAAACTCCCAGTTCCGACATCAATGCTAAAAGAGGGTGTTATCGTTTTTGATATAGTTTACAATCCAATAGAAACGCCACTGATAAGAGAGGCTAAGAAAAGGGGTTGTAAGGTTGTATATGGCTTAGACATGCTGGTATATCAGGGAGCGGAGGCTTTTAAGATCTGGACGGGGCTAGATGCTCCCGTAGAAATTATGAGAGAGGCGGCGTTGAGGGCTTTGATATGAAGAAGATAGTAGCAATTTCAGATACGCATTTAACCGATTGGAGAATTCCGAAGAGACTTGAAGATTTAATGGATAACGCCGATTTAGTCGTTCACGCTGGAGACTTCGAAACGTATAACGTATACAAGGATTTCACTAAATACGATTTAGTAGCTGTAAGAGGTGATAGCGATGACGAAAAGATAAGTGCAGAGCTTCCAGATATTGAGGTGTTTAGAGTAGAAGGTGTTAAATTTGGATTAGTTCACAAAGGAAACTACTTAAACGAGTTCCACGATTTAGGTTACAAAGCTATGGAATTGGGCGTTGACGTTTTGATATTTGGGCATGTACACCGCTTTGTACTCGAGAAGTTTAAGAACGTATTAGTTTTATGCCCTGGAAGCCCTACTAAGCCTAGGCTATCAATTGCCACATGTGCCGAGATAGTTGTGAGTGGAAATAGGGTGATGGTAAACTGTAGAGTTGTGCAGGATTTGTACTGTGGGATGGTGTAGGTTTATGAGGGTTTTCATACCGAAAAACTGGGAGCATTTGAGATCTGAATTGTCTGAATACGGATCAATTGTCGAGATTAGAAGATATGGCGAAGAAATCGTATGTAATTCCCTTCAAAAAGACTTTAAGCTTGTAACATCGATTGAATTGAAGAGAGTAGTAGAGATGATTTCGCACGTATTCGACTTTGCAGCCTTTTTGGATTTCAATCCAGAATACCTAAGGGATGTATTTGGCTTTGAAATTCCAGAGGTTAAGGATCTCGATGAGGTGTTAAAAGCTCCAAAGTACAAATCTGTTTTATCAATTTTAAAGGATGTAAAAGATGCTAAAATAGATGAATGCGGAGCTATCGGAATTTTTGTTGGATTTGTTAAGGGGATTTCAAATGGTAAAAGAGTTAAATGGCTCGAATACGAAGTATACGAAGAAGTCTTCTATGAAAAGCTGAGAGAATTGGAGGAGAGGCTTAAGAGCTATGAAAACATCGAAAATGCGAAAGTATATCATCGAGTTGGAAGGGTTATGCCGAAAGAAGATATAGTTTACATTGCAGTTGTTGGTAAGAGCAGGAAAGACATCTGGAAACCACTTATAGATGGAATTGAGCTCGTCAAATCGATCTTACCGATATGGAAAAAGGAGGTTTACTTCAACGGTGAGATATGGGTTCATGACAAAAATAAAATCTAACAAATAAAAAAGATTTAAGTACTGATCTGTGAAATCGATCTGTGAACGGTAAGATCGTTGTCGCGAGCTTAGTGGTAATAGTAATAGTTGCAATAGCAATTTCAGTATTTGCACATGAAGAGAGGGAATACGCATACATCGAGAGGGTAGATCTAAAACTCAGCAAATTAAACGACAGTTGTGCAGATATAACGTTCTTTGTAAAGATTAAGAGGTCTAGGGTTTTAAGTGCAAATCTCTCTATTTCCGTTTACGATTACGCCACAGATATCTTGCTTAAAAGGAGAACTATTAGTATTCCAAAAGACGCAAACGAGTTAAACATCACTATATCTTTTGAAAAGGATAAGAATTACAGAGTGATGTTTGAGATTATCAAAGGAGATAAGACTATTTCTTCAACAGGACTGATACTTAAGAACTTAAGAACACTAATTCCGAAGGAGAAGGAGTTAAAGTTATTGCTAAGGGATGTGGATTTTGAAGTAAAATCTGTAAAGGGTGATAGAGTTACCGTTAAAGCGAGGTTTTACATAGATGCTCTAAAGAGCTACACTGTTAAGTTTCACATAAAGGCTATTCAGTTTGAATCGAATGTGCTGACATCTGACAAGTGGTTAACACTAAACTTAACAAGCGGGAAAACAACTGTTGTTGAGAGCGATTTAGAAGTTGTAAAGGATTACAACTACTTAATAAAGCTCGAAGCGTGGAAGAACGATTACTTGATAAAATCTTGGAGTAGATGTTTAAACCTTGCACCTACAAAGAGAATTCCAAAGAATGTAAGCGAGGAAGAGGTAAAGTTTGAAGTCGAGAAGTTCGTAAAACCTAAAGAAATGGCGGCTATACCGATGCCAACACCTGTAGAGAGGCATTATCCCATGACGAGTTATGGTAAGTCAATGGTTGCTACACCTGGATTTGAAATTGTTATTGGATTAATAGCTATAGGAGGTGCTCTCGCTTGGAGATCAGGTTTGAAGAAGCTATAAGAAAAGTTATCACAGTAATCGCGTTGATCTTGGTAATAGTATCGATCTGTGGATTGTACTTTGCTTTAAATGAGTTTATATCGATCTGGATTGGATACAAATTAGCTCCAGTATACAGAGCTTTGTTAAACCTAGGAACTCTGATAGTTGCAGTATACGTCTTGAATAGATCCCTAAGAAGGTGATATAACTTCATATAATATATTTTATTAATAACATTGAATAATAATTTAAAAAACTAAAAATCAAAATGCACCGAGTAAAAATCCAATCAAGCCAAAAAGCATGGCAGTTAGCGTAGTTTTCCTATAGCTTCTGATATACCCCTTTTCATATCTCTTCACAAGTTTAAATACAGTGTATACGAACATACAGTCTGCAATTGCTATTGGGATTAAGTATTTAAGATCTCTGTAAGTCTCAATGAACAAGAGCGGAAAAAAGCTCAATAGAACTGCTAAGAGGAATAGCAAAGCGGATAGAATAGATGCGAATCTTAAACCCATAACCCTTGCAACACTTCTAACGTTTCTTATTGAATCCCCTTCGACATCTTCAATCCCCTTCATAACCTCCCTTCCAAATCCCGAGAGAAAAGCTATGAGAGATAATAGTAGCACTCCAAAATTTATGCTATCAACAGCTATTATACTACCAAACACAAATGGAACAGCCATTGAAAGTGCTATGTAAACATTTCCAATCACTCCATACTCCTTCAATTTGAAATTGTATGCATAACCAAGCATAACGATAAGAGTTGCCAATAAAAAAGCGTTAAGTGATATCAGAAATGCAGATACAAGTCCAAAGGGTAAGAGCAGAACTGCTATTATCAACGCAGATTCCCTCTTTAACTCACCTCTTACAAGTGGTCTGTCAAGCCTTTTATTTGCTATATCCACCTCGTAATCTAAGTAATCGTTTAAAGCGAAAGCAGAAGCCTGTAAAAAAACAGCAGTTAAAAATCCGAATAAGATCTTTGTAAAATCATCGTAACTTGGATTTGCTATGTATATTCCAGCTAAAACTCCTAACCCGTACATAAATCCATGTTCAAGCCTTAACAACTGCCAAATCGCTTTCATGGGATTGTCTCAAGGTATGCTTCAATACTTCTGTAAACAACATTTCCGACTACAATTGTATCAGCATATTTCAGCATGACTTCGGCTTTTTCTCTGCTGTCTATACCACCCCCATAAAACAACCTCGCAGACCTTATCGATCTCCTTATCTCTTCGACAACACTTGGATCTCCAAATTTTCCACTGTATTCAACGTATATTATCGGTAACTTCAAAATCCTCTCTCCAACTATCGCATAACATGCAGCTGTCCTAGCATCTATATCGCTAATCGCGTTTGTGACTCTACCAACAGCAGAATCTGGATTTAAAACTATGTAACCCTCAAAAATCACTGAATCCAAAACTTTGAGGAAATCCTCACTTCCGTAATTCATGTAAACCCAACTCCTATGCTTACCAACAATCCATTCGGAATCCCTTGAGTTTAACACAATCGGAACGAATAGATAATCGGCATCGTAGACGACATTAGCTGGATCAGACGGTTCTACAACCGTAGGCAAGTCGTAGCGTTTAACCCTTTCGAGTAAATCCTTTGTCTTCTCGTATGTAACGTTTTGAGTTCCAGAAATCATAACTGCATCAGTTCCACTGTCTGCAACAGCTCTTAGTATTTCGTCAGTGTTCTTCTTATCTGGGTCTAATTTTGTTACGTGTCTCCATTTCTTCCAATCCATTGCTCAAAAATCGTTTCTGAAATATAAATCTTTAGAGCTTTGATAAAACCTCCTCGATTTCGTCGATACTCGGGAAATTCCTAGCACCAATTCTCTCTACGTTGTAAGCTCCACAGAAATTTCCGATTTTTAGGCAGACGTCTAATGGAAATTCGTTCATGAAGCAGTATATGAAGCCTGCTGCAAACGCGTCGCCAGCACCAGTTGTATCAATTGGCTTAGCTTTAAAGGCTTCGGCTTTAAAGCTCTTACTCTTCGTGTAACATCTACTTCCCTTTGCACCTTGGGTTATAACCAAGTAATCTACGAATTTAAGAACATCTTTAACACTAACTCCTAAGTATTTGAATTCGAATTCAGAGAGAATCAATAAGTCGACGTATTCGAGTATCTCTGATAACTTTTTAAAGCCAAGTGACACGTATGGAAAACCTGGATTTAATATAACGAAGCTGTCAGCATTCTTAGCAATGTTCAACTGGATTTCAAAGCTTTCATCGCTTGGGAACGGATCCAAGTAGAGGTATTCTCCCGGCTTTACATCGACATACGGCCTTCCAGCAGCATTCGGATGGACAAAGAAGGTTCTTTCACCCGTTTTATCGACGAATATGTCCACTCTTCCAGTGAGATCGTGGGTATAATTCGCTATGACCTTAGCTGAGGTATTTCTTATGAAGAATTCGGCATCTTCATCTCTACCAAGGGTTGTATATATCATTGATTTAACGTTTAACTTAGCTATGTTATGAGCAACATTACATCCAGCACCACCCGGCATCTTATGAGTTGATCTAACAACCGCATGCCCTCCTTTAATTGGGAACTCGTCTATTACATGTATGTAATCTACGAGAGCTGGTGCAAACGCTGTAAACATGTGAAGAAGTTTTTACTTCTTGCTAATCAAGTTAACCATTTAATATTATTTATAGAGCTAATATAGAAACTATTCAATTATGAATTACATATTATTTTATTATTATTTATATTTATGAATGAAATCTTAATTTAATTTTATTAAGTTAAAAAATTATATTATTATAAA
>CAYWXE010000024.1:0-9762 GCA_964462505.1 uncultured archaeon | reverse complement strand
AATGAAGTATGATACTGCACCCTTACTAGAAAATAGATTTTCAACACTTAGCAAAAATGTAGAAGTACGTAAAGGTTAAAGTACCTGCGAGGAGTAGTAAATCGTTTACAAATCTGTTATTACTTTTAACGATTTTAAAAGCTATTCTTCTCCTCACAAATGGGTAGAGTGGAGCAAATTTTTGGTGTGTTATTAAATCTCCAATCAGATGTAATACAATTCCTACAAAAGCTGAAAAACTCAAAAAGATTTCTAAGTCGAATATATAAAGGATATAGCATAGAACAACGGTTAAAAATGCTGCAAACGTTACGTTGTGAGTTATTCCCCTATGCCTAATCCCAAGCCTTACGTCTAAGTCTGGTATAATTGAGAAGAAAACAGATAGAGCTACGAATTCAAGTCCTAGAGTGTTTATGAAGGGCGATAGTATAAGCAAAGATAAACCTATATGCCCCCTACGATACATATTCAAATCTCAACAAAGCAGCAATTCCGCCCAAACTCATAAGCCTCTTTCCCGGCTCGAAATCAGTGCTCATTATAACGACTTTTCCACTCATATCCTCTACTTCCCTCATGAACATATCTAAATCCCACTTCTCCCTCTCCTTCAACAAAAACTCGTCTGCAATTAGTAAAACCTCTATAGCCCCGAATTCATGAGCTTTTTTTACATCTTCCAACCCATATGCAACCCTTTCACCCTTTGCAATCCTTTCAAGCAGTAGATCTATGTATTCAGCTTCTTCAGCAATTCTAAGCTCTCCAACGATTTTATCGATAACTCTTCTCTTTAAAACCTCTAAAAATCCCCTCTGCCCTATGGAGGATGTATCTGTAACGATAGATCTCTTGGCAATCTCTGGATTTTTCCCCTTCATAAACTCATAGAAATCTTTCTTAGTAAATCCAGGCCCCGCTATGATCAAATACCTAAACTCCGTGTTTTCGAGTTTAGATAGGACTTCACCAAAGAACTCCCTTCTAAAGTCTCCCATTCCCTTTCCGTATCCAGTTCTAACCTCAAACAACTCCTCAACACCCCATTGCCTAACAACTCCTGCAATAGCTTCGCCCTCTTCAATCGTTAAGATAACTATTTCAGGCCTTCTTGAAGTTTCCTCAGCTTCTTTAAGCCTCTTAATCTGCTCATCCCTCCACAGATCTTTAACTATGCTCAGCTCCTTTCCGGGAGTTATACTTATCGTGTGATAACTCGATTCGTCTAAACCGGCGATGATTCTACCAGAAATCCTTAACCTTTTCGAAAACTTGTGGAATTCAACCCTCTCAACCTCCAAACCCAACCTTACGGTAATCCTCTCCTTATCGCTCCTCAACTTATCGTCACTCGAAACAGTTCTCTTAGTCAGGGAGTAAACTCTATCTCCCCTTTCAATTACAAATCTCAAATGCCATAGGTCATCAATTGTTTCAGGGATGAGCTTTATCTCTCCACCTCTCCCCCTTAAGTTTTCTTCGATTATCCTCATAATCCAACGGAAACTCTCACACACTTAAATTTATCTCAAATCGAATACTTTTTACGATTGAATATTAGGATTTTTTATGCTACCAGATATTCAACTATTGAAGCCAGACGTTCCCATAAGTCTGAGTAGAGTCGGTGCAAGGGGTATAAAAAAGCTCGTTCAGGTTTTGAGGGAGGGAAAGAGACCTATAATACTCATTTCAAACTTCGACGTTTTTGTAGATTTACCACCTCACTTAAAGGGTGTAAACCTCAGTAGAAATTTTGAAGTTGTAGATGAAGTAATTGAAGCACTCACAGCTAAACCAATAAAGAACGTTGAAATGCTAGTCGTTGAAATAGCAAAAAACCTACTTGAGAGGCACGAATACGCGAGTAAAGCGGAAGTTCTCATGACCTCTGAGCTAATAATGAGGAAGAGAACACCGATTACAAAGCAGAGAACTCAAGAGGTGGTTAAGATATTTAGCGAAGCGAAGATTTCGAGAAGTGGAGATCAAATAGTTTTCGTTGGAGTAGAAGTCACTGGAATCACCGCATGTCCATGTGCCCAAGAACTCGTCAAGGCTAAGGCGTTAGATGAACTGCTAAAAGCCGGATTTAGCGAGGAGCAGATTAAGAAGATATTTGAAGTAGTTCCAGTCGCAACTCATAACCAAAGGGGAAAAGCGACGATAAAAATTCAGGTGGATGACAGGTTTTCTGCACCGATAGATAAGCTCATAGAAATAGCTAAGAGCTCTATGAGTTATGAGACCTTTGAAATACTGAAGAGAGGGGACGAACTCGAAGTCGTTAAGAGAGCACATAGAAATCCGAGATTCGTTGAGGACAGTGTTAGAATTATGGCTGTAAAGATACTCGAAACATTCCCAGAGATTCCAGATGACATACTCGTCTTTCTAAGACAGGAAAACGAGGAGAGTATACATCAGCATAACGTCATAGCGGAGAGGTTTGCTACAATAGGTGAGCTAAGAAATGAAATCGGTATTAATCATTAGTCTATTGCTACTGCTAAAGATCTGTCCAAATCCATACGGCTTAGACGATTCAGAATTCGTAGAGTTTTACTGTAATTCGAGTTGTGTTTTGAGTGACGGTGAATCGACCTTATTTGCTGATAAAGGTTTGCACATTGCAACTAAGAACAAGACGGAGTTTTATAGGCATTTTAACCTCATAGCAGATTTGGAGTTTCCAAGAGGTTTTGCTCTATCAAATAGAGGAGAAGAAATCTGTTTAATCGAAAATGGAAGTAGGGATTGCTTTTACTACGGTAAAGACATAGAATTTTTAGATGAAGGAGTGATCTACTTCAGAACTGAAAGGAGTTGGGATTTTAGATATGAAGACTGGAGCGATTTCAAGCCTGTAAGCGATTTCGTAAATGGAAGGATTTTGATTTCGCCTTGTAATTACAACGTGAGTGGAGTTGTTGCGAGTTACACGTTTTCGAGAATTATCGATGGTGTTGAAGAGTTATACGTCGATTCCTCTCCTGTATCCATCCCATGCCAAGAGTTGATGTATAAGAATGTTCACTTCTTGAAATCTAAATCTTATAGATGCTTTCATTACAAATTTGCAGTAAACGGTAGTAAAGTCGTTGTAACGACTGAAAACTGGAGGTTCACAAAAAAGGGTTATATAGTTGAGTTTAAGAGTAAAAGCATTTCTAAGGCTTTGATGAATTTATTAAAAAACGATTTGAGATATGAAACAATGATCAAACCTAGCAAATGCGAGTTCTGGAAAGAGGTAAGAGTTACAGAAAAGGGAAAAGAAATAGAATTCAAAGCGAATATTACACTCTACATCCTTCCAGATTACAATCCGATTTTCGATTTCATATCTTCAGCTGAGAGGAGGTTGTACATAGAAGCACCATATATAAGTTTTAAATGGTACAAAAACGAATCAGAACTCTTCAAAGCAATTGAGATAGCTAAGAATAGTGGTGCAGAGGTTTTAGTAGTGTTAGATTCGAGATACAAAAAGAAGTCAGATTTAAATCACCTAAATGACTTGGGTGTCAAAACACTGTTTGTTAGAGGTATTCATGGAAAAGTTGTAGTTGCAGATAACAGAGTTCTCATCACCTCCGCAAACCTTAACTTATACGGCTTGAAGTTGAACAGAGAGATAGCTTTAATAATAGAGAGTGAAAAAGTAGCGGATTTTATAGTGGGTAATATAAAGAAGGAGTTTAATCCTATATTTGCAATCCCAAGCATTGCCGTATTTGCGATATCTCTACTGCTTCTGCTTAGATTTAGACGATAAGTTTTATTAAAGCTTGATAGAGGTGTTAAGTAATGGGGCTGATATTGGCTATAAAGAAGAAGTTTAAATTCATTTTCAAGCTCTTCTTCAAAAAGGACAGAGTTAAAATTGGGATTTATGGCCCTCCAAATGCCGGAAAGACAACGCTTGCGAACAGAATTTTACTCGACTGGGTTGGAGATATTATTGGATCTCCAAGCGATATACCACATGAGACGAGGAGGGCAAGGCTTAGAGAGGGAGTAAAAATAGAAGTCGATGGAAAAACCCTAACACTTGATATCGTTGACACTCCAGGATTGGCTACTAAGATAGACTTTCACGACTTCATGAAGTATGGCTTAAGTGAAGAAGAGGCTAAAAGGAGAGCTAAAGAGGCTACAGAAGGAGTTATTGAGGCGATAAAGTGGTTAGATGATTTAGATGGTGTTCTAATGGTGATGGATTCAACAGAAGATCCGTTCACACAAGTAAACATAACAATCATAGGAAACATAGAGGCGAGAAAACTACCACTCATAATCGTTGCAAACAAGATAGACTTACCAAATGCATCTCCTGCAAGGATAAAATCTGCATTTCCACAACATCAAGTTGTTCCGGTTTCGGCTTTGAAGGGTATAAATATAGACAGCTTGTACAAAGCCATGGCTGAGATGTTCGGGTGATTGCTATGACAGTTCAGCTCAACTTGATTTCGAAGGATTTACTGGAAAAGATGTCTTCAATGGAAAAACTGAGGATGATCTTAGATAACGTAAAGGAGGGAAAGATCGTAGTACTGGAAAAGGGGTTAACTCCTGAAGAGGAGGCTAAGCTAATAGAATTGACAATGCTTGAAATAGATCACGAGAACTTCATAGGGATAGAAGTTGAGACGTATCCACAGAAGAGTAAATCAATTCTCTCTAAGATACTCGGAAAAAGGGAAAGTAGATTAACGGTTATAGGCCCCGCTAATAGACTTAAAACCCTTGAGAAGAGAGAAGACATAATTAAGGCTTTGATAGAGTGATACCATGCCACATAAATGCACGAAATGTGGCAAGATTTATCCCGATGGTGATATGAGGTTACTCAACGGATGTGAGTGTGGAAACAACAGGTTCATATACATACCAAAGGAGAAGAGGGAGAAAAAAGAGGTTGTAGATGAGATCAGAGAGGAGTACTCTAAAATGGGTATCGAAAGCATAAGGATAATTGCCCCCGGGCAGTACGAGATTAACATAGAGAAGCTCCTTTCTGGAGAAGGGATAGTCATAGCACTACAGGAGAACGGGAGATACGTAATACATCTACCTTCACTTTTAAAGAGAAAGAGGAGCTAGCATAATGATATTTAATTTAAATAATAATCCATTTATAACGCTTAAATTAATTCTTTAAGAGATGAGAGCTTTCCTTATAATCGGAAACAAGGCTGTAACAAAACCCTTCAAACTTAACGATTTGCCAGGAGCTGGTAGGATAGATATACTGTGTAGGTGTGTTGCACAAGCCCTTTTTGTATCCCATGGGATAAGGAGAGATGTAGAGGTTTACCTACTGCTCTTAGGTCCTCCAGAACCACCAAAAGCCGTGAAAATAACTGGCTACGAAGTGAGGAGGATGTCCCCAGATGAGAGAAACATCGCAGGTCATCTCAGAAAGGCTTTAAGTTTTAAGGCTGATGAGAATTGGAGAGAAGTCGGCTCAGGAGTTTACATATCAAAGAAGGGGTTAGTAGATTTGCTCGAAGAGTTGTCGAAGAGATATGAGATCTACTACTTGAGAGAGGATGGAAGAGATATAAGGTCACTTGCAAAATCTATGAGGAATCCGTTGTTCATTTTAGGTGATCACATAGGGGTTAAAGGTGAGGATGAAGAAGTAGTGATGAGATATGCAAGGGAGTTGGTATGTGTTTCACCACTATCACTTCAAGCAGATCAGTGCATAGTCATCGTTCACTATGAACTTGATAGGATTTAAATTCTTCATACCTCTTTCTTGCATCTTTAGCCTCATCTTCCAGTCCAAGTTTTTCATAAGCCTCTGCGACGTGTTTCCACCATGCTGGATCCTTTTCAGCCTCCTTCTTACAGTAGTCTAAGTACTTCATCATAGCCTCTCTAAATCCTTCGAGATCTCCAAGTTTTTCGTATATCTTTGCTACATCTTCCCAGAACACTCCTTCTTCCTTAGCTTCTTTGATGTAGTAATCTAAAGCGTTCTTCCAAGCCTCAATCGCCTTCTCTCTATTTCCAATCTCTTCATACAGCTTAGCAACATCTTCCCAATACCAAGGCTCATCTCTTGCATAATTTGAAAGGCATTCAGCCGCTTTATTCTTTAATCCAGCCTTCTTGTAGAATTCATAAGCTTCTTTCCAGTAATAAGATTCGTTTTTCTCTTTTGCAAGTCTTTCGTAAATCTCAGCAGCTTTGGCGTACTTCTCGGCTTTTTCATAACACCAAGCCGCGGATTCTGGCATATTCGCTTTGAGATAGCATTCAGCCGCTTTTATATAGTCCTCCTTTTTCTCGTACTTCCTCGCAGCCGCTTTGAAATTTCCAGATTTCTCTAAGGATTTTGCACTTCTAAGTCTCTCTATTAAGCTTAAATCTGGCTCAGAAATCCACCAAAGCCCTATTACAGCCGCTAGGATGTATGCAATTGTTATGTAGGCGATGTGCATCGGCTCATTCCAAGTGTAGCATTGATATGTCGCATAGCCTGATGAAACTAAGCCTATTAATGCAAATAACGAGTACTTCGATTTTGCGTATACGAGTATCCCAAAGAGAACTGCAAAAGCTATTGCGAGTAATCCGTAGAGTATTCCGAGTATTAGCCTTATCAGAAACATTAAGCCGGAGTAATACGCTATAGCTCCAAGAACAGCTATTACAGCTATTACACCAGCTATAAACGCTATAGTAAACCTATCCATGCAAAAGAGATAGTGAAGGAGTAAAAAGTTTTTTCGATTACGAACTTAGGGATTTGTAATTCTCTTAAGTATTGGAAAATAGTATTAAAATAAATATACATTAAATCTATTTTGAACTTCAAAAACAAAGCAAGATGTCATAAAGTTTGTGCAATATGGGTAAGAATAAATAAAAAGTAGAGTGTCACCTTGCAGCTTTTTTAGTCTTGAGTTTCTTCAACCTTATTATGTTCTCTCTATCCATCTCCTCGAGCTTAAACGTTATGAACTTTGCCATCTCTTCCATTCCAGGAATGACTCTATACTCTAAAGCGTTAACTCTTCTCTTCGTTCTCTCTATCTCATCTATCAATCTCCTTAGTGTTGTCTCGATCTCAGCTACCTCTAATATCGAATCAACTAATTCCTCGTAAGCCGCTACAGCTTCATCTATTCTAACAGTTGTGCTTAAAACTCCATACCTATCTATAATGCACTTCCTAATGGGTTCTCTCTTTATAACTGGAACTACGACCCCCATTATGTTCTTCTTTTTCATAACAAAAGTCGGCTGGGCCCTACAACAAGCCAAAGCTATTGATCTAACTGCTACTTCACCATCAACGGCCATAGCTAAAGCTAGTTTTTGTCTAGCCTTCTCGTACTTTTCTATCATCTTTGTTATAGTCTCCTTAGCCTCTTCAAGTAACTGCCTGAATTCCATTATCAACCCATCTCTTTTCATCTTTAGCAGTGAGTGCCCTCTCTTAGCCATCTTTATCTTCCTTCTCAACTTTATAAGCTCTTGTCTTGTTGGATTAACCTTCATCGAACCGTTTGGCATAAAACCACCTCAGAGAAAAAGAAAAAAAGAAAATAAGAAATTATTACCTCTTTGTAAGCTCAGCCTCAGCTTCTTCTCTCTTCTCTTTGTCTTCAGCTGCTTTAACCTCAGGTGGCTTCTTCCTGTACTTCGGATGATACTTCTCTATGAAGTGTCTCTCTACCTTTGTTAGTTCCTCCTCTGGCAATATCGCCAAGATTTCCCATCCCAAATCAAGTGTGTATTCGATATCTCTATCCTCGTACTTTCCTTGATTAAGCCATTTCCTCTCGAATTCGTCAGCGAATTTTAGATATCTCCTGTCCTTCTCACTCAAAGCCTCTTCTCCGACTATAGCTACTAAACCTCTTAAGTCGACTCCAGTTGCGTAAGCGGCGTACATCTGGTCATTCCACTGCTTGTGATCATCTCTTGTCATTCCCGGCCCAATTCCCTCCTTCATTAATCTACTGAGTGATGGCAGAACGTCGATTGGTGGATATATACCTTTAGCATGCAACTCTCTGCTAAGCACGAGCTGCCCCTCAGTGATATAACCTGTCAGATCTGGAATCGGATGTGTTATATCATCAGCTGGCATCGTGAGGATTGGGAACTGAGTAATCGATCCCTTTCTTCCCCTAATTCTACCGGCCCTCTCATAGATCGTTGCTAAGTCTGTGTACATGTATCCTGGATATCCTCTCCTTCCGGGAACCTCTTCTCTTGCTGCAGAAATCTCTCTTAGAGCTTCACAGTAATTCGTCATATCCGTTAGAATTGCCAACACATGGTAGTCGTATTCATAAGCTAGGAACTCTGCCGCAGTTAAAGCCATTCTAGGAGTAATCAGCCTCTCGATAGCCGGATCGTTAGCGAGGTTCAAGAATACTACTGCCCTCTCCAAAGCTCCAGTCCTCTCGAAGTCTTTGATGAAGTAGTAAGCCTCTTCATAAGTAATACCCATTGCCGCAAACACTACAGCAAACTCCTCCTCAGTTCCTCTAACCTTAGCCTGCCTTGCAACTTGCAAGGCGATATCGTTGTGTGGCAATCCAGAACAGCTGAATATAGGCAACTTCTGACCTCTTACAAGTGTGTTCATCCCGTCTATTGCAGAGATTCCAGTTTGAATAAACTCCCTTGGATACTTCCTCGCATACGGATTTATAGCCGCTCCAACAATTGGTCTCCTCTCTTCGGGCACAATCTCTGGCCCACCGTCGATTGGCTTACCTGAACCGCTCAAGATTCTTCCAAGCATGTCCTTTGAGCAGTTTAGCTTTACAATGTCTCCAGTAAACCTCACAGCAGATCTCGTATCGATACCTCTCGTCCCCTCAAAAGACTGAACAACTACGAAGTCTTTACAGGAATCCAATACCTGCCCCCTTCTAACTGTTCCATCTGGAAGAGTGATCTCTACAAGCTCTCCATAGCCAACTGGCTCAGTCTTCTCAAGAAATATTAATGGGCCCTGAACTTGGGTAATAGTCCTATACTCCTTAACAGCCGCCTCAACCATTTACGTCACCCCCAAAGCCTCTTTAATCTTCTGAATAGCTTTTTCAAACTCCTCTTTATAATTCTCAACAAGTTTAGCCTTAGCGAAGTCTTCTCTACCCGGAACGTTCTCGATCTCTTCAACAGTCCTTCCAGCCTCTAACGCCTTGTAGAATATGTCGTTAAGCTCCTTAATCTTTTGCATCATGAAGTAAGTCTTCTCAGGTGAGCAATAAGTATCTACTTCGTGATAAGCGTACTGACATAAGAACACATCTCTTATATACCTCGCAACTTCAAGCAAAACTCTCTGAGTATCTGGCAAAGCATCCTTTCCTACGAGCATTACGATCTCCATTAAGTTAGCCTCTTCCTGCAATACTTCCATCATCCATCTCCTAAGCTCGCTCCACCCTGGGAACTTGCTCTCGAACCAATCTTTCACGGTATCTGCATACAAGCTATAACTTATTAGCCAGTTTATAGCTGGGAAGTGTCTCCTACCTGCAAGCTTTGAATCCAAAGCCCAGAACACTTTGACAACTCTCAAAGTGTTCTGCGTAACTGGCTCGCTGAAGTCACCACCCGGTGGAGAAACTGCTCCAACAACACTTACACTTCCAATCTCTCCACACAACGTCTTAACCCTTCCAGCTCTCTCATAGAACTCTGCAATTCTTGCAGCAAGATATGCAGGATAACCTTCTTCACCAGGCATCTCCTCAAGCCTACCAGACATCT
>CAYWXE010000023.1:0-21820 GCA_964462505.1 uncultured archaeon | reverse complement strand
AGTGAGAGGGCCTGTATGGAATATCTATGAGATCCACATTAAGAAAACACAATCACCTTATTTAATGATAAGGCTTAGCGAAGATTTCAATCCAGAAGAAGTTGGTTTAAGTGTTGAGGAGTTTAACAGTAAATTATGGTGGATTTTGGAGAACAGATCTAACAAATCCTGATGATATCAAGCGATTTGAAAAATTATTTGAGTATTCTTATAATAAGTATACAAGCGATTAAAAATAAGCTGAGCTTAACTTAATAAAATTAAATTAAAGTTTAAAATTAACATGATCAAAAATTTAAAAATAAAATTTTTATTTTAAAATTTATATTTATGCATTAATGTTTTAAGCTGTGAATTTAAGATCACAACCCAATGTAAATGAATAATTCTGAAAAATAAAGACTTAGCAAAGCTTAAATAGCAATTTTTAAACTCCTTAGCTCGGAGGTGAAAAAATGACAGAGGCAGTAGTTTACGTCGGTCAAAAACCGATAATGAATTATGTACTCGCAACTCTCACACAGCTAAACGAGGGTGCGGATAAGATAATAATAAAGGCGAGGGGGAGAGCAATAAGTAGGGCTGTAGACGTTGCGGAGATTGTAAGAAACAGGTTTATGCCAAATCTAAAGCTTGAAAAGATAAGCATAGACACAGAAGAGCTTGAATCTGAACAGGGTAGAAAAGTCAACGTTTCAACAATTGAGATAGTTCTTTCAAAGACCTAATCCTCGAACACATCTCTCCCCTTTTTGAGTAGTAGTCTATATTTCGGATCGGTCATAGCACTTATTAGATTCGTTATTATCTTCTTAAGCTCCTTTTTCTTGATCTCAGCATATCTGTGTGCATATATCAATGGTAACAGATAGCCTCCAGCCTCTAAGCTCAAAAGCATTCCCATGAGCTCGTCATCGATTTTTTTATTCGATTCTATCAGATATATGTTCCCGTAATCCACAAATCTAACGAAAGCGGCATTTATACTTCTTGTCAGGTCTCTTATGTTTTTGAACTCCTTTAATACAAATCTGTATAGGGATGTTTCAGAATCCAGTGTATCCAGATCTCTACGCTTAAATGGCATGTAAGCCGCTTTTTCTTCACCAAACTGTTTTAAAGCTAACATTTCCAAAACGGGAGTATCTGTTAATCCGTAAGCGTTAACGAGTTCGTTTGTGTAAAATGTTTTTGCAACGGAAACTACATCTCTTTCGAGTAGTTTGTTTAAAGCGTGTAAATACTCTATATATTCTAAAAACACGACTAAGTTTTCTTTGTCTCCTCTTTCATCGTTGATTCTGTAACTCCTTTCAATTCTGTTGAAGTAATTTGATCTACTCAGCAGTGTTTCTCTCCTCCCCCTCCCAGCTTTTGTATCTCTCTCTATTTCATGCCACCAAAGTTCGAGTAATTCCAAAAAATCTTTTAGGAGGTTTTCAATCTCATAAAAGTTTTCAAGGTTCTTTTTCTCTACGTATACTGGTAATCTCATCATAAAGCCACTAAGCGTTCCATCGAGAAGTATTAAATCAGCATCTTCAATCATCGCACCAGTTCTAAGCTCTAGCAAAGACATGTGAAGCCTAATTCTGTCTTCTACATGCTTGTACGGCTTTAAAGTTGTTACGTCGTGCAGTTCAACTATGTCATCTCCAACTGCAACACTCGAAATCGCATAAACTATTACCCCACTGAACTTCTCGCATCCCTTACTTCCATCAACGCCATAAGCTTTACACTTTATTGGATTTGGAAGCTCAAGCCACTTCTTATCGATCTTATCAACTACTTCTTCAAGCGTTTTTAGTGTCTCATCCAACTTCTCGTAAAACTCCTTTAGAATTCGATCACTCAGCCTCCACATACACCTTAGATGTACCTCCCAAGTATTCAACGGATATAACTCTATCTGCCGCATCTTTCAGTTCATCATCATGTGACACTATTATCACCTGCGGTATTCTCCTCAGGTAGTTCGTCGTTATATCGACAAGCTTCTTTCTCCTCTCCTCATCTAAAAACGGTGTTGGTTCATCCAATATCAAAATGGGAATTTTACCCCTAATCATAAAACTTGATAAAGCCAACCTAAAAGCAAGTCCTAAAGCGATTAATTCTCCACCACTTAAGTAACTTATATCCTTTTCCTTCCCGTTGTGAATAACGAACACCTTTAACTTTTCCTTTCCCCTCTCAAAAACCTGTTTTAACCTTACTCCAGAGTACTTACCATCTGTTATCTCCTCAAATATCTTACTCGCGTAATCTTCGACCTCTCTAAACACAGCTTCAGCGAGCATGTTTTTATAAGTTCTAAACTTCTCTCTAATCCTCTTTAGCTCTGGGATCACAATTTCATCTATTATTTTTATTTTAATCTTATAATCATCAATCTGTTTAATTGATTCGTTCAATCGCTCTAAATCCCTTTTGATACCTTCAATAGCATCTTTAAGGTTTTCTATTCTTTCGTTAATCGCGGATAATTCGTTTGATTTCGCTAAGTATTGCTCCCTCAAATTCTTATGTAGTTCTTCATCGTAGCCGATTTCTTCGAGTTCTTTTGAAATCTTTACCAACGACTTTTCAACTTCTGCAATTCTATTTTCAACCTCTCTAAGTTTATCCTTAGCGTTTTCAAGTCTCCTCTTCTCAGCTATAAGCGTGCTTTCGGAATTCCTAATCCTCTGCCATTCCTCATACTTCTCTCTTAAGGATTTCATCTCTTTTAGAACCTCATCTAAGCTTTCGAAACCCAAATTCTCGAGTAATTCTTCCCTAATCTTCTCCTTCTCTGCTAAAATCGCATCTACATCTTTGAGTTTTTCAGATAATTCTATTAACCTCTCTTCTAAACCCTCTAAATCCTCTAAAAGCCCTCTAAGTCTTTCCATCTCCAAGTTAAGTCTTTCAAATTCTTCATAGCTGTTCTTAAGCTCTTCAAGGTTCAAACCTCTTAGTTCTTCATCTAATTGTAAAAACTCCTCTACAAGTTTCTTTCTACTCAGAATCGTTTCTTCTTTCTTTAATACCTCTTCTATCTTCCTCCTCCTCTCAAGAACTTTTTTCCTCTTATCAAACAACTTCGAAAGCTCACCCTCTAACACCTTCAGTTCATTCCTATACATATTCAAGATTCTCTTCTTATGCTCTGGGCTTAGCTCTCTCCTGCAAATCGGGCATACACCTTCAGCACTTTCAACCTTTTTCATGTCTTCCAATATTTGATCTCTCCTAGCCTGTAACTCTGAAATCTTTTCAGCTAACTTTTCAGAGATATTTTGAATCTTCTCTCTTTCACTTCTTGCCTTTTGGAGTAGTTCGTAGCTCTTAAATACCTTTTCAAAGTCGAAATCCTTTACCTTTTCAAATAGCTCCTCTCTCCTCTTAACTTTTAACTCTACTTCCCTCCACTTTTCAGCTTTTTCTTTAACATCTTTAATCCTCGTTTCGATACCGCTTAAGGACTTTTTGAGTTTCCTCAGCTTTTCAACCCTTTCGTTTAGTACTTTTAGCTCAGATTCAAGTGATTTCTTCTCTTCTTTCAGATTATTTATCTCCGAATCGATTTCCTGCAATCTTCTACTGTACTCCGTGTATATACCTTCAAGCTCGATATATCTCTTTGCATCGCTTTCAATCTCCTTACATCTCTTAACTTCTTCTTCTAGCTCCTTAATCCTACTCTCTAAATCGTCTATACTCTCGATTAGTGTAGATTTCTCCTTCTTAAGCAAGTCCTTGACTTGCAAAAGTTTTTGCCTTTCCATCTCAAGTTTTCTCACCTTCTCTGCAGTTTTTTCAAGATTCTCAAGCCTGTTTTTTAGATCTTTTACATCTCCTTCGAGCTTCGATCTCTCCTTAAGACACTTCTCCAGCTCTTTCTTCTTCTCCCTTAGCTCTTTCTCCTTTTCCTCTTTTGTAGCGATGTAAACCTCTTGTTTTTCGATGAAAATCCTATAGTTGTCCCTCTCCCTCTCAAACTCCTTTATAAGCTTACCCATATTCTTCCAAGCGTTCTCGAAATCTTCTATTCTTGTAACTCTTCGTATGACTTTCTCTCTGCTATCCTCATCCCTTATTATCTCATCTATTTCGCCTTGCCTAACGTAGACAGCACTTGTAAAGACATGTGAAGGGCCTATATTCCTTTCAACCCATGCCGTTACAGCGGCATCGCCTTCAACCGTTACATCTCCCCTAAGCCTTGTAAATCCATCGCTTTTTCGCTCTATAACGTATTCCTTACCATTTAAATCGAATCTTAGCGTTATGCTATAACCGCTAGTTCCATCTCTTACGAGCTGTTCCTTCTTTAAACCAGTCGGTCTTGAGCCGTATAAAGCCACTAGGATCGCATCTAAAATCGAAGTCTTCCCAGCCCCATTTCTTCCAGATATGAGGTTTATACCCGTATCAAAATGTACCGTTGAATTCGCATGAGATCTGAAGTTCTTTACGATCAGTTCCTTTACGAGAAACAAACTCATCCACCTCCTATAAAATCTAAAAGTGTTCTTGGCTTTCTAGCGATCTTTCTTTCAGTTCTTTCTTTGATTTCCTTCTCCTCTGTCGTGACAGTAGTAACGTCAATCAATTTGAACTGTCTCTTAACGAATTCAATTAACGAATCTCTTTCCTCATCGAAATCTCCTCTAAGCCTTTCAAAGAGTTCAAGTTCAAAATCGTTAAAGAATTCATTCTCACTCAAAACTTTTGCCCTTTCAATCCTTCTCTGAAATTCGAATCGCAGATCGGAGTATTTAACCCTCTTAGATATCTTATCGCTCAAATCCTTTACATCGATCTCTCTGTCACATACGATTTTCGCTATAAGAATGGCTTCACTATCGACACTTTTTAAGATTTCAAACATCTTCTCCTCGATTTCGCTTTTACTTGAAGCCTCCACGTATACGCTGTAGAAATCCCTTGTGCTAACCTCTACAAATTCTGGCTTAAAATCTTCCACGATGTAAAAACCCTTTTTAATTCCATTCCTCACACTTAGTCTATCGGTATAGGATACCTTATGCGAAGCTTCTCTTAAATCGTATCTCTCAGGAGAGCCAGGATAGACAATGTAACTCCCGTTATACTCGTAGACCTTTGGGATGTGTACATGACCCATTGCGTAATAACTCGCTTTAGGTAAATCCTTTAAAGTCATCTCATAAGCCAAATCCATTTCAACATCGACTACTTCTTTTATCGACTGATGCAAAACCAGTACACTCTCATCACTCTCAGGCTTTAAAAAGGGTAAAACTCTTTCAAGCTGAAGTTTGGTTCTATACCTATCTCCAACTATTTCTACATCCTTAAATACACCTTTAACTAAATACGCCTTTTCACCAAGTCTAACACTTGTGACGTACTCATTCTCTATTCTCCTTTTCCTCAATCCCAGTAAGTTTAACAGTCCAAGCGATTCGAGTAAGTGGTATATCGAGAAATCCCTAATACTCTTATCGTGATTTCCCTCAATTGCGAAAACTGGAATTCCAGCCCTTTTAAACATTAAAAGCGAATCTATCGCATCTCTTATCGTTTTTGGGTTTGGGACACTTCTGTGAAAGAGATCTCCAGAAATTACGATGAAATCTACATCGTTTTGAATAGCCTTATCCGTTACCTCTCTAAAAGCCCTCGCAAAGTCTTCAGCTCTCCAACTCTGATGGTATTGCTCATAGCCGAGGTGAACATCTGCTATGTGTGCGAATCTCATTAATCTATAGCTAACTCTTCCAAACTAAAATCTATCGCTCTCTCCTTCCATTCGTTGACAACGTTTGCATCGCAACCGCCGTAAATGCCCTTAAACTTCCTAATCTTAACCGCAACGGGCAATCTAACAGCTGGCCCAACTATCACAGCCTCTCCAACACCTAAAGCGGCAATATCCTTTAAAAGATCTTCGCTTATGTGCTCACTTGCCTGCTGAACGTACTTCTGATCGTTCGGCTCAACTATTTTGAGTATAATCTTCGTGTTACACTGACTCAAAACGTCATCGTTGAGTCTTTTTGGTCTTTGAGAGACTATACCCAATCCAACACCGAATTTTCTACCTTCTCTCGCAATCCTTGACATCCATCTAACAACGTCGTTGTTTTCACCCTTTGGAGCGAATATGTGCCCCTCTTCTATTATTATTAGAACGGGTTTCTTTACGGCTGGACATATCTTTGTCCAGTGATCTCTACCTTTTAAATAGTTTATCCTCCCGATTAGGATATTTCTGAGGAGGTATGCAACTATAACCCTCATTTGGTATTCATCAAAACCACTCAAATCTACCACGTTTAAATAACCTGGCTTTATATTTGCGAGCATATCATTTTGTGTTAATAAATCTTCGTATCTCCTCAAAAAAGTCGATACGTACTCCTTAATCCTGCAAAGTGAATTCAAATCTTTTCTATCTAAATACGCTATTCTTTCAACACCACTATCGTCGTAATATGTTGCATTTCCCTTTCTCGAAGCTATGTTTATCCACTCCTCTATTAAATCTAAAACCCTCTCAACAAACTCTTTGGCAGTCTTTTTCTCATTTCTAACTGTTGTAAAGATCCTCTCCAAGTGCATTCTCTGAATGGCTGCTCTTTCCCTATCTATCCCAACAAGAGATGCGAATTCCCAGGGCTCAAATCTCTCAGGTCTAATCCCAGCTGGTAGAACGTTTTTATATCTTTCACTACCGTCCTCAAACACGTAACTAGCGTATTCTCCATGTGGATCGATTAACACAACTGTTCCGCTCAGATTTCTAACTATGTCGTTCACTAAGACGGCTACTGTATTCGATTTTCCTCCTCCAGTTATTGCAAGTATTGCGAAATGTCTTAATACGAGTTCATTAACGTTTAATCCAACTGGGACGTTTTTTCTCGCAATCAAATGCCCTATCTTAACATAGCTATCATATCCCGTGAAAATCTTTTTTAATAATTCATCACTTGCAAGTTCAACAACTGAGCTTGGTTTGATGGGAACTCTATTTGGTAACACTTCAACGTCGTTTTTAGTCTCTTTTACAACTCCTAAAACGTTCGCAGAAGCTACGACTACATCGTTTTTCTCCATTAATCTCTCAGAAAACCCTATGTTTTTTAAGATGTAATCGAACGCGTACTCATCGAGTATCATCCTGTTGAAATTTGTTATCTCCTTTACAACTCCTAAAACCTGTTCATCATCTCTATTCCTTGCAACTACGAATTCACCAAATTTCGGAATGTTATTGGGATTGACAGCGAAGTTGAACTCAGAAGTTGAAGATTGACCAAATACTAAACCCACTGCATTTTTCACGTTTTTCACCCTAATTGATGTAGCCTCTAAAAATAAAAAGCATTTGCTATATATATGAGAGTAGACCTCTCCTTCCACTTTTTAAAGCCCTTTCGACCTTTTTCGAGTCTTCACATAAGTCTTCAGCTATTCTGTTCACATCTCTTATTCCAGTCAACATCGAATAGTTTAATATGAAATCTTCGATACACTCCTCATCCTCATCCCAAACCCCCGAATAGAGTGGATTGAAGTCAAGCATGAATGCGTAGAGAGTCTCAACATCTTTTATACTTTCAAATTCGATCTCGAAAAACGATGAATCTCTTAGTATTTTTATCACGGCATTTCTCAAGCTTTCGGCGTTATAACTTCTATCACTTGGAGAATACTTCTTAACTATTGAATCTATTTCTTCTCTAGTTAAATTGAGAACCCCGTCGTTTAAGCTCATGATTATTTTATACGTCTTCTCGTCTACTGGGGAAATCCTAACTCCTCTAGCAGATTTAAGCTTTACTGTGTAGAATTCAAAGTCTTTTCCCTTCACTTTTCTGAAATCTTTCTTTTTTAAGTTTAAAAGTTCATCTGGAGTTGAAAGGGTTGCAACAATCAACCTAATAATCGCGTGATCTCTTAGATTTTTCCTTGAAAGTAGTATGTGATGTTGTATGTCGTATTCAAGTCTAAGCAAATCCATACGTTTTGATTTCACTCAAGAATTTAAAAAGTTTGAGATAGATAATTTTTGTAAAATTATATTTATATGTAATCGATTCTTAAAACTAAAAACCCATAATTTAGTCCAGATGCATCGTTAAATATATTTTTATATATATAAATAGAATTTTTGTAGCATTTTTAATTTTAAAGATTAAATCTTGATCATTATAAGTTATTTAATACTTAATAGGGAAAGTCAAACTGAATATAGTTAGCAATTTAAACTCTATATGAAATTTTTAATAAAAACTATAAAAATTTAAATTATCTAATCATTAAAATTCTTTGCAGATGCATTAACTTTATCTACGTAAGAATGTAATTACGGTATGGAGTATGAATTTCTTAAAAGGAATGCCGATGAGTTTCTAAAAAACGCAGAATACTTGATAGAAAAGGGTATATACAACCTTGCAGCATTTAACATCGAGCAAGCTGTTCAGCTATATTTGAAATATCTGCTTGCGAAGAAAATTGGAGAATTCCCAAAAACGCACTCAATTAAAAGATTGATAGCTGAATGCTCGAATTTCTGCCGGGAACTAGAAACAATACTCAAAGAGAATATCAACGTTGTCGGTGAGATAGAAGTGGCTTATATTGCATCCCGCTACTATCCCATAGAGTTCTTGGAAAATGAAGTAAAAAACATGCTTAATGTAGCCGTTAAAATAAGAGAGGTGATTTTAAGGTGTCTCTAAGTCTAATTAAATTACAGAGGAAGATTGCTGAAACTGAGCTTGAATATTATCGGAACCTCAAAAAAAACCTTGAATACATTAAAAAGAGAGCTTTGAAAAGATTAAGAGATGCAAAAGTTTACATCTTTGGTTCTGTAGTTGAGGGAAAATACATACCGGGAAAGAGTGATATAGATGTTCTAATTGTTTCAAATAACATTCCAAAAACTGTTTCTGAACTCGTAAAGCTAAAGCTTGAGATCCTTGGAGATCTTGGCTATCTTAACCCCTTTGAAATACATTTTGCAGATGAAGAGCTCTTTAAACATTACAGTAAGCACACTACCCTCGTAGAGGTTGATTGAACGTAATTGCTCGGGTTTTAGAGAATTCATTGAGTAGTAATTATGTCCGGTAACCGAACAGCTGTCATCGGTGCAGAACAAGTGATATTATTTACCTCCTTAATAGCAAATTACTTCGCTAGGAAGGTTAATCGATTTCTATCTCAACAGAGCTTTGCTAAACAAGTAAATAACTCTTAAACGATTTAGGTCTTCTATGTTTCCAAGATTTTTTAAACCTCAACATGCCTTATCTCTACTTCTATTAAATCTCCTACCTTTAAATCAAGCTGACTGTATTGATCGTATTCGATTGTTATATATGCATCGAACTGCATTAACTCTTCAAAGCTTTTAGCGGCTATAGCACCTATATGCAAACCGAATTCCACGATTTTACTCAAATCAGAGAAATCGAATTTTGGAATTGCTTGCATTCTCTTCCCCTCCTTCTTTAGATATAAAACCACTTTGTCTTCATCTCTCAGCTCGATCTTAACGATTTTATACTTCATAGTAGTTCTTCTTAACCTCTTTTGTCTTTAAGACTTTAACGCCCAATTCATCTGCTACATCTGTAATTAACTTCTTAACCTTCGAGATAACAGACTTCTCGTCGTATATGATGTATTTAGCACTACTAATCTCTACAGCCTTAACCAGGATATCTCTATTTAAACCCTCGAAGGTATACTTTGCGAAGTTGTGTCCAAACGTGAAATCAGTTCTTAAGATTATCTCAGTTTGCCTTGGCACGTAATGCGTTCCTCCAACCCCGACTGCAATCTTCCAATCCTTCTTATCACTTCTTACAGCTTCAACTATCGATTCAGCAACTATACTTGCAGCTTCATCATCTCTCCACTCCTCTTCAGTTGAACCAATTTCGTAAAAAGCTGAAGGTGTAGAAATCTCAGATGGGCCATGATGAGTAGCCTCAAGCGTAAACTCAAATTCTGGCTTTTTATACAGTTTATCCTTTAAAGCCAAAACGTAGTTTTTCATAGTAATCGGTGATGGTTTTGCTAAACTGTAAGGTTTTCCGCCGTATTCAGCTCTGTTAACGTTTCCCGATACGTGAACGCAAAAAATCTTCCTTTTATCTTTACTGCTGTGCCTCGAAGCAAATAGGATCTCGTTGAATTTTACATACTTAGAAAGTCTTAAATCGATGTAATCTGCATATATCAAATCCTTATCGACTTCAGCTATTCCGATTTCGTCTGATATGTAAATTACGTAATCTCCAGCCTTGATCACATCGAAATCCAGTAGACTTAGAAGTGAATCTCTTATGCTCATCGAAGCCAAATCCTTAGTACTACAAATCACGAGTTTCATAGAGAAAGCTAAGATTTTCTAAATTAAACTTGCTACAAGTGGTGTCACGTAAACTTCCATAAAAGCCGCTATAAGCAGAATTGGAATCACGTATTTCAAATAAAAAACTACTGAATCCTTTACATGTCTTTTGAATTCTTTTCCCTTAAAGAGGGACTCATAAAACCTGTATCCAAGTAAAACTCCTTGAGCTGATGCGAGGATAACCGCCGGGATTTCAAATATGCCGTGAGGAACTACAAATGATAAAACTCTGAAAAATCCGAAGTCTACTTCTTTAACAGCTAAAACTATTCCAAGTAGAAATCCGTTTGTAGCTATGAATAAGATCGGTGCAATCCCAAAGAAAAATCCGGCAAGCATAAACACAAGTGATTTTATTGCGTTGTTTAGGAATATTATCAATACCAAGACTTCACTCCTGTAACCCTTCAAAAACTCAAATCCCGAGAAGAACTTCTCTAAATACCCTTTAAATAGATCCAAATTCTCCTTAGCAGATGTGTATCCTATATAAGCAGAAGCAAAGAAGATGAACGCTAAGAGAACCGAAATGTAAACTAATCTCATGCTCCTCTCCCGAACTGAGATTTGTAGAGTAGCTCAACTCTATCGATAGTATCTGCTTCACTCACATCTTTATCATCTCTAATCCTAACAAACCTCGGAAATCTCAAAGCATAACCACTTTCATATTTAGGACTTTTCTGAATCTCCTGATACGCAACTTCAAAGACGTATTTAGGCTGGAATTCCACTCTCTTACCTTCGTGTTTTATTATCAATGGTTTAAACATCTCGGTAAGCTCTTCTAAGTCTTCATCCGTAAATCCCGTCGCAACTTTTCCAACTGGAAGTAATTTGCCAGAGTATGGATCAATGCACGCAAGCTCAAAAGAGCTGAGTAGATGACTTCTCTTTCCCTCTCCCCACTCCCCAGCTATGACAACTAAGTCAAGAGTCTCCATTGTAGACTTGAGTTTAAGCCACATCTTACCTCTCCTCCCGGGGATGTATGGCGATTTTGGATTTTTGAGCATAGCACCCTCATGTCCCGCTTGAATTGCCTCGTTAAACACATCCTCTATAACCTTTTTATCCCTCGTCACGACTTGAGATGCAATTTTTATAATATCTGACTCCTTTACAACAGATTCTAGGATCTTTCTCCTCTCATATAATGGTTTATTGATCAATTCACCGTCTTTGTAGAGTATGTCGAAGAAGTAAACCTTAAGCGGAACTTTTTCCATCGCCTTAGATATCTCGTGCTTCCTCCTAAACCTCCGCAATACGTGCTGAAATGGTAAGGGTTTCCCGTCTTTTACAGCTATTACTTCACCATCCAATATCACTCCGCTTTTAACGCACCTCTTTATCTCATCTACGATTTCTGGTAAGGCTTTTGTAACGTTTTCAAGTCTCCTCGAAAATATCGTTACCTTACCATTGCTGTAGTGAACTTGAACTCTACTCCCATCGAACTTCCATTCAACCGCAACTTCGCCCATTTCCTTTATAGCATCTTCTACACTCTCAGCTACTTGTGCGAGCATCATCCTAACGGGCACATGCGGTTGTATTTTTAACTCTTCAAGACCTTGTCTTCCCTTACTCTTTGCAACGACTGCAACCCTCCCCAAGTCGTTAGAGATCATGTAAGCTCTCTCAACTACATCAACTGGAATACCGAAAGCCCTCGCTATCGAATCCCTTAGAATTCCTTCACCGATTCCGAGTCTCATCTCACCGAGTATAAGCCTCGTTAGATATCTCGCTTCAATAGGTGAAGCAGAGCTGTATAAGCCTGTTAGCAGTAAAATCTTCCTCTTTCTACTGCCTTCACCCACGAGTGAAGATATCTCGTCGAATATCTCCCTAACCCTTTCAATTGTAAGCTCTTCAAACGAAAGCGTAGCCATTTTTTTCCTCTTCAAAACGTTTTCAGCAACTAAACCTAAGTCTCCTAAGTCCCTTAAAAGGTTTTCAATTTTACTCTTGTTTATACCGCTTATCCTCTCCAATGCCTCATATATCATTCCTACTCCAACACCTAGCTCCCTCTCATCCCATGGTGGATAAACCTTACCCATTAAGAATAAGATAACGTTGTAGAGGTCGTTTTCATCCTCTATTCTCTTTATAAATGTGGCTATCCTCGCAGTTAGCTCAAGTGTTGACGAAATCCTCTCTAAAACTTGACAAAACTCCGCAAACTCTCTGAACAGCATTAATACTAATTGGTCTATCACTGTTAATTTAGCTTTCGAGATTGAAAATTATCCCGTAGTGCTTTTAGGGGTGTTTAGTTCTGCATTCACCAAATTGTAATTTTATGTTGCTTAAAGTAGAACCATTTAGTTGATTATTATTAAAAAATTAAAATTGATTACTCTTTTATTTCTTCAACATCAGTTGACTTACATTTAGGGCATCTCGGCCCCTTTTTCTTTGCTTTAGAAACCCACTCATAACCACAACTCTTACACCTAACCCTCCTCCCCGCTGCCATATAATAATATATAGATATTAAAATACTTAAATCTTACTCACTTATACAATTTTATTTATAATAAAATTAATTAATATGAGTGTTCATCAATTACAAGTTGAATAAATCTTTATGATTACAACCAATTTAGTAATATTTTTAATATATTTTTTTAATTTTATTTTTAATTATTTTATAAATTTCAATATCTTTTAAAGTTTTCAACTCCTTAACGATTTCAGAATCCAGATCGATATCAACTAAACCGAATACGAATCTAAGCTTTCTACCCGTTAGAATTGGGTTTTTAAGTATTTCGTTGTACAACTTCTTGATCTTCCTCACCTTGTTCAAAAGCCTCCTCCTGTCCCTCTCAACTTCGACTATTATGACTTCTCTATCTTTTATCACCACTGCATCTGGTCTATACCCTATTTTCGACAGTTTTGTGTGTTCTGCTTCGAGGTAATGAGTTCCACCTATCATTTCGAGTATCTTCGCCTTTGCATCGTAATGATCTAAGCTTTCTAATCCCTTCCGCTCGATTTTATACAACTCCTTAACAGCAATTTTCAAATCCTCTATAGCTTTATCAAGAGATTTTATTGCAAAATCTCTTCTAATATCTTCGAGTTCCTCCAGTATTTTCTCAAGCCTTTCCATTAAATCCTTACAAGCTCTCTGCATCTCCTAACAATCCTATCTAACTCTACTATGGCTTCAATTGGTGTTAGTTTTAGGACGTCTATACTCGCAACCTCTTTTAAGAATCTGAAGACTTCGTTGTCTTCGATTTTGAAATCTTTTAAAACCTCATAAGCTCTACTTATAACTTCTCTCGGTAGATTTGCCATTTCTGCAACTTTTATTCCATAACTCTCGTTGGATGATCCTCTCTTTATCTTCCTATCGAATTCTATCTTTCCGTTCTCTTCTTTAATCCCAAAATGGTAATTTTTCACTCCTGTAAGCCTGTTCTCAAGCACTGAAAGCTCGTGATAATGAGTGGCAAACAGTGTCTTCGCACCAATGTCGTGCAAAAACTCCACAATAGCCCATGCCAAACTTAAACCGTCTTTCGTGCTTGTACTCTTTCCAACCTCATCAAGTAGTATTAAGCTCCTTTTAGTTGCGTTCCTTAGGATTTTGCCTATCTCAAGCATTTCAACCATGAAAGTGCTGTAACCCTTTGTTATGTCATCTATTGATCCAATTCTCGTAAAAATCCTGTCAACAACTCCTATTACGGCGTAATCAGCTGGAACAAAACTACCTATTTGGGCTAATATCGTTATTAGGGCTATTTGCCTTAAATACGTCGATTTCCCAGACATGTTTGGGCCTGTTATTATCAAAATCCTGTTGTTTTCATCGAGTGTTGCATCGTTCGGAACAAACTTCGTTGTAAGCTCAACCGTTGGATGTCTCCCATCTCTTATGATTATCGCATATCCATCGTTTACCTTTGGTCTTGTGTAGTTGTAGAGAACAGCAACTTCGGCGAGAGAAGCCAATACATCTAATTCGGCAACGATTTTTGCACATCTTCTTATTCTATCTACATGCCTAGAAATCTCGTTTCTGATCTGTTCGAATATCTCGTATTCAAGTGTTTTTATCCTCTCTTCACAAGCTAATATCTTCTCCTCCCTCTCTTTCAGCTCGGGAATTGTAAACCTCTCGACATTCGTTAGCGTTTGCTTCCTCATGTAATACCTCGGAACGTTTTTAGCTTTAGACTTTGGAATCTCTATGTAATAACCGAATACTGTGTTGTATCCAACTTTTAGACTATCTATTCCAGTTCTCTTTCTCTCCCTTTCCTCTAAGCTCTTTATAAACTCCTCGTGTTCCCTCTTTACACTTCTGAGTTCATCTAATTCCTCGTTAAATCCATCCCTTATAATTCCTCCCTCTTTTACTGTAAGGGGTGGATCGTCAACTATTGCGGATTCAATTAACTTGCAGATATCTTCAAGTGTATCCAAATTATTTACAAGCGATCTAAGCTTTTTCGAGTTAAACGTATACCTCTTAAGCTCAGATATAGCCCTTAACGAGTTCTTTAGTGCAACTAGATCTCTTGCGTTAGCAGATTTGAAGTCTATCCTACTTACAATTCTCTCCAAGTCGTAGACATCTTTCAGCACATCTCTTATGCTGTGCCTTAAAAACGATTTCTCCTTTAGCTCTTCGACCGCATCTAGCCTATTCTCTATTTCGTTTATGTCTAAGAGCGGTCTCTGAAGCCATTTCTTCAATAACCTACTACCCATAGCTGTGACAGTTTTATCTAAAACCTCTACAAGTGTCCCCTTTTTTGTTCCATCTACGAGGTTTCTGAATATCTCAAGGTTTCTAAGCGTCGTAGAATCCAAAACCATGTATTCGTTAGTTGTATACTTCTGAAGTCTCAGACTTATATTCTTCAAAAGTAAAGCATCCTTGACATAGCTCAAAACAGCTCCACAAGCTCTTATCGATGCGGATTCGAGTTCAAGCCCTTCAAATTCGGGTATTGATTGCTTAAGGATTTCCGCAGATTTTTCCAATGAGAACTTATCGTTATCGATTTTGTGAACGGTCTTAACAAATTTCTTGATTTCGTTTAAGAATTCCTCATCGAAATCTTCAGGAATTATACATTCAACTGGATTATACTTCAATATCTCCCCTATTACATCGTCTTTACTGTTTACAACGGTTGTAAAGAATTCCCCAGTTGATACATCTAAAAACGCTAAACCATAACGGTTTTTCTCTTCAACAACTCCTAGTAAGAAGTTGTTCTCACTTGTCAGTAGTTCTTCTTCTATAAGAGTTCCAGGAGTTATAACTCTGATTACTTCCCTTTTAACCAATCCCTTAGCTTTTGAGGGATCCTCTACTTGCTCACATATCGCAACTTTGTAACCCTTCTCAATTAACCTCTTCACATAGGGATAAACGGCGTGATGTGGAACTCCAGCCATTGGATGCTTTTTATCACGAGAGGTCAGAACTATGCCGAGTTCTTTTGAAGCAATCTTAGCATCTTCATCGAAGAGCTCGTAGAAGTCTCCGACCCTGAAGAAGAGTAGAGCATCTTTGTACTTCTCCTTGATCTTGTAATACTGCTCCATCATCGGTGTTAACTTATCACTTTTCGTAGCCATTTGATAGGAGTTCTGATTTGAGTATATATAGCCCTAATTGCAGTAAATGAATTTATATAAAAACATATTCTATGATTAATATCTTTAATTATACACAAAAACTTAATTGTAATCATTATTACACGATTTTTTAAGCCATTTAAAAATATAATCCATTAAAATTTTAATATATTAAAATACATAATATATTTTTATTTAAAATTTAATTAGTTTATTATAATAATAAAATAATTTTTAGATAAAGATAAAGCTTCAAGAGTTTAAACTACGATAAAATCCCAATGAAATTGATAATCTTCACATCTGAATTGGAAGAGCAGAGAGGAATTGCAAATAAGATAAAAAATGAGATAGTAAACCTGAGATTAGATGTCGAAATCCTCGTGAACAGTTTAGATGTACAAGATGACGAGGGATTCGTAATAATTCCAGCAACTGGAGGAACAGAAAGAAGAATTTTGAGTTTTATTGAAAACTCTGATAAGCCAATTCTTCTCTGGGCAATACCGTATCACAACTCGCTTCCAGCAGCTTTAGAGGTTTACGCATACGTTAAGGACAGACATCCCGTTGAACTGTTTTATTCAGAAATAAACTCAGAGGCAATTAATAAAATTAAATCGTTTAAACGTATTTGCACAGCGATAAATAAGCTTGAAGACTTGAGATTGGGGTGTATTGGTAGTGTTTCGGAGTGGATACTAACTTCCGACGAATTTGAATTCGGTTCGATTGCAATCGATTTTGATGAATTACTCGAAGAAATCGAGAGAGTTAAAGATGAAGAAATCGAGGAGATTTTACAGAGGTTAAGTGGGTTTAGAGTTGAAGTGTCAAAGCGGGATTTGATAAAGTCTGCAAAGGTTTACATAGCTATGAAAAATTTGGTTGATAGATACAACCTCTCAGCAATCACTGTTAAATGCTTTGATTTATTAGACTACGATTGCACGGCATGCATAGCCCTAAGTCTGTTAAACGACGATGGAGTGGTTGCGGGATGTGAAGGAGATCTATACGCAACTTACACAATGGCTATATGTAGCCTAATTGCAAATAAACCGTGTTGGATGGCAAATCCCTGTAGAATAAACTGCAAAGAGAATACGATAACGTTTGCACACTGCACGATTCCAACAAAGATTATCGATGTAAATAGATCGATTTTAACGACGCATATGGAATCGAAAAGAGGTGTTGCAATTGATGGAACTTTGAAATGCAAGGATGTGACAATTGCAAGGCTGAGTGGAAATAAAATGCTCTTAGCAACTGGAAGAGTCGTTAGAAGTGGAATGAAAATAAACGATTTGTGCAGAACTCAAGTCGAAGTGAAGTTAACAAGTGGTGATGTAATGGATTTCTTGGAGAACTCACTTGGAAATCACCACATCTTGATGTGTGGGAATTTAAAACCAGAACTTCTGAGTTTTTGCAAATTTAAAGGCTTTGAAGTGGTAGAACTCGATTGAATTTACTTACGATATCAATAACATTCAAAATTTAAATTAATTTATATATTAAATAGTTATTATGATAATAAATAATTTTATAAAATTTTAGGAAACACTTACTCTTACTGATAAAGGTTTTCGATAGATGAATTCAACATTCGACAATCACTACCGTAACATTTTCCTTTAATGCTTTAAAAACAGTTTTTTAATGGCATTGTCGCATTGTGTTAAGGATGTTAAAAGGTTCGTAAAGAGACTGAGGTTCCCCATCCACTGCATACATTGCGAGGGTATCGATGAAGGTATCGAGAATCCAAGACATCATCCGAGCTATGAGATTACGTGTAAGTGCAACTTAAACTGTATGTTCTGCTACTCGAAAATCGCTGAAATAAAGGGAACTGCCCCAGAACCCGGTTATTACGGAGACTTGAATCCAAAAGTCGTAACGATTTCTCAATTCGGAGAGCCGTTTTATTACGGGAGTGAGATAGTTGCTATAGTAATAGATAAACTCAGAGAAATCTTTGGAGACGTAAGAATCGATGTTCAAACAAATGGAACTCTAGTGAATTTCGACGTAATAGATGGAAGAGTCGATGTATTCATGGTTAGCCTAAACGCTTCAAATAAAGAGAACTACTTTAGGATAACTGGCTCTAAGTTCTTCGATAGAGTTTTGCAAGTCATAAAGAGGGCATCGAAATCTGATTGTAAAACGATTATAAGGACTGTTTACATTCCAGGATTGAATGATAGAGATCTAATTGGCATTGCAGAAATAGCAAAGGAGGTCGATGAACTCTTTTTACAGCCTTTATCAATTTACGAGGAGCACAAGGGGTTACTTAAGTCGATTGACATCGATAGAGTTGAAAGCATAGGAAATTTCTTGAAAGTAGCTTATGAACTTTCAGAGATTGCAGATGTAAGGATTCCCGGATGTATTCTGTTAAACGTAAGAAGTCTAATGAAAACATACGATTTCGAAGAGATAATGCTTATGAGACGAAATCCGTTTGGAAAATCACCTGTTATAAGAAGGGAGTGGAGGTTTGTAATTCCGCTCTAATTCGTGAAATCGATAACTCTATTTTTTATAAAACTTATAAAACATCGCTAAGAAAGCCTCTTAGCGAGGATGAATTAGGAGAAGAGAGGGGGTGGTTTGTAATTTATAAACCCTTTTCCGATCTCCTGTGAAGTGCGAGGAGGATGCCAATTAAATTAAATTTTTATAAGTCTTTGTGAAATCTCTTAATCGGATGATGATGCCTACGGGGACTGATCAGTGATGAACACGCCCTTCGCTGACGTAACCGTTATAAATTCTCGTAACTGAAAGGAGATCATGCTCAGAGTTGTAAACCTAAGCGTTGAGGTAAATGGAAAACGCATTTTGAACAATGTAAACCTATACGTTAAAGAGGGGGAAGTTTACGCTCTCTTTGGCCCTAACGGTAGTGGTAAATCTACACTTCTCAATGCAATTCTTGGAAATCCGAGCTGTAAAGTCGTCAGTGGGAGAATAATGTTTAAGAAAAAGGATATAACGAATTTACCAACTTATGAAAGGATTAGAATGGGTATGGGAATTGCATTTCAAAATCCGCCAAAAATTGGTGGAGTGAAACTAATAGATGTTTTGAGATTTTGCGCGAAGATCGGTAATTTTAGCGAGGATAAGATATTTGAGTTCGCTGAAAAGTTAAACATGAGAGATTTACTCTATCGAGATTTAAACCTCGGTTTTTCTGGTGGAGAGGTCAAGAGATCTGAAATACTTCAAGTTATGCTGATGAACCCGGATTTCGTAATGTTGGATGAGCCTGACAGTGGTGTAGATTTAGACAACCTCACTTTAATCGGTAGAACTGTAAACGACTTGTTAAGAGATGAAAGAAAGTCTGGAATTGTAATAACTCATACTGGACACATACTCGACTACATAGATGTAGACTATGGGATCATAATGTACAACGGTAGAATAGCATGTATAGGAGATCCAAGGGATATACTCAAAGCTATTAGAAAAGACGGATATGAGGGGTGTATAAAGAGATGTCTGATGAATTTGTAGAAAGACTTAAAAGTGTTGGTATAGAATTGGATTCAAAGAAGAGATCTGGAAGCTTTTTGCAGGAAGATCAAGTAGTAAAAACAGTATCAAGCTTTTTCGCTGGAGTAGAGGTCATGAGTATAAAAGAAGCACTTGAGAAGTACGATTGGCTTGAGGATTACATGTGGAGAGCTATAGATGTTCAGGACGACTACACGGCTGAAGTCAGTGAGGAGTTCAACGGTTACTTCATTCGTTCTCTACCCGGAGCTAAGGTTGAGATCCCAGTTGAAGCCTGCTTATACTTAAAATCCGTAAAAAAGCAGAAGGTTCACAACATCGTGATAGCTGAGGACAACTCCGAGCTGAATATAATATCTGGATGTGTTTCACATCCAACTGCTACCGGTATGCACATCGGTGTTAGCGAATTCTTTGTAAAAAAGAATGCTAAACTCACCTTTACAATGATTCACAGGTGGGAAAGGGATATAGAGGTTAGACCGAGAAGTGGAGCAGTGATAGAAGAGAACGGAACGTTCATAAGCAATTACGTTTTAATGAGCCCAGTAAAGCTCGTTCAAATGTATCCCACAGCATATCTAAGGGGAAAGAATTCAAAAGCAATATTCAGCAGTGTAATAATAGCAAGAGAGGGTAGTGTTATAGATTCGGGTGTAAGAGCTGTTTTAAGTGCTAACAAAAGTTCAGCAGAAATAATTTCGAGGGCTATAAGTAAGGGGGGTAAAGTCATTTCAAAGGGACATATAATAGGAGATGCTCCAGAGGTTAAGGGGCATTTAGAGTGTAGAGGGTTAATACTCAATAGCGGTATTATTCATGCAATTCCAGAGCTTGAGGCGAGGTATCCGAATGTAGAGCTTAGTCATGAAGCGGCCATAGGTAAGATTGCTGAGGATGAGATATTTTATCTTATGTCAAGGGGTTTGACGAGAGATGAAGCGATATCTACAATAGTTAGAGGTTTTTTGGAGATCGAGATTAAGGGCTTGTCAGATGTTTTGAAAAGGGAAATAAATAGAGCTATTCAAATGGTTGAGAGAGAACTCCTTTAGCTCCTCATTTTAATTCTGATCAAGTAGTTTACAGCTAATTTCTGAACTCTATCCTTTAAGTCTAAAACTTTCTCTGAGAGTCTTTCATAGGATTCAAGCTTTGCTAAGCTTTCAAGTTCTTTTATCCTCCTCAAACAGCTCATAACGCTATCCTTGTAAAGTGGACAGCTTAAGCAATCGTCCATCTTTAACTCCATGTATTCGACTTTTTTCTCAATTGTTTCAACGTATCTCACCAAATCTTCTTCGAGAACCCTCTTAACAGATGAACAGTCTATGCATTCAAGCGTAATCGGGTCTGAACAGTCTTTACATATGAATCTATAACACCTCGGACAAATTCCAGTAGCTTCGTTACCGCATATCTCGCATTTCATGAATTCCTGTTGAACAACTACTATCATTAAAGTTATCGCTGATTTTAATTTTTCAATAGTTTAACAACTCAGCTAAAAATTTAAAAATTAACAATGCAACTAGATATATTTATTATATTTATTAACTTTATAATTTTAATATATGTTTATACTTGATGTCGATAACTTAAAAACCTTATAGAGCATAGACAAATACGATGATCCCAAAGAAATTGCTGAGCGAGCTTAAGGGATACCAGATAGTTGGAAATCATTCAGCTGTTAAGACCTGTTTCTGGCTTAAGAAGTCGCTAAAAGATGAAGGTGTTTGTTATAAGCAGAGGTTTTATGGAATTAGAAGTCATCGTTGTCTTCAGATGACTCCAGCTTTGATGTGTAATCAGAGCTGTATTTACTGTTGGAGACCTCAAGAACTTTTGAGTAGGGTTGAGAGATGGGATTCTCCAGATTTCATAGTCGAGGAAAGCATTAAAGCTCAACATAGGTTGTTGAGTGGATTTAAAGGAAATAAAGACGTAAATAAGAAAAAGCTTGAAGAGGCTTATAAGCCCAATCAGGCGGCTATAAGTCTAATCGGTGAACCGACTTTGTATCCATACTTAGACGGTTTAATTGAAGAGTACAAGAAAAGGGGATTTACAACTTTCCTCGTAACAAATGGAACTAATCCAGACGTTCTCGAAGTTGTAAATCCAACTCAGCTATACATAAGTTTAACTGGCTATGATGAAGAGAGTCATCTTATATTGAACAGACCTCCAAGGAGCAATTGGGAGAAGATTTTGAGAAGTCTTAGGGTTATGAGTGAACACGATTCT
>CAYWXE010000022.1:0-22411 GCA_964462505.1 uncultured archaeon | reverse complement strand
AGTTTAACTATTCTCATATGCAATTCGTAAAGCCTTCTCGCAACGTCCCTCAAGTAGTCACAATCCTTCAGATTCCTTACCCACTTTCTCGGTAATTCTACACCCTCAGAACCCTTTATAGCCGCACACATAGCTGCGATAGAATCGGTATCCCCTCCAGCGTTAACGGCTTTTAAAACACAATCCTCAAAATCCTTGCCAGAGAAGTAACAGTAGAATGCCATTGGAACTGAATCTATTGCATAAATTGAGTTTCCTAGTTTTTCCACTGCAAAATCCAAATCCTCATCCGCTATTTCGTATGCATAGTGTATTTTATCCGCCAAAAGCTCGTCGTAGTTGCTAACTCTCCTAGCAGTTTCCTCTAACAACTCATCTTTTTCGAAATCGAGCAAGTTGCAGGCTATTGCTATTGCTATCGCTACTGCACCACCTATTGCAGCGTTCCCCTTATGGGTTACGACTGCTGACAGAACCGCATATCTCTCAACCAGGTTAAAGCTGAAGTGGTAAACTAATCCGATTGGCATAACCCTCATAGCCGCTCCGCATGTATCTGAAAAAACCCCAGCCCTACTCCAGTGAATCCCATTCAGCAGATTCATTATAGCCCTTCTCGAAGTTGGCCCTATTCGTCTACTTCTCGTTTTAATAAACCAATCTTTGAGCTTTTCTGCAAAATCGTTTGGATTGAAGTAGGTCGTTTGGAGTATTGATTCTGCTAAAACGAGCATTTGCTCTGTATCATCTGTCCATTCTCCAGCATTTAAATCTCCATACGGAGATGGTAGGAAATCTCTAACTTCGCCGTAAATCTCTCTTATCTGCTTTCTACTCATACCTTCAACTGGCATTCCCAATGCATCACCTATAGCAGTGCCAAGTATACAGCCCTCAAACTTCTCCATAGATGAAATCAAAGCGGAAGGTTTATCTTTTCTGCGGCACATCTCCTATCGAAATGGATACTTCACAACTCGAACCCCCCTCGGTTAAACTCGCCGATGAGATATGTAAATACTTGCTGAGTTTGCACACAATAGATGAACTGATGGAAACCGTTAGAAAAAACAAGGATTGGAACGTTTACATCTGCACAAAGAGAAGAGATCCAAGTTTTATAAGAATTCTCGTAGATAGGGAGAATAAACACTGCTATAGATGTGATGAAATCCTTATGATTCCAATTCCAAAGAAGTTCGCAGTTTTAGAGCCAGATAAGTTTTACTTCGAGATGACTTTAAAGGCAAATATACTCTTAGCAGTTCAAGGTGCAAGGGAAAAGGAGCTTCACCACTAAACATTTTTAATCGAGTAACTGCGGTTAACCTATGAAGTACAAAGTAGCTGTATTAGGGGCTACTGGGATAGTTGGGCAGAGGTTTGTTCAGTTGTTAGCAGAGCATCCCTGGTTTAAGATTTCAGCTTTAGCGGCATCTGAAAGGAGAATTGGTAAAAAATACGGAAGTGAAGTTGAATGGATTGTATCCGAAAATGTTCCTGAGGTTGCAAGGGATATCGAGATGGTTCCGATGAATCCAAAGCATATAGATGCAGATATAGTCTTCTCTGCCTTACCAGCTGATGTTGCAAGGGAAATCGAGCCTGAATTCGCCAAGGAGGGATTTGTAGTAGCAAGTAATGCTTCAGCTTTTAGAATGGAGAATGACATCCCACTTGTAATTCCAGAGGTAAACGCAGATCACTTAGGCCTAATAGAAATCCAAAAGAGGAGAAGGGGTTGGGATGGATTTATAGTTACAAATCCGAACTGTACAACGATCGCATTGGTTATAACACTCAAACCACTAATGGATTTGGGATTGAAATCCGTTAAAGTTGCGACTATGCAGGCTTTGAGTGGTGCTGGCTATCCAGGAGTTCCGTCTTTAGCAATAACTGACAACATAATTCCGTTTATAAAAGGAGAAGAGGAGAAGGTTCAGACCGAAACGCTAAAGATATTGGGAAGGTTTAACGGTGAGAGGGTGGAATTTGCAGATATAAAGGTTTCAGCATCATGCCATAGAGTTCCAGTTTTAGATGGGCATTTAGAAGCTGTATGGGCTGAATTCGATAGAAGAGTAGACATCGATGAAGTCAGAGATGCATTTAACAGCCTAGAGCCATTAGATCTACCATCCTCGCCAGAAAAAGTTATCGTGATAAGAGATGAACCAGATAGACCTCAACCGAGATTGGATAGAGATGCTGGCAGGGGTATGAGCGTTGTAGTTGGAAGGATAAGGAAAGACGATGAGAACTCAATTAAGTATATACTGCTTGGGCATAACACCATAAGGGGAGCGGCTGGAGCAAGCATACTGAATGCTGAATTACTTGTTAAAGAGAAGTTTATTTAACCATTTTCCAGAAGTAGAACCCAACTCTGAACTCGTAACTCTTTATCGCTTTATATCCAATCTTTTCACATTCATCTTTAGCAGTTGTAAAAACGTAATCGTAGCCACTTGGGCATTTATCGCCGAGGTATACGATGTTTTTCTCGTTTCTGAGTATCCATGGTAAAGGCCAGTAGTAATGCTGAGGAACGTAAACGGCAACTCTCTTTCCCTCATGCACGAGTTCTCTAATCTCATTGGCTAATTCGATTGCTTGAGGTTGAGTTTGAACGTATATCAGTTCTTCATTCTTTGCATCGTTGTAGTTTACGTAATTTATATGGAATGAAACTACTAACGTAGCTAAAGCTGCTAGAGCGAATACTAGCTTTGTTGAATTCCTCCTAAATACCTCCTTTCCAGCGAATATCGAGCCGAAGAAGGCGAGAGGAGTTGCTATGTGAACGATTAGCCATGGAGTTTTGTAAGACATCACGTGATAGAAGAGCAAAGCCACAAAACACCACCAAATCGAAAACAGTTCTATAAAGCTAAGATTTCTCTTCCTCAAGACTAATGGAATGCTTGAAATCGCTAAAGCCAATGACAGGAATTCGTATTTCAAAAGCATTGGAGTGTAAAACCATATAGGCTGAAAATGCGGCTTAACCTCGCCAAAAGATATCGCATGAGAAATCCAATAGGATAAAGCTACATTGGCGTAGTGTTCTATCCACGATTTATCAAGTATAACTTCTATCGGATTTTTCCCATTGAATACATGAGCAAATGCAGATGAATACAAAAACGACGAGAAGAGTAAGAATATCGCTAAGGCAAAAACTGTGACTTTGTTGATCAAATTCTTTAAATAGCTAAGTCCTTTCTCCTTCACTCCGTAAACTAAGATAAATACTATGAACATCGGAATGTATTCAACCCAGTTCTCCTTAGACGTAAATACAACAGCGAAGAAGAAAGCTGAAAAACATGCAAATATAGTCTTCTTACTCTCTTTATACCTTAAGTAGCAATACAAAGCTATTAAAAAGGAGGACAGAACTATTAAGTCGTTTCTGTCGTAACGGGAGTAGTACAAAACAGAGGGAGAGAATACAAAGAAGAACGCGAATATGTAAGCCGAATCTCCAATCCATCTCCTAAATCCAATAGCTGCCAAAACTCCAATCAGGCTAAAAAGAGCTGTTGGTAGTCTTGCTGTGAAATCGCTGTCTCCAAACAAGTAGAACGTTAAAGCTGATGCGAAGTATAGAAATGGGCCGTGAAAGGCTGGATCATATATATAGTTGTGCCATTCTAAAACGGATTTAAGAGCAATCCACGCGTGAACACTTTCATCGTGATCCATTGGTCTAATGTCAAGCCAAACAAACCTCGTAACGACTGCCGCTATAAGTAACACAACTGGTAATATTCTTTTTAATATCTTCATCTGAGGTCGTTTTCAAAATCGCTTAAAAACGATTACTCGATTTCGATTACCTCTACAACCTCAAGCGGAATCCTTGGCATTCTCTTTCCTATCTCGTATTTAGCAATTCTCGCGGCATGCTCTTTGCTTTGAGCGTTAAAAACCTTCATTTCCATTTCCAAGCCTACTAATGCCGTATTTGCAACTATGAAAACAGACTTTAAATTCGACTTACACTTTGGGCATATCGTATTTCCGACATCTATTTTTACAAAGTTTAAATCGGGATTCAGTCTCTTGCCAGCTTCTGCAACTGCTATGTTCATGGCGTCTTTAACACTTCTAACGTTTCTTACAATCCAAGCGGCTTGAACTACAACGAGGTAATTTGGCATCGATCGAAATAGAGTTCGTTTGAATTTAACGTTTTCAATAGCTAAACTTAAAATACTAATCGAGCATCTATTAGAAGAGGTGGAGAATGAGGTTCTTCGTAATAGGATTTGGACAAGCTGGAGGAAAGATCCTCGATCTGTTCATAGAGAGTGAGAAGAGAAGAGGAACTCATGTAAAGATGAGGTGGTTGGCTATAAATACAGCGAGAACGGATTTACTTGGCTTAAAACACGTTCCAATGGAAGATAGAATTCTAATTGGTCAAACTGTTGTGAAAGGGCATGGAGTTGGAACGGATAACAAGCTTGGAGCTAAGATTGCTCAAGAGGAGATAGAGACAATTCTCAGTGAGATAGACAAGAGAGGAACACATGACATGGACGCGTTTCTGATAATAGCTGGACTAGGTGGTGGAACTGGAAGTGGTGGTGCTCCTGTGCTTGCAAGATACCTGTCTGAGATGTACTCTGAACCAGTCTATGCATTAGGAATTTTACCAGCACCAGAGGAGGGAAAACTGTATTCATTGAATGCAGCAAGGAGCATGATTTCTTTGCTAAAATACGTTGACAACCTTATTTTACTTGACAACGGTGCGTGGAAGTATGAAGGTTTAAGTTTGAGGGAGTCTTTTGCGAAGATAAATGAGGAGATAGTCAGAAGGCTATCTATACTTGCGAGGGCTGGAGAACCGTTAGAAGAGGATTTAGTTGGTGAGATGGTAATAGACAGCAGTGAAGTCATAAATACACTTAGAGGTGGTGGAATTTCTGCAATAGGTTATGCTACAACACTTGCAGAGAGTTCTAAGAAGAGGTTTTCGATTTTCAGGAGGAAGAAAGAGGTAACACTTGAATCCATAGAGAACGATAAGCCGATGAAAATTGCTACACTCGTTAGAAGAGCTGCACTTGGTAGATTAACAATTCCGTGCAATATAAGGAGTGCTGAAAGGGCATTAGTATTAGTAGCTGGCCCTCCAGAACACCTCGATAGAAAGGGACTAGAAAAGGCAAAGATGTGGCTTGAAGAGCAAATAGCTGGAGTTGAAGTTAGAGCTGGAGATTATCCAACGAAGAGGACAAAATACGTTGCAGCTTTGGTGATACTTGCAAACGTTACAGATGTTCCAAGGGTTAAAGAACTTCAGAGGTTAGCGGCTGAGGCGAAAGACGAAATCGAGAGTGTTGAAAAGACGAGAATGGAGAAAACTATAGAGCTGTTCGATGAAGACATAGAACCACTTGTATAATGAGAATTGTAGTTGCGTTAACAGGAGCGTCAGGGCAGATAGTAGGAGTTAGGTTGTTAGAGGTGCTGAGGGATAAAGGTGTAAAAACTTATTTAATCGTTTCAAAGGCGGCTGAGATTATATTGAGACATGAAATTGATTTAGACTTGAATTACGTTAAATCTCTTGCACATAGGTTTTACAACGAAGACGAAATCGATGCACCGATTGCCAGTGGAACTTTTAGGCATGACGGTATGGCTATTGTTCCGTGTAGTATTAGAACTGCATCTAGTATAGCTTATGGAATCACTGACAATCTAATTGCAAGGGCTGCAGATGTAACACTAAAGGAGAGGAGAACACTTGTAATTGGAATAAGAGAAGCCCCACTACACTTAGGTCATTTGAAGATGCTTACAAGACTTGCAGAAATCGGTGCAGTTATATATCCTTTAGTTTTATCGTTTTATATAAAACCTAAGAATTTAGATGAGATTATAGACCATATAGCTTTTAGAATTGCAGAACTATTGGGTTTAGAGATAAATTACAAGCGTTGGGGAGATTTCATTCTTGATATCTAATTGATTGTTTATTATAATTAAAGCATATAAATTAAAAAGTAGCAAGAATGCTCCTCTTATTTTTTCAAATGAATAAGCCGCCGCCGGGATTTGAACCCGGGACCTGGTGATTACGAGTCACCCGCTCTACCAGGCTGAGCCACGGCGGCAACGCCGGGGGTGGGATTCGAACCCACGAGCCCCATAACGGGGCACGGGCTCTCCAGGCCCGCGCAGTACCACTCTGCAACCCCGGCTTAAAGTGATATTCTTCAAATAGCTTAAAAACGTATCGTTCGGTATTAAATAAAAAGATTTAATTACTTCAAATCTGTCATGATGATATGAAGGTGAACAACGTCGAAGTTGAGGAGACTTTTGCTGAAGCTTTTGACATAAAAATTGCAAGGGTTTTGATAACGGCATACGACTACTACTGGGCTTTGATTGCAGCAACAGAGGCTACAGGCTTTGGAACATCAGTTATTATGTGTCCAGCAGAAGCTGGAATAGAGATAAAAGCAAAACCATCTGAAACCCCTGACGGTAGGCCGGGATACTACATCCAGATCTGTCACATGAGTAAGAAGGGTTTGGAAGAGCAATTACTTGCAAGGATTGGGCAATGTGTTTTAACTGCTCCAACTACTGCAGCATTTAACGGATTGCCTGATGCTGAGGAGAAGTTTGACACTGGTGGAAAACTCAGATACTTTGGAGATGGTTATGAGAGGGAAGTCGAAATAGGTGGAAGGAAGTGCTGGGCTGTACCAATGATGGAAGGAGAGTTTATAATCGAGCATGAAATAGGATATACAAGCGGTATAGCTGGAGGAAACTTCTTCATATTAGCAGAAACTCAGGGCTCAGCTTTAGCAGCAGCAAAAGCGGCAGTTGACGCAATAGCAGATGTCGAAGGTGTGATAACTCCATTCCCAGGTGGAATTGTAGCTTCTGGATCAAAAGTGGGTGCAAACAAGTACAAGTTTTTGAGAGCTTCAACTAACGAGAAGTTCTGTCCAAGCATAAGGGACAAAGTCGAGGGAACACAGATTCCAGAGGGTGTAAAGGCCGTATACGAAATAGTGATAAACGGTTTAACAGTCGATGCAATAAAGGAAGCTATGAGAGTTGGAATACTCGCGGCAACAAGGATTCCGGGAGTTGTCAAGATTACAGCAGGAAACTACGGTGGAAAACTAGGTAAGCATCTCATATATCTCAACGAACTCTTCTAAATTTTTTATGCGGAAGATTTTAGTCATTTCTGGCTTTGATCCAAGTGGTGCTGGAGTTTTAGCTGATATAAAAACTGCTAAATCCTTAAACACTTTTGCATTAGCTGTTTTAACGAGTTTAACTGCTCAAAACAGTTGTGGTATTTACGAGGTAAAACCGATAAATTTGGATCTGCTTGAAAAGCAGTTAAGAGCTGTATTTGAGGATACAGATGTTAACGCTGTAAAAATCGGATTGATATCAGATGTAGGTGTTGCAAGAGTTGTTAGGGAATTCATAAGAGATTTAAAAGTTCCAAAGGTCTTAGATCCAGTACTAATCGCTAGCACTGGAAAACAAATTGGCAATGTAAGAGCTTACAAGGAAATAATGGATTGCGTAGATGTTGTAACTCCAAATTTTAATGAAGCTAAGGCTATATCGGGATTAAACTGTAATCCGAGGGATTTGGCTTTAAAGATATTTGAAGAGTACGGATGCTCAGTCGTTGTAACGGGTGGTGAGCTTAATGGCGTAGACATCCTTTGTGATAGAGGGAAAATATACGAAATAGAAGCTGAAATCTTTGATGCCGAAATACATGGAACTGGATGTGTTTACAGCACAGCTCTTGCCTGTTATCTTGCAAAGGGGTTAAGCCTTTTGGATTCGTGTAGATTTGCGAGGTTGTTTATAATTGAGAGTATTAAGAGAGCTGTTAAGATTGGGAGATGTCTTCCAGTCGTAAATCCCTAATTTCAGATTCTCAATATTCAACATTTAATATCTCCAAAAACAAAAAACAATTAATATATCAACTTCTCCAAGTCGTCACCTCCATAAAATATCTCCTGAATACCATCATATATGTCTTCCATTCCAAAACCGTCTATCGCTGAAATCGGTATTAATGGTCTAAAGAAACCAAACTCCTTTAACATGTGAAAAAGCTCCAAACTCAAAGTCTTTTTCTCATAGCTCAAGCTTTCGTAAAGACTCTCTGGATCTTTACTCCAACTCAACACCCTCTCAAGTTCTTCTTTCGTTAAAACATCAGCTTTTGATAAGACCTGAATTTGAGGTATATCCAACCTAAAAATAGCTGATGATGCCATGAACAGAAGGGATAAGAATCCAGATGGAGTTTTCGAGACAATTGGATCGAATAAGTAAACCATTACACTCCTATCTCTTCCCAACGCGTTTACAATTATCTCACCACTACTTCTAAGCGTGAACAATTCCATTTGTCCAGGTGTATCTACTATTACGTAATCTGCCCCGTTCAATTCTATTTCATCTTTGATGTCCTTGTATATAGTTGAAATGAGATCAGCACCTATTATTTGAGCACCGTTTGGCCCTACGTTATACTTATGCATGATGTCTTCGAGAGTAAACCACTCCCTAACGTCTACATCAGCGGAATATGGGACGAATTCAGCACCGGGATCTAGGTTTACAGTCATGTAATCTAACCTCTTGGAATCAAACCAATCGGCTAAAGCCTTGGTTAGATAAGTTTTTCCAGAACCTGCGGTTCCTACGATGTATATTATTATCTGCTCCATATACATAGCGTAGCTTGATGCGTTTAAAGCTGCTTTGGTATTCGATTTAAAATTTTCGAACCCCCTTAATCCGCTCAAAAATTTCGATATTTTGAGTTGGAATGGGATCAGAAATGTTATTAAATGTGATTAAATGTTACGAAAATTTCGTAAGAGTTATATAATTGGGATAAAACTTGGGATATGGTAGCAGAAGTAGCGTGGTGGTTTTGGCCTCTATGCCTATTTGTGTTTACACTGGTAATTGGAATAATAGCTCCCATCTCAGGGGTAGGTGGAGGAGTTCTATTCGTTCCATTAACAAGGGCGTTCTTTCCGTTTCATATCGATTTCATAAGAGGTGCCGGATTGATAATGGCTTTAACATCTGCTTTGTCTTCAACTCCACATCTGGCAAAGCAAGGGCTTGCAAATTTAAGAATAATGGCTCCAATCGTTGTCATATCGATTGTAACTTCAATACTTGGAGGAATAATTGGTTTGTGGATAACAAATGCATTCCCAGAAGGACAACACTATGTCACAATCCTACTAGGAGTTATACTGTTTGTGATATTCGTTGTCATGCTTACTTCAAAGCGAGTTGAATTCCCAGAGGTAAAGAAGGTTGATAGACTTTCTGAACTCCTCGACATAAGAGGTGCTTGGTACGAGCCGAGTTTGGATAAGGTTGTTGAATACAGAACTACAAATATGGCTTTAGCTCTGCCAGCTTTTGCAGCAGTTGGATTCATAGCCGGAATGTTTGGATTAGGAGCTGGATGGGCTAACGTTCCAGTGCTAAACCTGATCATGGGTGCACCGATAAAGGTTGCAACCTCTACAAGCATGATGATCATAACAGTAAACGATGCCGCTGCCGCATGGGTTTACTTGGCTAAGGGAGCTGTTTTACCAGTCATAGTAATTCCATCGGTTGTAGGGATTACGATTGGTGCAAGGATTGGTGCGAAATTAGCTGTTAGGGCAAGACCAAAAATAGTTAGATATGCTGTATTGGCCGTGATGTTACTTGCAGCAGTTTTGGACATATACAAAGGCTTAGCAGGCTTAGATTACGTGCCAAAGTACTTCTGAGGTGGTGAAAATGAAAGAGGTAAAGGTAGATCCAATGAATAGGATTTTTGCAAAGACTATGGAGATTTTCACGTATTTAGGCTTAATACTCATGGTAGTGCCGGGTGTGATATACATAGTTGGAACCAGTGGATTCGTCGACGTAGAAGATGTTGTGACACACTGGGATAAATCCGCATCTGAATTCTGGGAGGAGTTAAAGGGTTTAAACGTTAAGGGTTATTCGTGGTTTTTAAACAACCTAGCACACATGGACTGCTTAAGCCTAATAGGAATTGTATTCTTGGCGTTGGCTCCGTTAGTGGCGGTAATAACTTCTCTGGTGAAGGCTGATTCAAAGTATAAGCTGATACTTGCAATAGTTGTAATTGAATTCGTGATTGCAATTGTAAGACCATTGATAATGGAAGCTACCGGACATTGAGCTACTCAAGACCTCTAGCGTACATCAGCATTTCCTCTTCACTCATCTTAATCCACTTGTTATACCAATCTTTAATCTTTGCAACTAGTCCGACTTCTATACTGTATAAGTTTATCACACCTAATAATTCGTTCTTCTTTATCTCTCCATTGTATATCGGCAGGAAGACGACTTTGTCTACAGTTATCTCCTCTTCAACTCTCTTCGGAGGTTTATCGTATAGTATATCTACTACAGTTCCAAATGCGTGTCTCATTATGTAAAGGGGATAAACGATTGAGTTCTTTGGAATTCTAATCCTCTTAATCCTTATGACAGTAGGTTTTCCAAATTCGACTCTCTTGTTTTCATCTGCAATCAAACACTCCCATCTCGCAACGGAGTTCCTTCTAAATCCAAAAGGTTGAACTTCAACTTCCTTCTTTATAACTCCTCCGTTACTCCTGTAAACCATTTTTATCCTTTCTGGCTTCTTCTCAACTTTGATACTTCCTAAATCCCTAACACCGACGTAGTATACGTTCATAACACCGATTAAATCCCCTCTTTCAATTTTACCATCTTCTATTGGTAAAAAGACGACTTGATTTATCCTTTTCTCATCTTCAATTCTTGACGGCTTTCCAAGTTGAATGACGTCTAAAACAGTTCCGTATGCGTTTCTCATTATATAGAGTGGAACGACTATTGTATTCGGTGGTAAGGTTACATCTCTTATCTTAATCCTCACAACTTCGCCAGCCTTAACCTTTACATCTTCATCTGCTATCAGCAATTCCCAGACACCTATGTTACTCCTGGTGTATCCCAATTCCTTGCAAACGATTTTTTCTCTGAAGACATTTCCATCATCTCTCCAAGTTAAGTTCGTTTCAATCGATTCGATTCTTAAAGAAACCTTAGGAACTTCTAAATCGAATATCCTCGCAAGTAAACCCGTTCTTATGTAAAATACTTTCAAAACACCAATTAAATCACCTTTTTTTACAACACCACTTTCAATAGGTATGAATAAGACTTCACTTATGCACTTCTTCTCCTCAACCTTATCTGGGATTCCACATTCGATTACATCAATCACAGTTCCAAATGCGTGTCTCATTATGTTTAGTGGACCAACTATTGTATTCTCTGGGATTATAACGGGTTTAATCTTTATAACACAGGGCTTACCCTTTTCAACGAATACATCTTCAGCTGCAACTAACACCTTCCACTGAGCAATCGGAGCCATTTTATAGCCAAAAGGTTTCAGTTCGATATCTCTTATCTTATCTATTACACCACCAACTCTGTCGACCCAATAGACGATATCCACTCCCATTTCATCACCTCTTTTACAACAATTAATTGTTATGATAATCTGTTTATAAAGTTTTTTATGAAAGATCGATGACAAATATAAAATCTTTTGACAACAGTTTATAATTGAAAATAAATATAATAATAAATTTAAAAATTTTTAAATATACTACCATTTATTTTAATTTGATCTTCATGATGAAACTTAAAAATATATTTTGTTTTAAATATATTTTCGAAGAAGTTCATCATTTCTTAGCCCATCAAAAGCGAGCAATAAGAAGAGTGTTAGGAGTGGGATTGTTGCTATTAGCCATGAAATCGTTACATCTTTGACAATTCCATGTATGTGAAATACAACCATAAGTATGTACAGTAGAGATGTAAGAAATATTAATGATATTAGCAACTCCTTCATAAGTTATCACTATTCTCCTAAGGTCATTAAATTTACCATTTTTGAAGTTAAATATCATAAATTATTGTGCAATACAACAACCTAACTGAATAATTATGTTCTTTAAGTTCATTATAAAATTTATTAAAATCTTCTATACTTATTTACAACTCTTGAGATCATAGCTGCAAATACTGCTGCACCAAATCCGTTGTCTACGTTCACAACTGCAACACCAGATGAACAGCTCTGAAGCATTGCGAAAAGTGTTGAGATCCCGCCTAAGCTTACACCATAGCCTACAGACGTTGGAACTGCTATTACTGGAACATCGATGAGAGATGCGATTACAGATGGTAATGCCCCTTCCATTCCAGCTATGACTATAACGCTATCTACTCCAATCTCCCTAATTTTCCTTATGGGTTCAACTAATCTGTGTAAACCAGCCACTCCAACGTCGTAAAACTTTAAGACTTCTAAACCAAGGAATTCAGCAGTTGTTACAGCCTCCTCTGCAACAGCTATATCTGAAGTTCCAGCGGTTAGTATTGCAACTCTACCGATTTTTTCAATCTTTCTTTTACCGACTACTGCTATTCTCCCCCTCTCGTTTACCTCTACGCCTTTAACCCTCTTTAAAGCATCCATCTGTTCTCTGTTAAGCTTTGTAACGAGTATAGACCTACCCTCTGCTAAAACCCTTTTCACAATCGCAACTAAATCCTCGACACTTTTTCCCTCAGCGTAAATAGCCTCTGGCTTACCAGCTCTTTTCTCCCTATCCAAATCGAGCTTGACGATTTCATCCAGATAGTCTTGCAGCTTCTTCATGGTATTCCTGAATAGTTTTAACTGTAATCCCCTTTTTCTTAATAGCCTCTATAGCCTTTAAAGCCGCTAAAGCTCCAGCAATTGTGGTTACATACGGAACTTTATAATCCACTGCTGCTCTTCTGATCATATATCCATCAGTTCTTCCCCTCTTACCGCTTGGGGTGTTTATTATCAGATCTATTTTCTTGTTTATTATCGCATCCACTACATTCGGTCTTCCCTGACTAACCTTTAGCACTACTTCAACATCCAATCCGTGTTCTCTCAAATACTTAGCAGTTCCCTCAGTTGCCATTAACTTAAATCCAAGCTCTGCAAACCTCTTTGCAATTGGAACGATTTTCGGTTTGTCTTCATCCCTAACACTGATGAAAACAGTCCCCTCTATTGGAAGTCTCATATCGGCTGCAAGCTGAGCTTTGTAGTAAGCTACTCCAAAGTCGTAGTCTATACCCATAACTTCACCAGTCGACTTCATCTCAGGGCCAAGAACTGGATCAACTCCCGGAAGCTTTATAAATGGAAATACAGCCTCTTTAACCGCCACATGCTTAAGCTTTAGCCTCTCCTTAATTCCAAGCTCTCTAAGCTTCTTGCCCATTACAACCTTAGCTGCGATTTTAGCTAAGGGAATTCCCGTTGCTTTGCTTACGAAGGGAACAGTTCTGCTAGCCCTTGGATTTGCCTCTAAAACGTAAACCTTCCCATCTTTTATAGCGTACTGTATATTTATAAGCCCGATTACTTTAAGTGCGAGTGCTATTCTCTTCGTGTAATCTATTATCGTGTTTATAACATCATCAGAGAGGGATATAGGCGGTAATACGCATGCTGAATCTCCACTATGAACTCCAGCCTCTTCTATGTGCTCCATTATTCCACCTATAAGCACTTCTTCACCATCACTCACAGCATCAACTTCTGCCTCAATTGCTCCTTCCAAGAACTTGTCGATTAAAATAGGCTTTTCTGGGCTTACCTCAACAGCCTCTTCAACGTATCTCACGAGTGTTTCCTCATCGTAAACGATCTCCATAGCTCTCCCGCCTAAGACGTATGATGGCCTAACTAAAACGGGATAACCAATTCTTCTTGCAACCTCTTTAGCCTCTTCAACGCTGTAAGCGATTCCATACTCTGGATGCGGGATCTCCAACTTTTTCATTAGCTCTGCAAACCTCTTTCTATCTTCAGCTAAGTCTATCGAATCGACAGATGTTCCAAGTATATTAGCTCCACTCTCCTCTAAATCCTTTGCAATGTTGAGTGGTGTTTGTCCACCCACTTGAACTATAACGCCAATCGGTTTCTCGTTCTCGTATACATTCATGACGTCTTCATGCGTTATCGGCTCAAAGTATAGCCTATCAGAAGTATCGTAGTCTGTTGAAACTGTTTCGGGATTACAGTTTACCATTATCGTTTCGTAACCCTCCTCTTTAAGGCTGAATACAGTATGACAGCAACAGTAATCGAATTCAATTCCCTGTCCAATTCTGTTTGGCCCACTCCCTATTATCATAACCTTCTTCCTCTTCGTTGGAATTGCATCGTTCTCGTCTTCGTATGTCGAGTAGTAGTATGGGGTCTTAGCTTCAAACTCAGCGGCACATGTATCAACCATCTTGTAAACTGCAACAATACCCTTCTTCTTCCTTGCTCTCCTTACATCTCTCTCACTACACTTAAATATATGGGCTAACTGTCTATCTGAGAATCCCAATCTCTTAGCTTCCCTTAAAACCTCTTTAGGCAGATCTTCTATGCTGTAAATCTTTGCCAATTTTTTGAGCTTTTCCTCGAATTCAACGATGTTCTTTATCTTCTCGATGAACCACGGATCTATCTTCGTGAGTTCGTAAATCTCCTCGACACTAAAACCGTTTTGTAAGGCATACCTTATGTAAAACACCCTATCTGGGTTTGGAGTTCTGAGTTTTTGGATGATTTCCTCTCTAGTAACCTTTTTATCCTTTCCATCACATCCAAGCCCATATCTTCCAATTTCTAAGCTTCTTATAGCTTTCTGCAATGCTTCTTCAAAAGTCCTACCTATAGCCATCACTTCTCCAACGCTCTTCATCTGACTTCCCAAAGTCGAATCAGCTGTAGGGAATTTGTCAAAGGCGAAACGTGGTATTTTAACGACTACGTAGTCTATAGTTGGCTCAAAGCTTGCTGGAGTTTCCTTGGTTATATCGTTTGGAATCTCATCCAATGTATATCCAACTGCAAGCTTCGCCGCGATTTTTGCAATTGGAAACCCAGTAGCCTTCGATGCTAAAGCAGAGGATCTACTAACTCTTGGGTTCATCTCTATTGCAACTATTCTACCAGTAGTTGGATGGACTGCAAACTGTATATTACTTCCTCCAGTCTCAACCCCGATTTCTCTGATTATCTTTATTGCCGCATCTCTAAGCTGTTGGTATTCGTAATCCGTTAGTGTTTGAGCTGGAGCAACCGTTATGCTATCTCCAGTGTGAATTCCCATTGGATCAAAGTTCTCTATTGGACAGATTATCACGACGTTATCTGCAAGATCTCTCATCACTTCAAGCTCAAACTCCTTCCACCCTATTACTCCCTCTTCAATCAAAACCTGCCCAATCATTGAAAGCTTCAAACCTTTAGCAACTATTTGCTTGAGTTCCTCTCTGTTGTATGCTATTCCCCCGCCAGTTCCGCCTAAGGTATAAGCGGGTCTTACGATTACAGGATAGCCAATTTCATCTGCAATTGCCAAAGCCTCTTCTACACTATGAGCTATATCACTCCTCGGAACATCAAGCCCAATCTTCAGCATCGATTCCTTGAAGAGCTCTCTATCCTCGGCCTTTCTTATGGCGTCGACTTTAGCACCTATAAGTTCAACTCCGTATTCGTCTAAGACACCCATTTCATGAAGCTGAACTGCTAAGTTCAAAGCGACTTGCCCGCCTAAAGTGGGGAGTAGAGCATCTGGAGTTTCCCTCTCTATAATCTTTGCAACTACATCAGCTGTTAGAGGCTCTATGTAAATCCTGTCAGCCATTTCTGGATCTGTCATTATCGTAGCAGGGTTTGAATTCACCAAAACTACTTCATAGCCCTCCTCCTTCAAAGCCTTACAAGCCTGACTTCCAGAGTAGTCAAACTCAGCCGCTTGTCCAATGATTATTGGGCCAGAACCTATAACCATTATCTTCCTCAAATCCTCACGTTTCGGCATTCAATCACCACTGCTTAAGCATCTCAACATACCTATCGAAGAAGAAGTACGTGTCATGAGGGCCGGGAGATGCCTCTGGATGGTATTGAACAGTTATAAGTGGCAATTCCCTATGCCTTAATCCTTCAACTGTGTAGTCATTCAAGTTTATCTGTGTAACCTCTAAACACTTGGGAAGGGTTTTTTCATCAACTGCGAAGTTGTGGTTTTGACTTGATATGAAAACCCTCCCGGTTTCAAAGTCTTTAACAGGTTGATTTGCACCATGATGCCCAAATTTAAGTTTAAAAGTCTTAGCTCCCAAAGCTAAAGCTGTGAGCTGATGTCCTAGACAAATTCCAGCCATTGGCAACTTCCCAACTAACTTCCTTATCGTTTCGATTGTAGGCTTAACCCTTGCCGGATCTCCTGGCCCATTCGAAATGAACACTCCATCTGGATTGAGGTCGAGGATTTGCTCAGCAGAATAGTTGTAAGGAACTAATGTTACGTTAACTCCTCTCTTCATCAACTGCCTAACTATGCTCATCTTTACACCGCAATCTATTAGAACTACTTCGTATTTCCCGTTTACATCGAATCTCTTAGGCTTTTTAACACACACCTTGTCAACTAAATCCAAATCTCCAATGAACGGTTGCTCTCTTGCCCTTCTTATTAATTCTTCTCTGTCTATATCATCTCCAACGGCTATAGCCGCTTTCATACTGCCGTAAATCCTTATCTTCTTTGTTAGCATCCTCGTATCTACCCCTTCAATCCCCGGAACGTCGTACATCTTTAACAATTCGTCGACTGTCATTTCACTCCTCCAATTACTTGGCTTTTTGCAGAGTTCTCTTACAACAAATCCTTCTACGTGAACCCTATCGCTTTCGAAATCTTCTCTGCAAACCCCGTAATTCCCTATTAGCGGATATGTCATCATCAGAATCTGTCCCTTATAACTTGGATCGGTTAAAGCCTCAACATAGCCCGTCATCGCTGTGCAGAAAATGATTTCTCCTTCTGCATCCCTCTCAGCCCCAAAGGCTTTACCCTCAACATATGTTCCATCTTCTAAAGCCAAGGCGGCTTTCATTCAAACACACCTCTTAAATCGTCAACAACATCTCTAAGCTTTGGAACGTCGAAGAAATCTCTCCCGGTTATCTCATTGCAGAGGGCTTTGTAAAGGTTTGATATAGTAGACCTCAAATCTTCCGGAAGTTTTGGTGGAATTCCAACTAGGTCCCTCCAGTTGTTTAATCCTCTAAACTCCTGAACCCTTTTATACCAATCAGTAGTTCTGTAGTATTTACGCAAAACCTCTTTGCTCACTTCAAAACCTTTAAAGCTGAATCTGCACTCATCTGGAGTTCCAATTGCATCAACTACTATTAAGCGCCTGTTCTCATCAAATGCGAACTCGATCTTCCCGTCTTCATTAAACAATCCAATCCTTTCGACTTCTCTCGTAATAACATCGTTTATCTTCAAAGCTATTTGCTTGAGTTCTTCAAATTCATCATCGTTAAGCCCAGCAATCCTCTTAGCCTCTTCATATTTAAGATATCTGTCAACATCCTCAAGCTTTGTACTGAAATCTAAAATGGGCTTCTCAAGCCTTTGATTTGGTTTTATCTCTCTAAGCCCGAAATCCTCTGGCTTCACTTCACCTCTCTGCAATCTCTTGAGAAGAGATGAACCCTCGGGAATCGAATTCCTGTATATGACTTCAAGTGGAATCAAGAAGTTTCCTTTAAGCTTTGAAAAAGCTGAATAGTCATAACCGTTTGTCTTCTTCGGTTTAACAACCCTAACTAATTTAATCTGCATAGTATTCGTTGCTTCGTTTATCTCGTCAAAACTCTTAACACTATCACCTTCAACTAATCCTATGTAATGACTATCGATGCCTTTTTCACGAAGTCTTTCAAAAAAGTATGCAGAGATTAGACATAGGCTTTTACCCTTTCCATCGATTTTATCTGGCATCTCACCGTAGTCAAAAACAGAATAGCGATCGGAGAATACGAATCTACCAAGTCCAAGACTGTTTTCAGTTGGTTCTTTTAGCATTATCAAATCTTTAACACTACCTCTGTAAACCTTCATCTGAATAGAGCAATCTTACGTTGCTATGAAAAAGCTTTCGCTAAATTATCCTAACACCTTTCTCATCGATTTCAAGTCCAAACTTCCCAAGTTTATGTGATGTCTTTGAAGTCTTGGCGACCCATAGGTAAACTCCATCCTCTTCTCTTTCCAAAACTATTACATTTCCCAAAGCCTGCTGTATTGATATCTCAAAGCTTTTGCTATGCATACCCTTAACAGCATTGACAATTCCTACTCCTTTTGTTTTTAAAATCCACCAGTGTATCTTCTGTATTAGCTCATATGCCAACTTTTCTCCGTGAATAAATGCTATTGAAGATATCGAATCCACTACAAACCTCTCGTTCTGAAGGAAAAACTTCCTCATCGTTGAAACCAAATCTTCGAAGTTGTTAACATTTCCTTGATACTTCTCATTTGAGGGTTCTTCTCTTCCAACAAATAAATCTACAAACTTTATCAATCCCCTTTCCTCCAACTCTCTGGGATCCCAACCTAAACACTTCATATTCGACCTAACGTCGTATGGGGAGTGGTCTATGCAGAAGTAGACACATCTAAATCCACTCTTAGCTTGAGTGTAAACGAACTGCTGGCAGATTACACTCTTACCAGTTCCAATATCACCTAATATTAGCAGAGCAGATGGAATCGGTAATCCTCCGTTTAAGATTTCATCCAATTCCTTTATTCCAGTCGTAGCTCTCATGCATACACGACTGTTAAAAATTTAAAAACACTTTCGGATATTGAATTCATGGAGTTGTTTTGGATTGGATTGGCGATAGTTGTAATCTTGTTCATATTATCGGGCTTAAGAGTTGTAAAGGAGTACGAAAGAGGTGTTATATTCAGGCTTGGAAGACTTGTAGGTGCGAGGGGGCCGGGGCTTTTCTTCGTAATTCCGATTTTGGAGAGCATGGTTGTAGTGGATTTGAGAACGGTTACGTACGACATCCCTCCACAGGAAGTAGTTACAAAGGACAACGTCACAGTCAAAGTGAATGCAGTGGTTTATTACAGAGTTGTAGATCCAGAAAAGGCTGTTACAGAAGTCTTTGATTACAAGTTTGCGACTGCTCAAATCGCTCAGACTACGCTTAGGAGTGTTATTGGGCAAGCAGAGCTCGATGAAGTTTTATCTGAGAGGGAAAAGTTGAACTTAAAGCTTCAACAGATAATAGATGAAGCCACAAACCCATGGGGGATAAAGGTTACAGCTGTCGAGATAAAAGATGTAGAACTGCCTGAAGAGATGAGAAGGGTTATGGCAATGCAAGCAGAAGCTGAGAGGGAAAGAAGGGCTAAAATCATCAGGGCTGACGGTGAACTTCAAGCGGCTATGAAGCTTAAGGAAGCGGCAGAGATAATGGCTAAGAGCAGAGGAGCTATGATGCTTAGATATCTGCAAACTATAAACGACGCTGCTGCTGAGAAGGGAACAACTATAATACTTCCGATTCCGCTTGAGATATTTGACATAATAGGTGGGAAGAGATGAACTTAGAAGAGCTGAAGAGATTACAGTTTGAGATTGCTAAAAGAGTTGTATTAGAAGATAAGTATAGCATTGATGAGATTGAATACGTGATTGGAGTTGATCAGGCGTTTTTCAGGGATTACGTAATATCTGCAGCTGTCAGAATGAAATTTCCATCGCTTGAAGTCGATGAGAAAGCATATACGATTGAAAAAGTGGATTTTCCATACATCCCAACTTTCTTGATGTTCAGAGAGGGAGATCCGGCTGTGAGAGCTGTTAAAAAGGTTTTAAGAGAGAGATCGGTTGTAGTAGTTGACGGTAGTGGAATAGCTCATCCAAGGCGATGTGGATTGGCAACTTATATAGCTGTAAAAACAGACGAGCCAGCGATAGGGGTTACTAAGAAGAAGTTGTATGGAGATGTAAAGCTTGAAAACGGACTTTTCGTTTTAAAAGATGGAGATGAAACAATTGGATATGAAATCAGATTTAAGAAGTTTAAACCTATTTACGTTTCACCGGGAAGCTATATATCGCTGAAGACTTCCCTACAAATAATTAAGAGCTGCTTAAGAGGTCATAGACTTCCAGAGCCGATAAGAGAGGCCCATAACTTTGCCAACGATATCAAGCGAAAGTTTCAGTCGATTATGATTTAAAAATTGGGAGTTGTAGACAAACATCGCGAGGTTTGACGGAGTGGACTTAGAGAGAGATTGAGTTGAGCAATCAGTAATAATGATTTCTAATCAATCAAGTATGTTATAAAGGGTATCCCTCTGCTTTGGAATCCTTCCAGCGACTTTGATTATCTCTCTAAGCTCACCTGGCGTTAGTCTTTCACCACTTGTTGCTCCAGCCGCTTTAGATATGTTCTCCTCCATTAAAGTTCCACCTAAATCGTTTGCTCCTGTGTATAATGCCGCCTGAGCCAATTTAATACCCAATTTAACCCAAGAAGCTTGAATATTCTTTATCTCTGGATAGAGCAGAATCCTTGAAATAGCTATAACCAGTAGATCTTCAAAACCAGAACTACCCTTATACCTCTTGCCCAACTCGTTGTTTCTCCACATAAACGGCAGAGGTATGAACTCTGTAAAGCCACCTGTTTCCCTTTGAATTTCCTTTATCAGGAGTATATGTTTAATCCTGTGTTCCCATGTATCCATATGACCGTACATCATAGTAGCTGTAGTGGGAATTCCGAGTTCGTGAGCCTTCTTTATTATGTAAACCCATTCAGAAGTTTTCAGCTTTTTTGGGCAAATGTAAGCTCTGATTTTGTCATCCAGTATTTCAGCGGCTGTCCCAGGCATCGAATCCAAACCCTCCCTCTTAAAAATCTTTAAGACATCTTCAATAGCCATTTTACTGTTTCTTGCGGCATGCAAAACCTCCATCGGTGAGAAGGCGTGAATATGGATGTTCTTTGAGACCTCTCTAACCGCTTCAAGTATTGAAACGTAAAAATCGACATCTGCATTTGGTAGTAATCCGCCTTGAATACAAACCTCAGTACATCCAAAATCTAAAGCTTCTTCGACTTTTCTCTTTATCTCATCAAGAGAAAGGATATACCTCCTACGATTTCTAAACGAGCAAAACTTGCAATCGTTTACACATATATCTGTAAAGTTTATGTTTCTGTTGATAACGAATGTTACGACATCTCCAACGACTTCTCTCCTCAACTCATCTGCAATCTTAAGAGTTTCATACGGATTTTTTAGTAATTCATTAATACTTTCAACGAGCATAACCATCATCGTCCGAATACTTGTGAATTAGCTTAGCTATAGTCTCACTATACCACTTAAGCTTTACGAATTTGGGATATATTGGCAATCTCTCCTTTAAAACGAATTCTCCTCTCAGACATCTCCTTATCCTATCTATAGTCGGCCATGGAGACTCAGGATTTATGAAATCGTGAGTAACATCGGAAATTCCTCCTATATCCCTTGCACCAGCTTTTATGAACGGATACACATCGTCAACCAAGTTAGGAGGTATTTGAATTGTAACATCTCTTGGCAAGATCTCCCTTGCAATTCTAACGGTTTCAAGCATTTCTTCGATCGTTGGAGGGGGATGGTTTTCCATCGGTGTATTTTTCTTAGGCTTAAAGTTCTGAATTATAACCTCCTGAATGTGTCCGTAGTTCTTATGGATTTCTGCAATGACTTCAAGTGAGTAAATCCTATCGTATTTGCTTTCACCAATTCCAACTAAAATCCCTGTCGTAAACGGGATTTCTAACTTTCCAGCATCTCTTATCGTTTTTATCCTTAACTCTGGCTTTTTACCCGGGCTAAACCTATGACACTCCAGCTCGACTGCCTGCTCAAGCATTAACCCCATACTCGCATTAAGGGGTTTTAATTTCTTCAGTTCGTAATAGCTCAAAACTCCGGCGTTTGTATGCGGTAAAAACCCATATTTTATCGCGAGTTCATTCATAGATGCGATGTAATCCAAAAAACTTGAAAAACCAAGGTTTTTTAACATCTCCCTTATCTCGGGATAAACCTCATCTGGTTTTTCTCCAAATGTGAAAAGGGCTTCTTTCGCATTTTTTGCCTTTAAAAGCAGAGATTTCACCTCATCTGGATTCATTAATTGTGGTTCATCGATTCTAAACCCGCAGTACGCACATCTATTCCTACAACTCCTCGTAAGAGGTATGAACACGTTTCTTGAGTAAGTTACAATATCCATATCTAAAGAGGAATAACACTGTATAAATCTTAATTTACGGTGTAGCACATACCATTTTTCAAGCAAAAATAATATATTATTATTAAATAATTTAAAGTTTAAA
>CAYWXE010000021.1:0-22647 GCA_964462505.1 uncultured archaeon | reverse complement strand
TAACTGGATTCGTAGAGATCAAGACTTTAAGTGGAAAGCGAATTGAGGATGTAAATGAAGTTGTAGTTGGAAAAAAATACGAGTTGTTTAGATGGTTAACAGATTGCGGATATCTGTGCTCTGCTGAAATGGACGTAAGTAGTAGTGGGCATGTATTCGTTCCAGATGAGATTAGATTGTCTCATGCGAATGGAATTGTTGATTGGAAACCAGAAAGATTTACGAAATTCTCTGGATGGAGTAGTAAAACCTATGATCCAAAAGTTATTAGGGAAGTGCCTTATACTGTAGACTTATGCTCTTATGATGGTGATTTAATTAAATGTTATGAAGTAAAGCTTCCAGATGAATTCACTACGAAAAGTAAAGCATTAAAAGCATTAAATCAGCTTTTAACGTATATCAAACTCGGTGTTTTTGATGAAGTTTGGATGGTTGGAGATTACGTATGGCTATACAAACTATGGACTAACGCTCCAGAGGTATTCTTTGACGAGTTAAAAAGTGTAGGATTACTTGGTTATAACTTTGAAACGAGATCGTTTGAAGTCATTAAAGATGCAAAGCAATTAGACGTTAAAAAAAGAGATTACATTAAAATCGATTTAATTGATTAAAAAAATTATAGGATTATCTCTATTCCCAATTTTTCTGCCAACTCTTTATACCTATTTCTTATCGTGACCTCTGTAACTCCAGCTACTTCAGCAACTTCCCTCTGGGTTCTTCTCTCACCACATAGAATCGATGCAACATAAATCGCTGCTGCTGCAACTCCAGTTGGGCCCCTTCCACTCGTTAGCTCTTTTTCTTCAGCCTTCTTTATTATTTCAATTGCCTTCTTCTGAACTTCACCACTTAAGCCTAAGGCTGCACAGAACCTTGGCACGTAATCTGCTGGAGATGTAGGCATAAGCTTCAAGCCGAGTTCTCTTGCAATAAACCTGTAAGTCCTTCCGATCTCCTTCCTATCAACTCTTGAATACTGGGCAATCTCATCTAAAGTCCTTGGAACTCCAGCTTGTCTGCAAGCTGCATACAACGCTGCTGCGACAACACCCTCTATACTCCTACCCCTTATCAAGTTCTTCTCAACAGCTTTCCTATATATCACTGCCGCTGTCTCTCTAACACTCTTAGGCAATCCTAAGGCAGATGCCATTCTATCGAGCTCACTTAAAGCGAATGCAAGGTTTCTCTCGGTAGCATTGCTGATTCTAATCCTCCTCTGCCATTTCCTTAATCTAAATAATTGAGCCCTATTTCTCACAGAAATCGCTTTGCCATAAGAATCCTTATTACTCCAGTCTATTATCGTCGATAAACCTTTATCGTGAATCGTGAAAGTGACCGGAGCTCCTACTCTGCTCCTCCTATCCCTCTGTTCGCTATCGAAAGCCCTCCACTCTGGGCCTGAGTCTATATATCTATCTTCAATCACTAAACCGCAATCTTGACAGATGAATTCTCCGCGACGATAATCGCGAATAAGTCTTGGACTACCACACTCTGGACAAACTTCAATATCCTCTTCTCTTTCTATCTCCTTTCTTTCTACTTCCTTCTCCTTTTCTACCTCCTTTTCCCTTACCTTCTCCACTTCTACCATAATCCACCACCACGAATAAATCATCTAATACAATCTTATCAAGTCTATACGGCTTAACGAGTACGAACGGGGATGTCGTCGGGCCAATTACATCGTATACGAATCCAACTTTTTCCATCTTTCTAGTTACAACTTCAGCACCAATCTTTGGGAGTTGTTTGGGATTTACTGAAACAACGAGCATGCCAGAGCGAGAGAGGTGTTTTACTTTACCCAATTCTCTAAGTTTTACCATGCAATATTTAAGTTTTGCGAAAGGATATATATAGTTTTCTGCTATGGTAATATATAAAGGTTTTCATGATCACAGTAGTTCACAAAGTAACATAGTTAGATGATAGTTAACGTGTTTTATTTGGTATATTAGATATTCTTATGATCTTGTAATTTTGTTAAATTTCGTTGGATAAGTTTAGTTGGCAGAAGTTTATCAAACAAAACTTAATAACATCAAGACGACTTATCTGAAATAGAAAAGATATTATAGTTTCGATAAGGAGCTAAAATCATGCCTTTTAATGTCCAATTTAAAATAAAAGCTCATGATGATGCAACTCATGCTCGAAGGGGTCGTTTAAAAATTAACATCAATGGGCGTAGGAAAAGAATAGAAACCCCAGCGTTATGGTTTGGTGATTTATTTTTTAGCACTATAAAATTATGGGAATTTATGAAAGTAGATGCTGTCATGTTTAATGCTTATGAGATATTATCTAAGCAAAATTGCAAACGCACAAATTCCAGAAAGAAGAAATCTAATGATTTAATAAATGAGACGATGGATAAATTTAACAACATCAAAAGAAAAACCACAGTACTAATGGATTCTGGTGGATACTTGCTGCAGAAAAACAAGCAAATGCGGATAAGGCCAGAAAAGATTGTCAAAATATAGGCGTTGTATTAGATTATCCTCTTGATCCGTTGTCATCTCTAGAATGAATAATGAATATAGTTTAGTATCACAGCTGAAAAAGATATTATATAGATAGCTTAAAATTAAAAACTAATATGATATCCGAAGTTCTTGTCGTAAAATCCATTCGTGATTTCCTCATCAGCGAAAAAGGATATATGGTTTGGGTTGATTCTAGATTCGTAGCAGAAATTCCAGATTTAGAGCCTACGCATCAAATAAGGATTGGCGGAAGAATACCCGACATCTTGGCAAGAAAAAAGGAAAATATAGTAGCAATCGAATGTAAAGGTGAGAGGGAAAGTGGTAGACAAATACTTGAAGCCATAGGGCAAGTTGTATACTATAAGAAAGGCTCTCATCAACAGTACATTGGTTGCCCAGAATCTTTAATGGATGACACTGTTTATGACATCTGTAATTATTTGAATGTTGGTATCATTACCGTTAACGACAGATTAGAGGCTAATGAAGAGTTAAAGCCTGCTAAGTCCTTACTGGATGAAGAGCTTTTGGAGACGATTTTGAAGCTAACGTCTTTCGATGTTGATATAAAGCCAATACCGAACATCAATTTTTCTCGACCAGAGCCGTTTATCATAGCTACTCTATTAGCTAGTAAGATTAGATCATATAGAAAATTATTGGAATCTTTGATGAGTTTATTACCAAGCAGATCAGGAATTGGTTGCAGTGAAGGATTCGCTAGAAAGGTTATAGAGACGGCGACATCACTTAGATTGATAAGAAAGAGAGGAGATAAAATTTCTCTAACGAGGGATGGTACTTCAATTCTGTACTACTTTATGGAGAAATGCGGAAATATCGATGATGCCATTAACGAGATATGTGCACTTTATAAACCGAAAATCTATAATTATAAATCGATAAAAATAACAAAATCTGATATAAAATTTGTTGCACGATGCGCACTTTTAAAACATCCAACAATAGATTTTCTCGCATCTTTACTTATAGAGATGCGAGAAAAGACTGGTAAAACTGTTTTTACTTTCAAGGAGATATTCGAATTTGCAAAGAATGAGTATCCTGAAAAGACAATGATATACTTAATTAAGGCATCTTGCGAGAAGAAAGACGCTCAAGAATTGACTCTTGATGATGTCGATCCAAGAATATGTGATGATATCAAAGCTCAGATGAGAAATGCCGGAATAATAAAAGGCAAACAGAGACCAACAGTTGAACCAGATGACATGTGGGAAATATGTCTTTAAGATTAGGAAAGTAATATTTCTCTGACTACGTTCAGCAACTCATAGTCGGAGAACCACTAGCTGTTTGTCCAAGGGAATGGGAAAGAATTTATCCTGCAGCACACTATGATTTTCCCCCAGAAAAGTTAGGTATGACTGGCAGGGCAATATTTGTACAGAGGTTAAGATCTTTTTTAAATAAATTTGCTAGTAACTTTAAGTATTTTGTGATCTTTGTACCGAATCATCACAAAAGAATAATTTTTGAAGCAGGAGAAGGAATATTACCACAAGACACAACATTTGTAGTGCCCTATAATTTATATAAGCTACCTCAATTACGTTCAGTTATAGATACTATTGTTCAAGAACTTTTAATAAAATATTATTGATAATTCCCAGCTTTTCTCGCATTCATCTTAGTTAACGAACTCGTCTAAACTCACTTTTGTTCGTAATCGTTGTTATAGTATTAAATTTTATTTTGGCTTAGAAAAGTATTTGAAGATTTGGTAGGAGTTAGTAATATGGCTAAGATAATCGAAGCGATATACGAAAATGGTGTCTTCAAACCTCTCCAAAAGGTAGATCTAAAGAATGGTGAGAAAGTTAAGATCGAGATTAAAAAGGAAACTTTTCTTGAAAAGATAAAAAAGTATCGGGTTAAAGTGGATGAAGATGTATTGAAGGAGTTCCTTAAGGAGAGAAGATAATGATAACAATGGATACTTCAGTTTTTATAGACCTTATATTTGAATACGATTCAAGTAGAACGCTTAAAGCGGAAGACGTGTTGAATACGATCCAGGAGAGAGGTTTGGAAATTATAAATCCCATAGTGTTTAAAGTTGAATTAGCGGGTGTTCTAACGAGAAAGATGCAAATCGATAAAGCGTTAGAGATAATTAAAGATACACTCTCAGAGGTTAAATTAATACCTAATCCTGACGATTTAGCATTTGAAGTTGCTTTAAAGACTGGTTCAAGAGCTGCTGATGCTTATTTCATCGCTACAGCGAAATTAACTAACTCAATTTTAATTACGAACGATAAAATAATGGCCATCAATGCTAAAAAGTATGGTGTTGAAGCATATTACTTAATTGAAGAGTTCAGTAATGCTGTAGAAAAATTAAGAGAGCTAAAACCTTAATCATTATGCTTAAATCGTTAAATTGTGTTTTATCGTTTGTTCAGAATATCAAATGAATTTTAACACTTATCCAACCTTTAGACTGCCAAACACAACTTAACTATACATTTCGTATTTTATTTATTACTATCATATTAATGAATTATGCAAATTCATAATCACCTTGTGAAGTATTGGCTCATAGTAGTTTATAGTGTAATGAGGCTTATGCAAATCGACACCTCATTCGTCTTTATCGTTGAAATTCTATCGAATGATGAAGTATTCAAAACCTCCATCATAAAATCTCAACATGAAAATACCGAGAGTTGGTGTTTCGACGTTAGTTGTAAAGGACGACAAATTCTTAATCGGGAGGAGGAAATCCAAAACCCATGGTCATGGAACTTGGCATACCCCTGGCGGACACTTGGAATTCGGTGAGAGCTTTGAAGATTGTGCTAAGAGAGAAGTTCTTGAGGAAACAGGAGTTGAAATAGAAGATATAAGATTTCTAGCGGTGACAAATGACGTATTCATAAGAGAAGGCTTACACTACGTAACGATTTGGATGATAGCAAAGTGGAAAAGAGGAAAGCCAAGGGTTACAGAGCCGGATAAATGTGAATGCTGGAAGTGGATGAGCTGGGAAGAGATAAAGAACTTGAAACCACTATTTCTACCGTTGAGAAATTTAATAGAGTATTTAGGCGGTAGAAATCCCATTGAAGTTTTTAAGCAATACTAAGCCTAAGATTATGCATACTAAAAATTAATATCTAAATTTTTATACTATCATGCTGAATCTATTGCTCTCGTCAAAAAAAATTTAAGAATAAATTTCCACACCAAACATATGAGCGAACTAATGGAAATGCTCGTTAGAAGGGGTTTTCTCTGGCAATCCTTTGAGATTTACGGGGGTATGGCAGGGTTTATAGATTACGCTCCACTTGGAACGGGTTTAAGGAGAAGAATAGAGGACATATGGCGAAAGTATTTCGTAATAAACGAAAGGGCAGCAGAAATAGATACACCAACCGTTTGCATAGAAGAGGTGTTCATAGCTTCTGGGCACGTGGAATCTTTTACAGATGTTGCAATAGAGTGTGAGAAGTGCGGAAGAATCTTTAGAGCCGATCACTACGTCAAGGAGAAGCTTGGAATAGATGTAGATGAGACAGTTGAAGCTATAAAAGAGGTTATGGAGACCTATGGCTTGGAATGCGAATGCGGTGGGAAGTTTAAAGATCCGAAGCCATTGGGTTTGATGTTTTCAACAACGATAGGGCCGGGTAAAGGTAAGAGAGGATACCTCCGCCCAGAAACTGCTCAAGGTATGTTTGTAGACTTCAGAAGGCTTTTAGATTACTTCAGGGGGAAGCTACCGTTTGGTGCAGCACAAATCGGTAGGGCTTACAGAAACGAGATAAGTCCAAGACAAGGAGTTATAAGGCTTAGGGAGTTCAATCAAGCCGAATTGGAATACTTCGTAAATCCGAAGGAGAAGAGGCATCCCGAGTTTTATAAAGTCGCATCTGATGTAGTTAAATTGGTCGATAAATTCGACAACGAGCACGAGATAACACTCAGAGAAGCTGTAGAAAAAGGTATCATTGCACATGAGGTTTTAGCTTACTTCATAGGTAAAACTAGAAGATTCCTGCTTGAGATCGGTATTAAGGATGAGAAGTTGAGGTTTAGACAGCACAAAGACGATGAAAGGGCACATTATGCCGTTGACTGCTGGGATGCAGAAGTTCTAACGAGCTTTGGGTGGGTTGAAGTCGTTGGAATAGCGGACAGATCAGACTACGACTTGAGAAGGCATAGCATGTACAGCGGTGAGGATTTAGCCGTTTTCATTCAATATTCCGAGCCTATAAGGGTTAAGAAGAAGAAGGTTATTCCAAAGATGGAAAAACTCGGCCCAGTTTTCAAGGATAAGGCTAAAAAGATAGCAGAGATGCTTAAAGATGCTACACCAGCTGACGAAATAGTTCTTAAAATTGATAGCGAGGAGGTAAAGATTACTAGGGAGTTCTTCGAAGTTGTAGAGGTCGAAGAGGAAATAGCTGGAGAGAAGATAATTCCACACGTAATAGAGCCATCGTTTGGGTTGGATAGGATAACATATGCGGTATTAGAGCATGCATACGATAGGGACATAGTTGATGGGGAAGAGAGGAGGGTTTTAAGGCTTAAGAGGTGGGTAGCTCCTATCCAGGTTGCAGTACTTCCATTGCTTTCTAGAGAGCCGTTCACGACTAGAGCTCAAGAAATAGCATCTATGCTCAAATCCGAAGGATTCTATACAGAATACGATGATTCTGGGAGTATAGGAAGGAGATACAGGAGGTTTGATGAAATAGGAACACCATTCTGCATAACAGTAGACCATCAAACGTTCGAAGACGACACAGTCACGATAAGAGATAGGGATACAACCAAGCAGGTGAGGGTAAAGGTTTCTGAACTGCCAAACGTGTTAAGAGAGTTGTTAAACAGTGAAAAAGATATAACGGAGTTTGGAATAGTTTTCAGAGAGTGATTTTATACAATTTTTCGCAGTAAAACTTTTATTTCGAAAACACTACTATTGTAAAACTTTGCCTTCAAATTATTATTGGAGGTGATAAAATGAAGATTTGGCTTATAGGGGCGTATGGTATAGTCTCTACAACTGCAATGGTTGGTGCTAAGGCTATTGAGAAAAACATAGTTTCAAAGACTGGACTTGTATCGGAATTGCCATACTTCAAGAAGATAAATGATTACGTCCCGTTTTCATTCGAGTTTGGAGGGCACGAGATAAGACCACTAAAAAATGCATATGAGGCGGCATTAGAGCATTGGAATATGAACAAACACTTCGACAGGGAGATACTTGATGCTGTAAAAGACGAATTAACTGAAATAGTCGCATGTAAAGGAACAGCTTTGAACTGTGGGCCGGGAATTGAAGGTCTTGGAAAAATAGAAACGCTTGAGCAGGAAGGACTGACTCTAAGGGAAATCGTAGATAGGCTGATTGAGGATATGAAGAAGTTTGCAGATGACGAAACAGTAGTTATAAACGTTGCATCAACAGAACCACTACCAAAGCTGAGCGATGAATACCATTCAACACTTGAAGGCTTTGAGAGAATGATAGACGAAGACAAGAAGGAATACGCTTCAGCAAGCATGCTATACGCCTATGCAGCGTTAAAGCTAAAACTCCCATACGGAAACTTTACGCCCAGTGCTGGCTCAAGCATTCCAGCTTTAAAAGAGTTGGCAATCAAAAACAACGTTCCACATGCTGGAAACGATGGAAAGACTGGAGAAACACTTGTAAAGACTACACTTGCACCTATGTTCGCATACAGGAATTTGGAGGTAGTTGGATGGATGAGCTACAACATCCTCGGCGATTACGACGGAAAGGTTTTGAGTTACGCCGAGAATAAACAGAGTAAAGTCGTAAGCAAGGATAGAGTTCTGGAAAAGATCTTCGGTTACTCACCGTATAGCATTACTGAAATAGAGTACTTCCCAAGCTTAGTTGACAACAAAACAGCTTTTGACTTCATACACTTCAAGGGCTTCCTCGATAGGCTCATGAAGTTCTACTTCATATGGGATGCAATAGATGCGATAGTTGCTGCACCACTGATACTGGATATAGCGAGGTTCTTGCTGTTTGCGAAGAAGAAGGGTATGAAAGGTGTTATAAAAGAACTTGGATTCTTCTTCAAGAGTCCAATGGAAAGCGATGTTGTGAACACCCATGAGCAGTTTGAAATACTAAAGGATTGGTTTATCGAAAACTGCTGACAATTTTTTAAGTTTAGAAATTTTATAAAAATATTGTAGTTACTGAGAGTCCTTTATTACGAGTAGAACTCCGATTCCGATCATAAATTATTTTGAAAATAACAATCTTATATCTGAAAAAATATTAAACAACTGCAGAAATTTTAAATCTAAAAAGATTTATACTAAAGATAGTAAGAATTAGCCTAATTCTTTAAAACAGAGAAGTTTAATCTTCTTTAGTGAGGGTTACAATCGAAACATATGGTTGCACGATGAATCAAGCTGATTCAGATATAATGCGTGGGTTTATTTCAAAGTACTTTGAACTATGTTCTAACGCTGATGATGCAGATGTCGTAGTGATCAATTCGTGTGGAGTGATAGAATACACAGAGAGGAAGATAATCAGAAGAATTGAAGAATTAAAGAGGGTTGGTAAGAAAGTAGTCTTAGCTGGATGTCTTCCAAAGATATCTGAAAAAGCAGTTGAAATCGCTGATGCCGTAATCTCGCCTGACAACTTAGACAAAGTTGTTGAAGCTATAAAATCGAATTCTAAAGTAGTATTTATTGAGAGGAGAAGAGTTGACAAAGCAAAGATGCATAGCATTAAATGTAGACTTAAAGAGAATGCAATAGCAATCGTTTCGATTTCAGAGGGTTGTCTTGGGTCTTGTTCCTTCTGTGCTACGAGGTTTGCAAGAGGGAGGCTCAGAAGCTTCTCAATAGATGCAATAGTTGAAGAAGTAAGAAGCGTCGTAGAAATGGGGTTTAAAGAGATTCAGCTCACTTCTCAAGATACTGGTGCTTATGGCTTAGACTTTGGTGAGTACAAGCTTCCAGAACTTCTAAACAAGATCTCAGAAATAGAGGGAAATTTCAGAGTGAGAGTGGGTATGATGAATCCGCATCACGCGGTTAAAATGCTTGACGACTTGATAAACGCCTTCAGTAGCGAGAAGATATACAAGTTTATACACGTCCCGGTTCAGAGTGGAGACAATAAAGTATTGGAGCACATGAGGAGAAACCACACCGTAGAGGATTTCATAGAAGTTGTTGAGAGGTTTAGAAAGGAATTCGATGATGTAGTCGTTTCAACTGATATAATAGTCGGATACCCAACTGAAGATGAAGAGGCTTTTTGGAGAAGTTACGAGTTGATAAAGAAGGTTAAGCCGGATATAGTGAACATAACGAGGTTCTCGCCAAGAAAGGGGACACTTGCAGCTAAGCTTAAAGATATACCAGGATGGATCAAGAAGGAGAGATCGAGAATTCTTACAAGACTTTGCAGAGAGATAGGTTACGAGAACAACAAGAAGTTTATCGGTAAAAAGTTCAGAGTTCTGATAACAAAGCACGGAAAGAATGGGACAATGCTTTCAAGAACAGATTCTTATAGGCCAGTAGTGACTACTGGAACGCTTGGAACGTTCAAAGAGGTAGAAGTCGTCGATTGCACACACTGCTATCTGATTTCGAAAAACTAATACATTTGAGATTTAAACCAATTATATGGAGGAGAAGTGGTTGAACTTTCAGGAGTTTAGGACTAATTATCCAGAGGATAGATATCATATAATAGAGATAGTTAGATTTGATAAGGGAAATATCGATTCCGCTCTTCAAAAGATATCCAAGTTAACGATTAAGCTTGTAAACCTGGATATAGACGGGGACTTAGTTACGATTTCAAAGTTCTCCAAAATATCTCAAACGAGGATTATAAGGTCTAAAACAAGAAGAAAAGCTACGATGCGAGAAAAATACGTAAAAACATATTACGTCCCAGATTTTCCAATTGCACTCGTTTTAGCGATAGACAAGGAAAAGGTTAGCGATGAAGAAGTCGAAAAGATAAGAGAGAAGATCAACGAAATAGTTGAAAAAGTCGTATGAAACTGATAGAAGTCCTTAAGACGTTCGGTTTAAGTGATTACGAAGCAAAGGCTTTAGTTGCTTTGATATCTAAGGGAACTCTGACCGCTAAAGAGATTGCAGAGATAAGTGGTATTCCAAGGACGTCTGTTTACGACGTTATGAACTCTTTAATGGCTAAGGGTTTAGTTGAAGTGTTTGGAAAGCCACTCAAGTTTAAGGCTTTGAGTGCTGAAGAAGTCATATCAATACTCTCAAAGAGAGTTCACGAAAACCTCGAATACTTGAGAAGAGAACTACCAAAACTCGAAACTAAGGAGATCTACGAGATTAGAGTTTACAGGGGTGAAATAGTACTTAGCAAGCTTAAGGAGTTGATTTCAAATGCGGAGAGGGAAGTATTAGCAATCCTATCCTACACACCAGATGATATAAAGGAGATATTAAAGGATACTAAATGCAAGTTGATATTGGTTTCATCTAATGCAAGAGACGTTAAAAATTCTGAAAGTTACGAATTTAGGAGAAGAGAAGAACTGATTGAAAGGTTTAAAGATTTTTGCCACGGATTGTTCGTTGTAGACGACAGACAAGTTATGGTATTATTTTTTAACGAGATAAAAATGGGAATACTCAGTAATAACGAAGGGATTGTGCAGTTTTCAAAGATGTTGATATACTCCGTTATAGAGTATTTAAAGCATTAGAATATTCCTCTTCTTACAATATCAATTGGTATACTTTTCGTGTGAACGGCAGTTGCTATTAAAACACCATTGCATCCGATCTCTTTTGCCTTCTCCAAATCGTCTATACATCCGATTCCCCCTCCAAGTAAAACTGGCTTCTCTGAGATTGTAATGACATCTTCAACGAGTTTAAAATCGGGCTTTTTCGTGCCAACGGAGTGTATTGCCAAAACTATCAATCCTTCAACGATATTGATGTCGTTTATGAACTCTACAGCTTTTCTCCAATCTCTAAACTTTCTAGAGGAATCTAAGAATTCTCCTTTGAAATCTAAGCTCACATAACAATTCTCCTTTATTAAGCTCAATTTAGTTATGTCGAATGTTTCAGTCGCTATAACCGGTTTAAAGTTTAAATCGACTAATTCTTTCTCACTTCTAAACCCGCAATCTGCAATTAACTCATCTACAAATTCTGTTAGGGATTTAATCAAATCTAAATTATCACCTCTTCCCATTATTCTATCCAGGTCCGCTACGTATAGATATCTCGGCTTAACTTTGTTAACAACGTTGATTGGATTACTACTCCTAACTATTAGACTTTTTTCAGTGATTGGCTTGTACTTCGACCTCTCTCCCCTTTCAGCGGCAACACAAATACCGTTCATCAAGTCCATCACGAAGTATACCTTCATATCGAATAAAACGACAAAAAGAAATAATTATATAATTTAATCACAACATTGCGACATGGTTGTGAAGGTTGGAGTTTTTAAGATGGGTGCTATTGGAACTGCACTGCTCTTGGAATATCTGCTTGATGAGAGGGCTGATAGGGAAGACATCGAAGTGAGAGTTGTTACAACTGGTGCAAAAATGCAACCAGATCAGGCTAAAGATGCAGAAAAGCTCAAGGAATTCAATCCAGATTTGGTAATAGTGATATCTCCAAACGCCGCATTACCCGGACCAAAAGCTGCAAGAGAGGTATTCGAAGGAAAGCCAGTGATAGTGATAAGTGATGCCCCAGCGAAGAAGGCTAAGGAGGAACTTGAGCAGAAGGGGTTTGGATACATACTCGTCAACGCTGATTCGATGATAGGTGCAAGGAGGGAGTTCTTAGATCCAACTGAAATGGCTCTATTCAACGCAGATGTCGTCAAAGTCTTAGCGGCAACTGGTGCTTTTAGAGTAGTTCAAGAGGCTATTGACAAGGTAATCGAAGATCTAAAAGCTGGAAAGACTCCTGAATTACCAAGAATAGTTGTCACAGCTGAAAGAGCTGTTGAAGCTGGAAAGTTTAGCAATCCATACGCTAAAGCAAAGGCAATGGCGGCTTATTACATAGCCGAAAAGGTTGCCGATGTCGATGTGAGGGGTTGCTTCATAGAGAAAGATCCAAACAAGTACATACCACTCGTTGCTGCAGCACATGAGATGATGAGGATTGCAGCTATTCTTGCAGATGAGGCAAGAGAAATCGAGAAGGGCAACGATACAGTTTACAGGAATCCACATGCAAGAGATGGAAAGGTACTCAGCAAGACACAGTTAATGGCTAAGCCCGAGTAATTCTTTGTTTATCTTAGTTTATTTTTATTTATCTTGAATCATAATTTAACTACATAAATTATCTTGTTATTATATTTTATTTCAGAGATAAAAATCATTTTTCCAAAACCTTCAAATCGACTACGTATCTGTAAACGTAAGGGGCGAAACTACCGCATTTTCTAACTTTTAAAACCTCTGTTTCCATTCCATGTTTCTTAAACAGTTCTTTCACTTTATACGGTAACTCATTCTCTTTGTTTTTACTCTCAAACGTGTAGTAATGGACAAATCCTCCAATTTTTATTTTATCTCTAATGAGGTAGACGAAATTCTCAGCTGAGTAAGGAGCTGGCATAACTATCCTATCGAATTCTCCACTGAGTTTTGGAACTACATCCCTTACATCACCCTCGTAAACCTTAACGACATCTTGAACTTTATTGATTACGACGTTTCTTTTGAAGTACTCTACGGCTATCGGATTTATCTCTACACCGATAACCTCTTTAGGCTTTGAAAGCTTCGCTATAACAATCGCGTAAGGGCCTACTCCAGCAAACATAACCAAAACCCTTTCTCTCGGCTTGACGAGTTTTGCAATTCTTTCCCTCTCTCCAGAGAGTTTTACGGAGTAGTAAACCTTTGTCGGGTCTACGTAAAATCTGCATCCATGCTCCTTTACAATCGTTTCAGTTTCATTACCATATATCTTCTCATACCTTGCAATTCTGTAAACGCCTTGAACTTCTCCAACCTTCCTTAAAACCGTTTTGACATGTTTATGCCTCGTTAGAATTGCTTTTACTATTTCATCTTTTAAGTGCATAATCTCATCTGGGATTTCTATTATCACAACATCACCTATTATCTCAAAGCTTCTCCTAATTAATTTCAACTCTTCGTCACTTATCTTACCCTTAAGTATCTCTTTAATTGACACGAAAAACGTCTTAACGATTTAAGATAATCCTTACTCCGTATGATCGAGAAGATGATAGTATACTTCATAACGGATTCGAGCTTTGGTAAGCATGAAATCCTTGCAGAAAAGGCTTTGAGAGGAGGTGTTAAGGCGATTCAGTTTAGAGAGAAGAGGATGAGCAGTAGAGAAATGTACTACGTTGCAAAAAGACTTCGAGCGATTACAAGGGATTACGACGCCCTTTTGTTCATAAACGACAGAGTAGACATAGCTTTAGCAGTTGATGCAGACGGCGTTCACGTTGGTAAGGAGGATTTACCGGCTTTTGCAATTAAAGAGTTCTTCAACGGCTACGTCGGAGTAACCGTGAGAAGTGTTGAGGAGGCAAAAGAAGTCGAAAGATTTGCAGATTACTTAGGAGTTGGCCCCGTCTTTGCAACTAAAGTCAAGAGGGATTTAAAACCAATAGGGATTGAAGGTCTTAAAAGGGTTGTAAACGCTGTAAACATTCCTGTAATAGCAATTGGCGGTATAAACGCTGAAAACGCTGAAGAAGTCTTTAAAACAGGAGTTGCAGGAATTGCAGTTATATCCGCTATCGCCGCTGAAAGAGATGTTGAAAATTCTGCAAGGAGACTTGTTGAAACAGCTTTAGAGCTTAAGAGAAAGTATAAGCGAAATCGTGCAGAGAATACATGCGAAAACCATAGGAGCTTTTAAGCTGTAAACAGCTAATAAACCCCCTATAAGTGCACCGAACATATTGGATAGGCTCATAACACTTCCAAGTAAGCCAGTGGATGTTGACTTCTCGACGTTTCTGTTTAACAGATATAACAGAGAGCCGACGTAGAGTGTAGCCCATCCGACTCCAAGCGTTAACTGAGCTGGAAATACTGTTAGATATTTAACTGAAAAGGCGTATATCGAAAAAGTTAACAATGAAAGTGTTAAACCGATTCTTATAAGTAGTCTGTTTTCTACGTTTAACTTCGGTATCGAGAGCATTGTAACTGTTTGAACTATTGGGTTGATTGCGTATAGAACCCCTAAGATAAACATATCTGCTCCTAAGCTTAGTAGGTATATCGGAAATATTATCCAAATCGAGCAAGCACCTAAGTGCCTTAAGAAGTACAATGCGTATAGTGTGGAGTTTTTCTTTATAACTCCGATTGGAAAAATGGGGACGTTTAAAGCCTTTACATTCGAATCCCTTAGTTTTAACGCAAGTACAAATGCGAATAAGAACAACATCGATGCTACTCCAAAAGTCATTGCTATGTCTTTAACAACAGATATCAGAAATCCACCAATCGCCCAACCGAGGGAAGAAAAGGCTGAAACTACACTTACACCCCTATTCCCAAATGCATCGTGAGTATATGCAACAAACGGAAATGAAAATATTCCTATTGCAAACCCAGATAAAGCTCTAAATACTATTAGTTTGATCGCATCATCTGCGTATACGTGCAATGCTATCGTTACAGCTGAAAGAAGGAATCCAATTACTATAAAGATCTTACGCTTCCCTAAATTGTCTGATAACCTCCCAAACGTATAATACGAGATAAAACATGATATACCGTATGCAAAACCTACAACTCCAAGCACATCGTAGCTCAAACCTATATCCTCCGCTAAAATTGGAACTACTACAAAAGGTGCCATTATACCAGAATTTGCGAGTAGAGCTATGATGCAGAGAGTTGTCAATCCCTTATCTTCTGTAACGAGTTTTAACATAAAAAAATTAGATTATATCGGGTCTGACTATCCACAAAACCCTATACTTGTCGTCTTCCTTCTCAAGGCATACCACTCCAGAATACCTGAACTTTACGACTTCTTCTTTTGATTTTGTTATCTCAGTCAATAGTCTACTCAGATGTGGAAGATGACCAACGATCATTACATTCTCCTTGATTTCTTTTAGTTTCTCAGCCCATATGGATGGATCTGCAAGAGGTTCAAGGTTTTCAGCTTCAATCACTTCAGAAATTCCAAGTGTTTTTGCTATTATTTCAGCTGTTTGTTTAGCTCTAGTCTTTGTGCTGTGAAATACCTTGTCGATTTTTACACCAGCTTTTTTCAGGAATTCAGCTATCTTAGCAGTCTCCTCTCTGCCTTTATCTGTTATCCTTCTCTCTGGATCTTCTTCTTCGCTCTTCGCTTCAGCGTGTTGAACCAAGAACAGATATGGCATGTATTGAAATCTGCTTGAAGATTAATTAAGTTTTGTTTTATACAGGATTATAGAACCACTAATAATTCCAACCCCTTAAGCCTAAAACCCGAGACGAAAAAGATTTAAATCGTTAAAGTCCCATAACATTGAGGGCTCGTAGCTCAGCCAGGCAGAGCGACGGGCTTTTAACCCGTCGGTCGCGGGTTCAAATCCCGTCGAGCCCGCTTTAATTCAGGTGAAGTGAGTATGAAGTTTAGACTTCAGGATCATATCCTCGTTCCAAAACACGAGGTGTTGAGTAAAGAAGAAGCCGAGGAGTTACTCAAGACTCTTGGAATTAAAAAAGAGCAGTTACCTAAGATTAGGAGAGATGACCCTATAGTTAAGGAGATTGGCGCTAAGCCGGGAGATATAGTTAAAATAATAAGAGAAAGCCCAACAGCTGGTAAGAGTATCTTTTATAGACTGGTTATATGATTGGTTTAAAGCATTTTGGGGTGATGATATGCTCGACAGGCGTGTTTTAGCTAGAGCTTACTTTACCCATGAAAGGCTTGTAAAGCATCAAATTGACTCCTTTAACAGATTCCTAGATGAGGGTTTGCAGAGGGTAATAGACGAACAGAAAGTTATAGAGTTAGATATTCCCGATACTTACGTAAAACTCGGTAGGGTTTTCGTTGGAAAGCCAATAGTTAAAGAAGCAGATGGAACTCGAAAACTGCTTTTGCCAGCTGAAGCAAGGCTTAGAAATCTTACTTATTCCGCTCCAATATATTTAGAAACGACGGTTGTAGACGAAGGTAAAGAGCTTGAGCCTGAAATCGTTGAGATAGGAATGCTACCGATAATGCTCAAATCTAAGGTCTGCAATCTACACCCAGACAACATCGACGAAGCACTTAAAGCCAATAGAAAAATCTTCGATTCAGATTTATCCTCCATGAGCTATGAAGACAAACTCTGCTTAGCTGGCGAAGATCCACTCGATCCCGGAGGATATTTTGTAGTAAATGGAACTGAAAGGGCTTTAGTTACGCTTGAAGACCTAGCACCAAACAAGATTCTACTTGAGAGGGAGGAGAAGTATGGAGAGATGGTTGAAGTTGCCAAATGTTTCAGCCAGAGAGCTGGTTATAGAGCTTTGATAGTCGTAGAGAGAAACAGAAACAACATATTGGAGGTTACATTCCCACAGCTCCCAAAACCGATAAAGTTCGTTACACTGATGAAAGCTTTAGGGGTTGAAACCGACCAAGAGATAGTTGAAATGGTCAGCAACAATCCAGAGATAGTTAAATACATGCTCCAGAACATCGAGGAGTCTGATGTAGATAATCAAATCGAGGCGATAGAGTATATAGGAAGAAGAGTGGCGCCAGGTCAGAGTAGGGAGTACAGAATTCAGAGGGCTGAGCAAGTGCTAGATCAATACTTCCTACCGCATTTAGGTACAGATAAATCTGCTAGGAGAGCAAAAGCGTTCTTCCTTGCAAGAATGGCTGAAATGGTTTTTGAACTCTACCTTGGCTTGAGAATGGAAGACGACAAGGATCACTACGCAAATAAGAGGCTTAAGCTTGCTGGTGATTTAATGGAGGAGATATTTAGAGCCGCTTTCCTAAGACTTATCAAGGATGTCAAGTATCAGCTTGAAAGGGCTAAGGTAAGAGGTAGACCGCTAAAGATGTCAACAGCAGTTAGAAGTGACGTTTTAACGGATAGGATTATGCATCCAATGGCTACTGGTAATTGGGTAGGTGGCAGAACTGGAGTTTCCCAGCTAATAGACAGGCATAACTACATGTCGGTCTTATCCCATTTGAGAAGAGTTGTTTCACCCCTCTCAAGGTCTCAGCCACACTTTGAGGCAAGAGATCTACACCCAACTCAGTGGGGTAGGATTTGCCCATCTGAAACACCTGAAGGGCCAAACTGTGGTTTGGTTAAGAACTACGCTCAATACGCTGAAGTGAGTGTTGGTGTTAGTGAAGATCACGTTAGAGATGTGTTGTTCAAGCTCGGTGTTGAGCCGATAAGAGGTGGTTGAGTTGAGGAAGTGTAGAGTTTATGTGAATGGTGCTTTAATCGGTTTTCACGATAATGGAAAGGAGTTAGCTGAGAAGATAAGGGAGTTGAGGCGTAAGTGTAAGATTTCAGATCAGGTTAACGTTGCATATTATCCAGATTCGAATGAAGTAAGGATTAATACAGATGCTGGAAGGGCAAGAAGACCACTTATAATTGTAAAAGATGGAAGACCACTTGTAACAGAAGAAGACATAGAGAAGCTGAAGAGGGGAGAGATAACATTTGATGACTTGGTTAAGCAGGGAAAAATAGAGTTCTTGGATGCGGAGGAAGAGGAGAACGCGTATATAGCCGTTAACGAGGAAGACTTAACGCCAGAGCATACGCATCTCGAACTCGATCCAGCTTTGATCGTTGGAATATGTGCTGGAAGTATTCCATACGCTGAGCACAACGCATCGCCGAGAAATACTATGGGAGCTGCTATGATCAAGCAGAGCTTGGGATTACCCTATACAAACTTCCCGTGGAGAGCTGATACAAGAGGACACCTACTGCACTACCCCCAGATCCCAATTGTAACGACTGATACTCAAAGAGAGATAATGTTCGATGAAAGACCTTCCGGCCAGAACTTCGTTGTAGCAGTTTTGAGCTATGAGGGTTATAACATAGAAGATGCAGTAATCTTCAACAAGGGTAGCATAGATCGTGGTTTGGCGAGATCTCACTTCTTCAGGACTTACGAAACGGAGGAGATGAGATATCCCGGCGGGCAGGAAGACAAGATCGGCATTCCAGATGCAGATGTAGCAGGATATAGAGGGGCTGAAGCGTATGCACATCTCGATGAGGATGGAATAGTTATCCCAGAGACAGAAGTGGGCCCAGATGACGTGTTAATTGGAAAGACTTCACCACCCCGTTTCTTGGAAGAGCCAACTGAATTGGGTATTTCACCACAGAAGAGAAGGGAGACATCTGTTACAATGAGGAGCAATGAGAAAGGGATAGTTGATGCAGTTTACATCATGCAATCCGAAAGCGGTTCAAAGCTTGTTAAGGTTAGGGTAAGAGATCTCAAAATTCCAGAACTTGGCGATAAGTTCGCTTCAAGGCATGGACAGAAAGGAGTAATCGGATTAATTGTGCCAGAGGAGGATATGCCTTGGACTGAATCCGGTATAGTTCCAGACATGATTCTAAATCCGCATGCGATTCCATCGAGAATGACAGTAGGACATGTGCTTGAGATGATAGGAGGAAAAGTCGGCTGTTTAGAGGGAAGGAGAATAGATGGAACTATATTCCACGGAGAAAAGGAAAAAGATTTGAGAGAGATTCTAAAGGCTTATGGATTCAGTCACACCGGAAAAGAGGTCATGTACGACGGAATAACTGGGAAGAGATATGTAGTCGACATATTCGTGGGAGTGATATACTATCAGAAGCTATACCACATGGTTTCGAATAAGATTCATGCGAGGAGTAGAGGGCCAGTTCAGATACTCACAAGGCAACCGACTGAAGGTAGGGCAAGGAAAGGTGGCTTGAGGTTTGGAGAGATGGAGAGAGATGTTTTGATTGGGCATGGAGCGGCGTTACTACTTAAGGACAGATTGCTTGAAGAATCGGATAAGGTTGAAGTATGGGTTTGCGCTAAGTGTGGACATGTTGCGACCTACGATTATAGAAGGGGAACAGCCTACTGCAAGGTTTGTGATGACGACAGCAACATATACAAGGTTGAGATGAGTTACGCATTCAAACTGTTATTGGATGAGCTCAAATCTATGATGATTGCTCCTCGTTTGATATTAGGTGATAAGGCTTGAGGTGATTTTATGGTTCCAAAGAGGATTGCTGGGATTAGATTTGAGGTTTTATCTCCTCAAGAAATTCGTAGGATGAGTGTTGCTAAGATTGTCACTCCTGAAACTTACGATGATGACGGTTTTCCAATTGAGGGTGGATTAATGGATCCGAGACTTGGAGTTATAGATCCGGGTTTGAGATGTAGAACTTGCGGAGGTAAAGCTGGTGAATGCCCAGGACACTTTGGGCATATAGAATTGGCTGCTCCAGTTATCCACGTAGGTTATGCTAAGCTGATCGCGAGATTGCTAAACTCCACTTGTAGAGAATGTGGAAGAATACTATTAAAAGACGATAGAAGGGACAAGTTCATACAGGAAATCGAAAGGCTAAAGAGCTTAGGGCAAAACTACGATGAAGTCGTTAAAGAGGTTTTCAGAATCACTAAAGCAGTCAAGAAATGCCCGCATTGCGGTGCTGAACAGATAGAGGTCAAATTCGAGAAACCTACTTTTTACTATGAAGGAGATCACAGACTAACACCAAAAGATGTAAGGGAGAGGCTCGAAAAGATTCCAGATGAGGATCTTCCAGCGTTTGGCTTGGATCCAAAAGCTGTAAGACCAGAATGGTTTGTGCTTACAGTTCTACCAGTTCCACCTGTAACTGTTAGACCTTCAATAATCTTAGAGACAGGACAGAGGAGTGAAGACGATTTAACGCATAAGCTTGTAGACATAATAAGGATTAATCAGAGATTTATCGAAAATAGAGAGGCTGGTGCTCCTCAACAGATACTAGAAGACCTCTGGGAACTCTTGCAGTATCATGTAACTACTTATTTGGACAACGAGGTAAGTGGAATTCCACCTGCAAGACATAGGAGTGGGAGACCACTTAAAACTTTAGCTCAAAGACTTAAAGGAAAGGAAGGGAGATTTAGAGGTTCTTTATCTGGTAAGAGGGTGAACTTCTCTGCAAGAACTGTTATAAGTCCTGATCCATGCTTAAGCATAAACGAAGTCGGTGTACCAAAAGAGATTGCTGAAGAGCTCACAGTTCCTCTTTACGTTACTGAGAAGAATATAGATTTAGCGAGGGAGTTCATACTGCGAAAGGAGCATCCGAGAGCTAATTACGTTATAAGGCCAGATGGAAAAAGGATTAGAGTAATAGATGCAAACAGAGAGGAATTAGCTGAGAAAATAGCACCGGGATGGATAGTTGAAAGGCAGTTGATGGATGGGGACATAGTCCTATTCAACAGACAGCCATCTCTGCACAGGATGAGTATTATGGCTCATTACGTAAGAGTCTTGCCTGGAAAGACTTTTAGACTTAATCCCGCTGTATGCGTAGCCGGTGATACAAAGGTTCTGCTCGATGGAGTTCAAATGGAGATAGCGAGGCTTGAAGGGGATTGGAAGAATGTGGCTGTTTCGACTGCCGATAGATTCGAGAAAACATTGACAGGATTAATGCATTACTGGAAGCTGAGGGCGAAGGATTACGGAAAGACTTGCTATAGAATAATTACTGAAACTGGAAGGGAGATAGTAGCCACTGAAGACCATCCGTTCTACACGAGCGATGGAGTCAAGCCTGCTGGAAAGCTTAAGATTGGAGACTACGCTATAGTCTATCCTATGGACTTCCCGAGCGTTGAGAAAAAGGATGATATAATAATCTCGGAAAAGGATATAGTGAAAATAGCAGGAAATTCGAAGATAGGTAAGATACTCAGAGAACTGAAGGAGAGAAATCTGATACCACTAAGACTTTCTGATCCAAGGATAACTGCGATTGCGAGGATAATTGGACATGTATTCGGAGACGGAAGCCTGATAATCGGAAGGAATTCTAGAGTTATATTTAGGGCTAAGCTTGAGGATCTTGAAGATATAATTAGAGATATAAGATTGTTGGGATATAAGCCGAGCGAAGTTATAATTCACAAAAGCGATAACATTATAAGGAAGAGTAATGGAGAGGTTTTGAGGGTTAATGGTAAGGGTTACAGTATTGAAGTTAGGAAGAAATCGTTCTGCCTTCTTTTGAAGGCTTTGGGCTGTCCAGATGGTGATAAAGTTAAAATTGTTTATAGTGTTCCTAAGTGGATCAAGAATGCCCCGATGTATATAAAGAAGGAGTTCCTCTCCGCATACTTCGGCTCTGAACTGACGAAGCCGATAATTAGGAAGAAGTGCAGAAAACTCTTCAAGGAGCTCACATTTAAGATAGCAAAGGTTGAAGATAAGCTTAAAGATGGATTTAAGTTCATCGAGGATGTAAGAGCTTTACTGTCGGAGTTTGGTATAAAGACAAGCGTCAGAATAGAGAACGGTAACCTAAGAAGGGATGGAAGTAGGACGAAGATAGTAGTTGTCACTATAAAATCGCAAAAGGAGTTCTTTGGAAAGATCGGATACGCATATAATAGAGAGGCTGAAGCGCTTGCGAGGTTGGCTTACGGCTATCTCACATTCAAGGAAGTCTATCTAAAGAGGAGGAACGAACTCCTCAAGGAAGTTCTCGAAGCTAAGAGAGGTGAGGTTATTAAAATAGCAGTTGCGAGCAGTAAATCGGCTACTGCTCTCTACACTTGGAGAAGCAGAAAGCCGAGCTTCGTGAAGACTTCCAGCGACTTCCCTGATTTCGAGGAGTGGGTTAAGGAGAGACACGTCGGCGGAGGATTTATAAAGGAGAGGATAGTTAAGATCGAGTCCGTGGAAGTAGATTGGGTTTACGACATAACAACGGAGCTTCACACCCATAACTTCATAGCAAACGGTTTCTTAACTGGAAACTGTCCTCCATACAATGCTGACTTTGACGGAGATGAGATGAATTTACATGTGCCTCAGAGCTTAGAGGCTCAGGCTGAAG
>CAYWXE010000020.1:0-22876 GCA_964462505.1 uncultured archaeon | reverse complement strand
TCTATAAAAGTTTATCTAATTGTTTTGATTTGAAATAAGAGATATTTAACAAAGTTTTTTAATCTGCTCGTCGTTCTAAAAAGCTGTGAAGTGCGACAAGTGCGGGAGAAAAGCAGTGATATTCCAGAGACATGCAAATAGACATCTCTGCAAAAGGCATTTCATTGAAGACTTTGAAAGAAGGGTTAGAATCACTGTAAGGAAGTACAAGATGATAGAAAAGGGTGATAGAATTGCCATAGCTTTAAGTGGTGGAAAGGACAGCGTTACATTGGCTTTCGTTTTAAAGAAGTTGTACAGCAAGATCAGAGATTTGGAATTCGTTGCAATAACGATCGATGAAGGCATAGAAGGCTACAGACCTCCAACTGTTGAAATAGCTAAGAAGATAACTAAGGAATTGGATATAGAGCATTACATAGTTTCTTTTAAAGAGTACTTCGGTATGACGCTGGATGAGATGGTAAAAATTGGCAAAAGAAAACCGTGCACGTATTGCGGAGTTTTTAGAAAATACCTGTTGAACAAAACTGCGAGAGAGCTCGAAGCTACAAAGCTTGCAACTGGACACAACTTAGACGATGAAACCCAGACGATTCTTTTAAACTTCCTACAAGCAGATATAGCGAGATTGGCAAGACTTATTCCGCAAAGAGTTCAGGAAGGGCTTGTTATGAGGATTAAACCGCTAAGAGAGATTTACGAAAAGGAAGTAGTTGTTTACGGATTACTACATGATTTACCTATGACGTTTGACGAATGCCCCTACAGCTACTTCCCAGTTAGAGCAGCTGTGAGGGATTTCCTATACGAGTTTGAGAACAAGTATCCTGGCAGGAAGTTTTCGGTTTTAAGAAGCTTCGAAAGCCTTATTCCATGCCTAAAACAGATGTATCCTCAGATTAAGCTTAACAAATGCAAGAGATGTGGAGAGCCAACGCCAAAGGACATCTGTCAGGCTTGCGTACTACTTGAGGAGCTAAAATCTCAAAACAGTTCCGTCTAAGAGTATTGCTTTCCAATCTCCACAGTTGTACCTTCTAAACACGATACCAACTGGTTTTTCTAAGTTTATTGCTGTAGATGCACATAAATCGTTGAAAGCAGGTAAAACGACGATTCTCTTATCGTTTACCTCTCCCAACACAAAGCATCTCTCCTTTACACCGTTTAAATAGATAGACGGGTGCGAATGTCCAACAATCCAGTACTTGGCATCTAAAACGTCATCTGCTGGGCTTGCATGCCCGTGAAAGATTCCGTACTTCCCAAACCTTATCGATTTCTCGAAGTTCAGCTTTGCATCGTGGTTACCCTTTATCAGTATCAGTTCACAAATACCTGCCACTCTTTCTATGAATTCGTTTAAAAGTCCAGTTTTACCCAAGTGTTTTAAATCTCCGGCAACTATTAGTGTTTGAAACTTCTCAGCCAATTCAACAGCCTTCTCTATTAGATATCTATCGTAAAACCTAAGTAAACCTAAGTGAACATCTGCAATTACCACTTTCTTTCCAAATACGATGGCATCTCTAAACAATCTCATCCGAATACTATTTCTTCTACTTTTTCTACGTATTTACTTACATCAACACCAACTTCCTTCGCAACTATTAGAGCTACGACTTCAAAACTCAAAAGATTTGAAAGCTTTTCCTGCCTCTCGTTTATCATGGATACTACTTCCTGATAACTCTTTCCAGTTTTCTCAGCTATCTCTTCGATTAACGATTCGATTACGTTGTTCGAACTCTCGGACAGTATTACACCTTCCACATCGAATACATCTTCTTCCATGTCTTAAAAGAAGGAGTCAAGTGTTAAATCCTTTGTCTTCTTAGTCTTCTTCTCCTCCTTCTTTTCAACCTCTTCAAGTCTCTTCTTTACTTCCTCTATGGATTCAACGACTTCCTCCTCTTCCACTCTGTGAATTCTGTGCTTTCTCCTAAATCTATCTATCTCCTTAGCCCTATCTCCTCCGACTATGAACTCCAATTCCTCCAGGGTTAAGTCGTAAAAGGCTGCAATTCTCGCAGCTTTTTCAACGTCTAAGTTTTTGAGCAAAAGCTTAACGAATGGAAATAGCTCGACGTTAGCCTTCTTTGTTGAGAGATGTGAATACTTCGAGAGCTTTTTGAGTATCTTCTTAAGCATCTCCCTTCTCTCTTTAGCTGTTACAAGCATCTGCCATATCTCTGGACGTCTATACTTCGTAAATCCGGGTTTTCTCTTACTCTTAACCTGTTGAACTCCAGTTGTCATGAGATAAGTTGCATACCTCCAGAACTTGTAAACCTGCCTTCTCCTAACCCTTCCAAGGAATATGTCCGCTCTTGAAAGAACTAAATAACCCTTTAAGAGGTCTTCTCCTTCGTACTCAAGCGGTAGGTTTTCATCGATCCAGTATATCACATCCTCTGGCGATTCATCTAATAGCATAACTTCGCCGTATACGTTGCTCTGATATGTCTTGAAAACCTTCTGCATAACCTTAAACACATCTGTTTCCTGTGTTCTCTTGGCAACTACAACATCTTTTAGACTTATCTCCTTCTTCCCCTCTGCAACCGCTTGCAAGTCGTTTATAGCAGCTCTCAAATCCCCTCCAGCGTTATCGGCTATAGCCTCTAAAGCCCTTCTATCTGCCCTTATCCCTTCGCTTGCACAGATCCTTTCTAAGACTTTGACTATCTGACTTTTACTAAGCCTCTTGAAAGTTATCATTTCGCAGAGGTTTCTGAGCTCTGGAGAGAGCTTATATGGGTCGTTTGCTATTAAAATCAGTGGTTGTCTTGGCTTCTTCTTTATCAACCTTATCAAAGCCCCTTCTCCACCGAAATCCTCTCTCTTGTGGATGTTGTCCACCTCATCGAGTATTATAACCTTTAGCTTTCCAGTAGAGCTCGACAAGAAATCTCCTTCATCGCTTAAGGTTTCGCTGAAAGCACCTTCACCGACTATTTTGTGTATAACCTGCCAATTCCTTTGATCGCTCGCATTCAACTCAATCGCTTCCCAGCCAAAGGTGTTTGTTAAAGCCAAAGCTAAAGACGTCTTTCCAACACCTGGAGGACCAGCTAATAGTAGCGGTTTCTGTGGAGCTTCCTTCCACTTCTTAGCCCATAAAACTACTCTTTCAATTACATCCTTAGGAGCTACGACGTCTTTTATCGTTTTTGGGCGGTACTTCTCAACCCAAAGCACAAGGAATTCTTCGTTTTAAAGGTTATAACGTTTTCCCGTTTAGAGGTTTTATCTCGAACACGAGGTGATTGGTTATAAAACAATTACACCCACGGATTGGAAGCTCCATTCGAAAGTTTAGCATTAAAATTTTTAAAGTAAAATTCACCTTCTACTGTTTATATCGAAATCAATCCAAATCCTTAACCATTCTTATCCATCTACCCCAAACACCCACTTCACGGAATCCAAATCTCCTGTAGAACTTTATAGCGTTGTAGTTTGTAACTCCAACCCACAACCCAGCCTTTTTCAAACCTCTACTCTTTATGTATATCATAGCTTTTATCATCAGCGAAGAACCTATACCCCTATTCCGATATTCCGGCAATACGAATATCTCGTGTATCTCCCCAACTCTACACATGTCAAAAAAGCTTATCCAATTCGTATCGCATGCAACAAATCCAACAGCTTTTCCATCGACTTCTGCAACCATAAATCCCTCCTTATCTCTCGCGTATAGCCATCTAAAGTAATCCTTTATATCTCTCCTCCTCGTATAAGCGTATTCTTCTAAACCCCTATAGGCTTTTTGATAAACCTCAATGAATGAATTCATGTCCTCTCTTTTTACTCTTCTTATTATCACAACAATAGTTTTATTATCGGGCTTTTAAATACTACGTATGCTCTTAAAAAAACTCGTTGAAATCGAATCCCCAAGCGGGAGAGAAGGGGAGATTAAGAGGTTTGTTGCAAACTACTTAAGCGATCTTGGCTACGATGTAGTTGAAGGACATTACTACTTGGCTGTAAACAAAAGCGATTTGATAGTTGCAACTCATCTCGACACGGTAAGCGTTAAGAGGAGATTTCACTTCGATGGGGTTTACGCGTATGGAACTGGTGCTTGTGATGCAAAGGCAGGAGTAGCGGCGATGCTTGAAGCTGCTGAAAGGGGTGTGGATTACACTCTCGCATTCTTCTGCGATGAAGAGGAGGGTGGAAATGGTTCAAAGGAGTTCATTCAGAGCTGGAGGTACGGGAAGATGGCTGTGGTTTTAGAACCTACGAATTTAAAAATCGCATCAAAACATTACGGTAGTTTGGAATGTATTTTAGAGGTTAAAGGTAAAGAAGCGCATGGTGCAACCCCGGAATACGGTATTAACGCAATAGAGAAGGCTTTTGAGTTTATAAACGAGTTTAAGGAGTTTAAAATTACTCCCCTCAAGATAGTTGGAGGGAGTGACGAATACGTAATTCCTAGTCTATGCGAACTTAGATTTGATGTAACCTTCCCTCCAGAGGTCAAGCTTGAAGATGTTGAGAGGGCTATAAAGGATGTTGCGAAAAAATACGGGAATTTAAAGATCTTAGATGCGAGCGACGGTTACATCAGTGGAGAAGTCGTAAAAATTCTCGAAAGAGCAGTCGAAATGTGCGGATTGAAAGTTGAGCACTGCGCCATGAAGTCTTGGACGGATGCATTAAACCTCAAAGAGAGGTTTGACGTAGCAGTATGGGGGCCGGGAGAACTACACCTCTGCCACACTGAATTCGAGAGGGTTAGAGTTGAGGATGTAGAGAAGACGAGAGAAGTTTTGATAAAGTTAAACGATTTGATTTGAAGTAAATTTAGATTTTTTCACTGTGATGTGTTATGAGTGCTGGTGGTGATGCAACACCGTTGATGAATCGTCCAAATGTGGTGTCACGACCTGAGTGCTTGATAGATAAATTAAAAAACAATGTTTTGTTTATATCCGCAGCTCGGACATCTATTACCGTTTATATTTATTCTTTTGATGTAGAAACCCATCCTTTCAATTATTAACTCGCCACAGTTTGGACAGTAAGTGCTCTCGTATTTATGCCCCCAGACGTTTCCAGCGTAAACGTATTCAACTCCAACGTTCTTCGCAATTTCTATAGCCATTTCTATCGTTTTAACTGGAGTAACTGGTTTATCGAGCATTTTGTAATCTGGATGAAAGCGGGAGAAGTGAACGGGAATTCTCTTATCGATTGAAACAACCCATTCCGCAAATTCCTTTATCTCCTCTCTACTATCGTTCTCTTCCGGGATTATTAGATACGTAAGCTCGAGAAAAATCCCCTTCTTGTACATGTACTCAACAGTTTCAAGGACGTGTTCAAGCTTGGCTTTACATATCTTACTGTAAAACCTCTGTGAGAATGCTTTCACGTCTACGTTTGCAGCATCAAGCACATCGAATTGGTCGACTGCTTCAGGAGTCATGTATCCGTTTGTTACGTACACTATGAAGTAACCCTCTTTCTTTGCAAGTTTTGAAGCGTCTAATGCGAATTCGTGCAGTATTGCTGGCTCGTTGTAAGTCCAAGCGATTCCATCCGCGTTTTCAAATCTGCAAAGCTCTAAGACGTCTTCAGGTTTCAACTCCCTTAGATATGGATAATCTAAACCAGCGGTGGATATCTCGTAGTTTTGACAGTGTAAGCATCTGAAGTTGCAACTAACACTACCAAAAGACAAAACCCTAGTCCCGGGTTTGTAGTTGTTTAAGGGCTTCTTCTCAATTGGATCTAACGCTATCGACGAAATCAAACCGTAGTTGTAAACCTTTAAAATCCCTCCTTCGTTCTTTCTAACTCTACATATACCCCACTTGCCATCCTTAAGCTTACACCTATGCCAGCAAGTCTTACACCTAACATCCCCGTTTAATTTTTCATACAAGTAGGATTCAACTATCATAGCTCATCCCACATCTCCCTAATCTCTTTTGCATACTCTTCAGGAACGAAAAAAACTATCGCTTCATCGTGGAGCATTTTTGGGAAAAGCACGTCACACCAGTAATACCTACTAAACGGACTTCTCGCAATTATGTGTAGATTCGTCCTGAAGTGATCTCCAAGGGTGTCTGCACAGAAGAATGTGAAGTTGAACGAGTTTAAACCCTTGTTCTTGTAATACCTCAAAACCTTTACAATTCCCTCTGCGAAACCCCTCAACTGCTCAGCACTCATCTTTGCAAACTCCTTCTCCTCCGGAATACCGATAAAGTGGTAAAACCCCTTTGGAGCATACGCGGCAATCCAATCAGTTTTAGTAGTTCTTCCGATATACCTATCTCCATTTCTCTCAGCTTCAACAAGCAACTTCCAGAAATCCTCTCCGTTTTTTTCCTTGAATTCCAAGGCACTCCAATCGAGCCTTGCGAAGTAATCCGTTGAGTTCTCCATTACGAGCAGATGTATATGTGGATGAACTACTACGCTTCCAGCAGGCTTTAGGTAGTTCATACCAATGCTTATGTAAAACCTACCATCTGGAAGGTTCCTTATGTAATCCTGAGCGAGTATAAATGCATCTACAAAGTAATCCTGCTTGAACTCGGATAAATCCAAGTAATGCGATTCTGAAATCCTAATTATTATGGAGTACTTCGAGTAGGGAACTATGTTTGAGAAGAGAACAGCTTCTCCCCTCCTCCAAAGATTTCCCTTAGCGATTTCAGGATCTCTCGCAACTATTTTCTCGATTTTATCACCACAGAATGGGCATTTAACTTTCGAATATTCTATATCCTCCTCAAAATCTCTTGCAACACCGATTGGAAAACTCCTGTTTATAATCCTTGAAGATTGAAGTGTTAAGGGGTCGTATCTAATTTCTATTGTGGCGTTTTCAACTTTGTCACCTATTAAGACCTTTGCAACTTCTATTTCCTTTCTAAATTCCATAGACAAATTAATTTACAAAAGGTTTTAAGGTTTGCCTCTCCTTATATAAAACAAATCTCCTCTGTATTCGACTTCGATTAACTCTCCACTTGCTAAGAGTTCCTCTACAACACTCCAATCACCTTTAGCCTTCTTAATCAACTCCTCTAAAGTCTTTTTACGTATCGGATGTACCGAAGTTATTCTGAGTATTTCGTCTCTCAAATCCCCTACAACCGCAAAACCTTCTCCTTCATATCCCGTCAGGAGTTCAACTTCATCTAAATGCTCCTTGAATATCTGATAAGCTTTAATTAACACCTCCTCACTCGGAGCTTTAACCCATCTCTCAGCTGGTGGACGAATCGGAATTGAAATGTAAGCCTTAATTGGCTCTACCTCTGAGAGGAATTCCGCTATCCCTTTTAAATTAGAAGTTGAGTCGTTTAACCCACTTACAACCATTGTTTCAGTTATAAGCTTACCGCTGTAATCGTTTGCAAACTCGGAAATTCCATTTAAGATTTCTTCAAGTCTTAACGTCCCATGAGGTCTGTTAATACTTTTCCAAATTTTTTTGTCTATTGCATCGATTTTTAATGAGATCAAATCCGCTTTCATCAAGTCATCTCTAACATCTCTTCTCCAGATTAAAGAGGAATTCGTTATAACAGCTATTTCTATTCCAAACTCTTTCAGCAGATCTATTTCAATACCTAGGTTTACATCGAGAGTTGGCTCACCCTCTGGAACGAACGTTATGTAATCGACATCTTTAACACTCTCAATCCTCCTTTCAACTTCTCTAAAGATATCATCTGGCTTAAAGAATTCTCTTCTCTCAACTGTTAATATCGAACGACCGAGTTGGCAGTAGACGCATGAATACGTGCAGAATTTAGTTGGGATGTTATTAACACCTAAACTCCTACCCAATCTTCTGGATGGAACCGGCCCGAATACCTTCATCACTTCCCAGCAAACTTACCTCCAAAGTAGAATCCAGCTATTGCTGAAACCAAACCCGCAAGCATACTCAACACGTTGTTAACTATGCTCACGTCTTTTATCGGCGTATTTACGACTATGTGTATCAAGGTCACGCCCAAGATCAACAGCACAGTTATAGCCATTACAGACCTCCTATACCCCGGAATCCCCTTGAGTTCTTCTCCACCCCTACTGTATGCAACTAGTGCATCCACTATCATTAAAATCGTGGGTGGAACGACTACTGCAGCTAAATACAGATACAACATGGACTTAGATCGATTAAACCTTATTAAAGGTAACGGTCAGGAGTGGTACTGTTCATCACAGATCAGAGGTGGTGCATTTCGTCATCCCATTGTGATCTACGATTTTTCAGTAATTTAACACTTTTCAACTTGCTATTGCAATCGATCCAAATACCGTTAAAGCTGAGCCTATAAACGTTCTCAATCTCACCATCTCAAGCCTTTTAATCAGTAAAAAGGATAAGAAAGTGGTAACAAGGGGATACAGGTTTGAGAGGGGAACTACAATTACAATAGGTGCTGTGGATAGTGCGATGTAGTAACAGAGGTTTCCTATGGCAAGAGAAATCCCTGAAATTATTAAATACAAATTTCTCTCAAATCTAATACCCTTCATAGCATATGTTAGAGCAAAAAGTGCTGCAAATCCGAAGCTAGCTGCGATGAACGTGCTTATAACTGGATCTCCTAACATCCCCATCTTTATAAAAAGTGCGGCGATTCCATAGGATAATCCACCCACAACTGAGAAGATTAAACCCCTTAAGCTAATACCTTCAGTTGAAAACGTATAGAGTCCCAATACTATAAGAGCTGTTCCAAGTGCTACTCTTAATTCGATTTCTTCTCCTAGAAAAACTACTCCTAATATCGCCGAAAACAGTATTCGTGTTGAAGTCCCAGAAAAAGCTCTAGAAGAGCCTATGGATGCCACAGAGGAATACGTAAACATCCTACCAACTGCATACGATACAACTCCAGCTACTGCGAGCATTGAAATCTTTAGAGGATCAAACACTACATACGAAATCTTGGGGAGTGCTAGCAGGAATAATAGTGTATACGTAACGCTTACTACTGTAAAAGTGCCAGAAATTACATTGGAACTTTCAAATCCTTTCCTGAGTAGGATTCCGTTGAATCCCCAAAATATAGATGAGAGTACTGCAAATACAACTCCGTTCATATCCCAACTTACAACGATAGACATAAAAGGGAGACTAATTCAATGAAATCGATGAGAGTTGCAAGAGTTGATTTGACTAAGAATACAGTTAAGATTTCCGAAATCCCAAAGGAATGGGAGAGACTCTACATAGGTGGAAAGGGAATAGCTACAAAGCTGTTGTTTGAAATTCCAGCTGGTGTGGATCCATTTCACCCCGAAAACGCAATCGTATTTGGAATAGGTCCAATAAGTGGTTTAAATCTGCCCGGTGCATCTAAGATGACATGCGTTTTTAAATCACCCCTTACAAACGGATACGGCGAATCCCAATGCGGTGGTTACATCGCCAGAGAATTTAGAAGAGCTGGAATAGATTTCCTATTCGTAGTTGGTAGAGCTAAAAGGCCCGTATACATCGTTGTAGAGGACGATGACATCGAGATTAGGGACGCATCGCATCTATGGGGGAAAGATGCATTTGAAACCGAGGAAATCCTTAAAAGGGATCATAGAGGTGAAGTCTTATCGATAGGGCAAGCTGGGGAAAACCTCGTTAGATTCGCCTGCATTACACATAGAAAAGGGCGACAGTTTGGTAGGTGTGGTGCCGGAGCCGTTATGGGTTCAAAAAAATTAAAGGCGATAGTCGTTAAGGGCTCTAAAGATGTCGAAGTATTTGATTCTAATAGATTTAGGGAATTCAGAGGAGAGTTAATAGAGAATGCAAAGGAGAAATTAGCTTCTATGTCGAAATATGGAACACCCGGAATGTTAACGATTACGAACGAGGCTGGAGTTTTGCCGACGAGGTATTGGAGCAAAGGCTCGTTTGAACACTGTGAAGAGATAAGTGCTGAAGTGATTTCGAAATACGTTAAGAGGAGAACTGCTTGCTATGGATGCACAGTTGCATGTGGTTTTGTAATTGAAATAGATGGAGTTGAAGTCGAAGGACCGGAATACGAGACGTTGTACGCACTTGGATCTCTATGCGAAGTTAGAGATTTAAAGTACATAGCCAAAGCCTCTGAACTTTGTGATAGGTATGGATTAGACACGATAACGACTGGTAACGTAATAGCGTTCTTAATGGAGTGTTGTGAAAGGGGAGAGGTAAAAGAAGACATCAGATTTGGAGAAGGAGAGAAAATAGTTGAGTTTGTGAATAAGATTGCGTTCAGAGAGGGTATCGGTGATGTATTGGCTGAAGGCGTTAAAAGGGCATCTGAAATACTCGGTGTTTCGGTTGAGCCCGTTCACGTTAAGGGATTAGAGCCAGCCGGTTACGATCCACGTGGTTTATACGGAATGGCTTTAGCCTACGTGACTTCTCAAAGAGGGGCTTGCCACATGCGGAGCTGTATATATAGACCAAATCTGTTTGGGACTGTAGATAGATTTTCTCTGAATCAAGCTCCTTTTGTTAAGGATTTAGAGGATTTCTACTGCGTAGTCGATTCGCTTGTTATGTGCAGATTTCTTTGCTTGCCAGTTGTAGGTTTGTACTGGAATGAAATCGCAGAACTCTACAAAATCGTAACTGGAGTTGAAGTGTCTGTAGATGAACTCAAGAGGATTGGAGAGAGGATTTTCATGCTGACATTGGAGTTCAATAAGAGGGAGGGGGTGAGGGATTACAAACTCCCAAAAACCTTCTTTAAGCCGATTAAAGTCCATGGAAAAGAGTACGTAGTTAAAGAGGATGATTTAAATCGCATGCTCGAAGAGTATTTTAGGCTGAGGGGTATAGATCTAAACGAACTGAGATGAACATAGACGAACTACTGCTACTGTTGGAGAAGAACAAGGTAAAGCTTCACAAGATAGAGGATGATTTCTACAACAATCTCAGAATGAGGATTAAGGAGTTAGAGGAGAGGATAAGCTCAGCAAGTGATAGCGAAGTTTTAAAGCTTGAAGACGAACTCAGGACTATTAAGAGAATTCAAAAGAAGATCTTTGAGATAAGAACTGGAAGGATTATAAGTGCCGCATGGGCTGAGGTTTGTGGGCAAGCCGTTGAGGAGGAGATAGAAAACATGACGAATGAAGAGAAGAACTTCTTCAACAAGTTGGTAGAACTCATAAAAGAGTTCAAGAGAAGAGTTCTTGAAGGAATCGAAAGAAGGGAGAGGTACGTTTTGGTTAGGGTTAAGAGGAATATCGAGATACAGGGTGTCGACGGAAAGACATATAAGCTGAGAAGAGAAGACGTAGTTACGATCCCAGAAATGAACGCTGAAGTATTGATAAAAAACGGAATAGCCGAGAGGATAGAGGTGAAAAGATGAAGTATCCAAAGAGGGTTAAAACCTTCTGCCCGTTTTGCGGAAGGCATACGATTCACGAGGTTGAGAAGGTTGGAAAGGGGAAGCCAGGAGCATTGAAATGGATAAACAGACAGAAGAAAAGGAGGGGAAAAGTCGGAAATCTCGGTAAATTTAGCAAAGTGCCAGGCGGAGATAAACCTACTAAGAGAGTCAATATAAGGTTTAGATGCACTGAGTGCAAGAAAGCTCACACGAGAAAGACTTGGAGAGTTAAGAGATTCGAACTTGTTGAAAAGTGAGACCATGGAGGTTAGAAGTAGGTTTTTAAGGGTTAAATGCCCGGACTGCGAGAATATTCAAGTCATATTTAGTCATCCGTCTACAGTTGTCAAATGCCTCGTATGCGGTAGAACACTTGCAATACCTACAGGCGGTAAAGGAGAGATTAAAGCGGAAATAATTGAAGTCCTTGAATGATTCCAAGAGAAGTTGAGGAGATCTGGGATAAATACAAGCTCAGTGAAGAGGTGAGAAGGCATTGCTTAAGGGTTGCAGAACTCGCCTTAAAGATTGCAAAGAACGTAAAAAACGAAAGAGTTGATTTAAAAGTAGTTTACATCGGAGCACTTCTACACGACATCGGTAGGGCTATAACCCACAACCCGTTTCTACACTTTATAAAATCAGCTGAAATACTGAGAAAGGAGGGATTTGACGAGAAAATAGTTAAAATCGCTGAGAGACACTTCAGCGCTGGATTGAGAGCTGATGAGGCAAAAAGACTCGGATTACCGGCAAGGGATTTCATGCCTGAATCTGTAGAAGAGAAGATCGTTAGCTTTGCAGATAACCTCGTATTCGGTGATAAGATCTGCAGTTTTGAAGATTTTATGAAGAGATTAGATGAAATAGATAAGATAAATCCAGAACTCAAGTGGTTAACAGATGTAACGAGGAAAAGGGCGAAGAAGTTAAAAGCGGAAATTGAGGGGCTGACGGGATTAAGATTTTAGAATAAACTTTACTGATGGTGTTACTGTAACGTTAATGAAGTATTTAACTCATGCAAATTTATGGGGTATTACTCTATACAACCCAATATCAACTCCGTTAAATCCAAGGTTTTAAAAACCTATGACATCGATATCTGAACATGGTAGACTTTGAGTTAACTCAAGAGCAAAAGGATATAAAGAATGCTGCAAGAGAGTTTGCAACTAAGGAGTTTACAAAGGAAATAGCTGAGGAATGCGATAAAAAGGAGGAATTCCCATTTGAACTCCATAAAAAGGCTTGTGAGCTTGGATTCATAGGTGTTCACTTCCCAGAGGAGTACGGCGGAGCTGGAATGGGAGTTCTCGAGAACGCTTTGATAGTTGAAGAGTTTTGTAGAGCAGACAGTACAATTGGAACTGCCATAATCCTCTCGGATTTCTCATCTGAGGTTGTCATGAGGTTTGGTAGTGAAGAGCAGAAGAAGGAGGTATTGCCAAAAGTCGCTAAGGGTGAGGCTATAACTGCTGGCTGTTATACTGAACCAGAAGCTGGGAGCGATTTGACTGCGATAAGAACTACAGCTGTGAGGGATGGAGATGAATGGGTTATAAACGGTGTAAAGACCTTTATAACGAATGGAACTATTGCAGATTACTTCATAGTTTTAGCAGTTACAGATCCGGAGGCAAAGCCGAGGTATAGAGGGTTTACGCTGTTTTTGCTTAAGAAGGGAATGGAGGGTATAAAGACTACACCGATCAAAGGAAAATTTGGAATTAGAGCTTCTCCAACAGCTGAAGTAGCATTTAAAGATGTAAGAGTTGACGACGGTGCAATAATAGGTGAGTTGAACAGGGGATTCTATCATACGCTTGAGTTCTTCGATGAGAGTAGAATTGAGATTGCAGCTCAAGCACTTGGAATTGCTCAGGGTGCTTTTGATAGAACACTAAACTACGTAAAGCAGAGGAAGCAGTTTGGTCAACCGATAGCGGCTTTCCAAGCTATACAGCACAGAATTGCCGATTTAAGGACTCAAATAGAAACTGCAAGACTCTTAGTTTACAAAGCGGCTTGGAATTACGATCAGGGAAGAATAGATCCGGGTTTGACTTCAATGGCTAAGTACTGGGCTGGTAAAGTAGCCGTTAACGTTTGCGATGAGGCAATTCAAATGCATGGTGGATACGGATACATAGCGGAATACGAAGTCGAGAGATTCTACAGAGATGCAAAGATAACGGAGATATACGAGGGAACAAAAGAGATTCAGCTTAACACGATTGCCAAAGACGTTCTGGGTAAGTTTAAGTAAATTTTTAAATTTTTTAATTCAACTCTATTCGTGGTTGAAAGGGTTGTAGTAGTTGTAGATAGAGATAACGACTTAGGGATTAAAGCTGGTATATCCTCGCCTATAATAGGTAGAGAAAACAACGTTCAAGCAGCTGTTAAGCTTGCGATTACAGATCCGGAGGATTCCGATGTAAACGCGATTTTTGCAGCTGTAAAGCTGTACGACGATTTGAAATCCAAAGGTGAAGATGTAGAAATCGTTACGATTTGTGGAGATAGCAGTGTTGGAGTTGTATCGGATGCAAAAATAGCTGAGCAATTAGATGAAATCGTCTTAAGATTGAAAGCTAAAAGTGCTATTGTTGTTACAGATGGTTCTGAAGACGAATACGTATTACCGATCATATCCTCAAGACTTAAAATAGACGGAGTTCAGAGGGTAGTTGTAAAGCAGAGTAGAACTATAGAGAGCACGTATTTCCTAATAAAGAAGATGCTTGAAGATCCAAAGATTGCAAAGATGACATTGGCACCGATTGGAATGATTTTTCTCGTTTACTCGATTTTCCTGATATTTCAGCATCCAGAGCTTGGGTTGGGAGGAATAATACTGTTCTTGGGCATATACTTTCTATCTAAAGCTTACGGTTGGGATAAGAGTTTTGAGGAGTACTTCTCAGCGATTAAGCAATCCCTCGTTGAAGGTAGATTTTCGTTTATTCTATACGTCATATCCTCTATACTCTTCATAATCGGATTCGTTCATGGATTCAGCTTGGCATCTCTCGACATAGCACCACACGAAAGGATTTCAGCATTCGTTTATGGAGCAGTGTGGTGGTTTGTCCTCTCTGGAATATTTGCATTAGCTGCAAAGTCGATAGACGTGTACGTAGAAGGCAGAAGTCCAATTAGGTATATCTCAATGGTTTTTCTATTGGTATCTTTAGGCTTCATAGTTTGGGGAGCTTCGTGTTACATACTCGCAAGTGTGGAGTTCTTTAAAATTGAAAACGCCTTATATCAGCTTGTTACATCTGTAATTGCGGCAATAGCTATAGCGATAATAAGTGCAATTCCACTAAAACTCAGATTTTAAAGCGATTTCAAATCTCTTGAGTTTTTCTTTACCCCTCTTCAGTTTTTCGTTTGCAAGACTTACAACTAATTCCAAGTACTCTTTACTCACGAGTAGTTTTCCGCTTAAAGCAATCGGAAGCTCTATTCTCTCAAGCGAAGAAACCTCCACAACTAAGTTCTTGAGAGAGATTATTCCGCTCCTCCTGAAGCCCGAATTGTTTGCTATTGCTATAAGTCTTTTAGCAGATTCCAAGTCTCTACAGGCTATGTGAATTATAGGAGGGTATTGAATGAGCCATGCGAGTTTTTCGCATCTAACAGCTGTATTTAATACATCCTCAACTTCAACTTCACTGTGCCACTTGCCTAAGAATTTACATTCGACTTTATTACCAAAATCCGGTGTGTCTATCACCGCTATTCTACCGCTGCAACTCGAAAGAGTTACGAAAGAATCAAGAGAGTTTATGAAATCGAGAAGATCTACGATGTCTTCATCGATTTCCCTCCTCTCCTTTGCCCTCCTATAACCTTCAAGCTTTCTCTCTTTGAACTCCCATTTCATCTCTTCCTTCCAATCGTAGCCAAATAGGCGAGGTATGCATCCAACTGTATCCTCTCGTTTGCCCCTTCTGTGAGTCTAAAATCCACTTCTCCAAGTTTATCTATAAGCAGAATCTTCAACTTCTCATCGAGGTTTGAATACACTATCTCCCTGAACAGCTGATTCACGACGTCTTCACCACTCATCCCGTATTCTACCATTAGTTTATCGAGTATTTGCCTCGCCTCCATGAAATTCCCCTTTAAGGCTGTTTGAATGAGCTTGGAGATTTCCTCTGGACGAGCAGTAGCTGTGATTTGATAGATTACATCCACATCTATTACTTCACCCAAAGCTGCAGCACCTTGCAATGCGTTTATAGCCTTTCTGAAATCCCCATTTGCTATGTAGAGTAGTGCCTCCATACCGTCCTCAGTTATCTTCACGCCCTCTTTTTCACATATCTCAAGCAATCTCTTCTTCATAGCCTCCCTTGGCACAGGCTTAAACTTGAAGACAGCACATCTCGATTGAATCGGTTCTATAATTTTGCTGACGTAATTACAACTCAATATAAATCTACAGCTCTTTGAATACATCTCCATAGTTCTCCTCAAAGCCGCTTGAGCATCAGGAGTTAACGCATCTGCTTCATCTAGGAATATTATCTTAAACGGAACGTCACCAATCGGAGCAGTCCTCGCAAATTCCTTTATTTTATGTCTAACCACATCTATTCCTCTCTCATCTGAGTTGTGCAATAGAACAGGTGTAGTTCCACCGAAGAACACTTCCGCATTCGGAACACTGAAATCGTAAACCCAACCGTCGTAACTTAACTTCTCGATTTCTTTGATTTCAACAGCGTAAAGCTCGGATTCCGCTAAAATCTTAAGTCTTATATAGACTCTTCTCTCCTCTTCATCTAATTCTTCAACTCTAACGGAGTTTAGTATCTTAAGAAGTGTTGACTTCTTAACCCTTCTTCTCTTACTGTAGAGCTGATGTCTTAGTAGATGTCTCCAGTTTGTATCGATTTTTCCGTCTATTCGCTTGAAGAACTTCTCAAATGGCTTAACTGGCAGAAGTTCTGAGCGAGTATATGAGAAGTCGTTCCAGATCAATCTGACTTCGTTATTGAATACAGACGTTTCTAAGCCAGTTATCCTTCCAAGCCAAGCTATGTCAATGAGTATATCTCTCGATACAGAGGAATACCTCACGTATTTACCCCAAGTTCCACAGCCATCGCCCATGTATCCCATGAGGAAAGCAAATCTGTTTTCGATTGTTGTATTAAAGATTAAATCTGGTACTCTCTTCGTCTTTGCAGTAGATCCTCTGAATGCATCTAAGAAGAACTTAGCGAGCTGAGTGTTGAGGAGTTTAACATGAATTGCAGATGCTCTACTCCTATCAAAGCCGGAATAGGCTGGCTGTGTATACGTGCTTATTCCTATGGATTCACCAAAGGACTTGATCTTCTCCAATAATTCGTGTTCTTTGGCAGAGATTGTGAACATGACTTGTCCAGAAGTTCCATTTCTGAAGCTCAAGCAACCTTCAGCTAAGAATAGCCCCATAATCCATGATAACTCCTCATCTATTGGTAGATTCGTGATTAGGGTTTTAAGCTTCGGATTCGTGTAGTCTTTCCCAGTTAAGTTTACTACCAGTTCTGAGCCATTAATAGCCTTTTTAAACGAAAGTAGGAAATCTCCTCTCTTGAGTTCATCTGCTCTCTTTGGAACAATTCTCCCCTCTTCGTTGAGCACCATTACAGAGTGATCTGGAGTCGTCTTTACCTCTCCTCCTTCAAACCTTATCCTAACTATTTTATCAGCTCTATGTCTCGCTATAAAGGATACTGGATAGAATCCAACTCCTTCACGGAAGCTCAGAGTTTCCAAGCCTACTGGAACAACGTATTCCTCATCACCTTTGAAAAACATTTCATCGATTTCTTTAAACGTTGTCCTTCTGATTACGCCGTTTATCCTAACGAGTATCGGTGTGTCTGGAGTAACTGAAGCATTCATTTCTATAAAGTTATCTCGCCAATTCTCACCGAATAAATCTCTTGTTAAGGCTATAGCCGTAGCAGTCTTACCCGTTCCAGGCGGGCCAGCGAATAGTAAATGGGGTAGGTTTTTTCTTGCTACATAGCCTTTTAACCTCTGAACAACTTCATCTTGCCCCACTACCTCATCGAGAGTTTTTGGGCGATACTTCTCAACCCAGATCTCGGTATCGTTCATTGTAATTAGTTTTCTCGCTATTGTATAAAAAAGCTCACTCCACTACATACCAACCATGCCCATAAGTCGTTCTCTTCCCGATGTGTGATAGCTCACAAAATCCCAAAACCTCTCTGATATCTGCTTTTAACTTGCCAGAATAAATTATTTCGCCGTGGACGAAGTGTTCCTCTCTCCCCTTGTATACAAATGTCCTCTTATTCAGATTTGATGAAATCGTAGCTATACTATTCTCAGCAAACTTCAGAAGTTTCTCAACATCAAATTCGACTTCCCGTTTTAGGTATTGATACGTTATCGAAGAGTACTTCCTCAACATGAAAGAGAGTAAATCTCTAAAGCTCGGTTCTGAGATTAAGGCTTGATCTCTTAACAACCTAAAAGGCGTTAAAAATCTAATTTTAAATACCCTTCCCACTTTTACCTTGAGATCACTTCTCTTTATGAACAGTTTTGGGTTGTAGATTTCTCCCTCCTCAAACAAGAACTCCTTCTCGTTTTTAAACGGGTTTTCGATAAAAGCCCTTTTAAGCCTTAATTCTGCTTTAAAATCTCTAATTCCCAATCCGAATTTGCACATAGTGTTTACTGCGTTAAAAACTTGATCTTCGAATTCTACCGCATCACCGAATAAGACAAGTGAAAACCTAATTACTTCTCCGGGCTTGTAAGAGGTCTTTGAATCCAGAGGAGGTTTTACTACGTACGGCTTGGTGTAATGCTCAAGCCTTCTCAAAACTATACCCTTAGTTTTAGCTCTGAAGAGATATCCATATGGGCATCTAAACAGAAGATTGCATTTGTGACAATCCCTCAAGTCGTTAATGCAGTACAACTTCTTCAGATTTGCACCGAACACTCCTCTAATCAGATTACCCTTCCACTTCGGAAGCTTAGCCGGTTTTAAAAATTCAAGCTCAAACGTGTAATACCTTGCGATCTTCACCTCTTAGCAATTAACTGAAAAACTTTAAACCTTTACTCCAAGATCAGATCTGCGAGTTCTGTCGTTTTTACCTCAAGTGGTTTTCTTCTTTCGACTACTATTAGTCCTAACTCTTCTAAACTTGAGATGTGTCTTCTTATAGTGCTCACATCTCTTTTCAAAGTCTTTGAGAGAGATTTGACATCTCTTAATCCCTGAGCTATTAGTTTAAGTATTTCGATCTTTTCTTCGGTTAGGTTTTGCCTTATCTCGTGTATTCGCAGTAAATTCTGTGGAATTTCTATTAAGCCTGAGAAGTCTTCGAGTTCAATTTCCAATCTGACATTCCTCATAGATTTTATCATGAGTGCTAAGAGCACTGTGATTGCTAAAGCCCTCATACCACCGCTCAAGTTGACTATTAGGTTGTAATCTTTGAATTCGTCAAGTGTATTCATGACATCTCTTATAGCCTTTATGAAGTCCTTTACATCTATTTGTATGAGTCTTACTTCAACGTCGTAAGATCTCTCTACAAAAGTCTTAATCCATTCATAGGCTTTTTTAACTCTATCGACAAGTCCAGCTGTTAGTAAGATTATTTTATCCCCTTCTTTAATCCCATGCCTTAGTATCGCCCTATAGCAGAACTTCTCGTCGAAGCCTAGGGTTAAGATTAATGCAGTTTTCATATGATGGATACTATTGAGTGCGTAAATTAAAGGCGTTCGAAATACTTAAGTAAGTTTATGTTAAGTTTAAACGTGGTTAAGACAATAACGATAAAGGACGATGTTTACGAGAAATTGATTGCTTTAAAAGGTGATGAATCTTTCAGTGAGCTGATAGAGAGATTAATCGAGGGGAATGATATTGAAATATTGAGGAAAATTAGAGAAAAGGTAAAACTAACTTCTGAAGAGAAAGAAGTTATGCTTAGGGTGATTTACTCAAAGAGGACTGAGAAAAAATGATTGTTTTTGACACCGATGTTTTAATCGAGATATTCGACAAAAACTCGAAAAAAGTGAAAAAGCTTTAAAGAAACTTGAGAGGCACGAAATTTCCATAACCTTTATAAACCTACATGAAATTGCGTGTGGATTCTATAGAATAGGCAAAAAGTTGCCAGATGAAATAAGATTTTTGAAAGTCTTTGAGTTCACCGCTAAAGATGCCCTTTTATCTGCAAAACTTGAAAGTGAGCTTGAAAAGGATGGAAAAGCTGTTAACAGATTTGATGCCATGATAGCTTCGATCTGTATCAATAGAAATGCAGAAATAGCTACGTTTAACGTTAAACATTTTAAAAGGTTTACAAAGTTCGGTTTGAAGTTATTCGAAATCGACTGATAGAAGTAATGATGCAGAATATATACACAATCATTGTTGAACTACTCTAATTTCAGCTGGATTTGAGTTATGGATTCTAATAAATGTGTTACAATTGCATTATATTAAGAATAATGCAAATATTTGTTTGTTTTCAAGCTAAAGAGCGATGAAAAAGATTTTATATGATCTTTGCATAGTGTTGTTATGGAATTTGCAAAAGATATAGCAGAAGTTTTAGCTGTTCTCATAGCAGAGAAGGGTAACTATACATATGTTGACAAATTGGGTTACGCACCATCAAAGGATTTAGCAGTTTACTACATCAGAGAGGCTTTGAGGGATCTACACTCCTTGATCAATAGTCAAAGATGGGATAATCCAAAGGCTAAGGAGAAGGCTGATAAGATAAATTTTGATAGAGTTGAGAGAGGTATTCAAGACATAGCCAAGCTTGATCCAAAGGATAAGAAAAAGCTAAGAGAAATTACAGCCCTTATCTCAGCTAAAGCTCTTTCCATTTCTGCCACACTTGTTAAGGAGGGTTGAACATGTTTGTCTCAATAAGGGGTAGGGTTTTGGTGAATGTAGAAGCACTAAACATGACTGAAAGCGTTGGAAACTACGTAAAACACAGAAGAGTTCCAGTTATAGTTCCAGAGACATATACAACCTATTTCGTTCCAGCCATAAGTGGAGAGTCAATTGCTCATGGATTTCAGGTTGTTTTGGCTGAAGAAGCTAAGAAGAAGGGTTTGCCTGTCTGTAAATTATGTGAAAAAGGCATATTTCTGAAAAGTACGAATGAGAATGTTTTTAAGGAATCATTTGGACAAGATCCGCCAAAAGATGAGTTTGAATTTGAAAAGACCGTAATTAGTAATTGCCTAGTTGAAGACATTGGTGGATTTTTATACGCCCCAAAGGCTGGAGGAAATGTGAAGAGAACTTCAAACTTCTACACTGGATACATGATTCCGACGAAAGAGGCTTTGGAGAATGTGGTAATTGAACCACAGTTGCATTCAAGATATGCACTTGGAACACCATTCGTTGAAGGAGGACAGGGACAGATGATATACTACGTTGAACTGTCTTCAGCCGTCTACACGTTTAGCTTTGATCTGGATACGAGATACATAGGTAGAGCTACTTTTGTTTACGATAAGGCTGGGCAAGATATCGTGAACGATAGAAAAAAGAGAATTGAAGTAACATTAGATGCTATTCAGAAGTTCCTGATAGAGTTTACGTTCGGTGCAAAGAAGACGAGGTTTTTACCAGTGATAGAATGGGAATCACTTGTTATAGCAATTAGCGACGATGTTTGGACAGTTCCTAGCCCCTTCGCAAAGAATTACGTAGATAAGTCAAAAAAGAAAGTGGATAAAGTAAATTACAATACAAAGCTATTCGTGCTTCCCGATGATGGAGAATTTGAAGAGGTTGTAGTGAATGCAATTGAGGAAGCTAGGAAAAGGATATGATTGGCTTCATAGTTGATGTTGAGTTTGTCTGGGGATTTCAGGCGAGAATAGTAGGACTATCAAAAACTTCTCCTTCTTTTTACTATCCACCGCCAACAACATTTTTGGGTGCTTTAGCTGAGGTTATAGCTAAAGATGAGGGAATTGGTGAAAAAGAGGGGAAGAAAATAATTCCAAAACTCAGTGAGAACTTGCTTGCCATTGGAGTAAGATCGATCAACTGCGTTCCCATCAAGTATGAAGATTTGAATAGAATTATAACAGTAAAAATTACTTCTGGCAAACTTTATCCAAATCCAAAGGATTTGGCAAAATCTTTTGATTCTCCAGCAAGGGGTAAGACAATTTTATCGAGCCTAAATGACGAAGCTCCAGCTATCAGATGGTTTTTAGTCTTCAAGAGTAATAAAATTAAGTTTAACGGTAATGAAGTCTTATTGAGTGAAGAACACTTCTGGAAGATTCACAGATTAGGTTCGAAGGAGAGTAGGGTTTCTGTTATTGACATTTTGAAGACGGATAAATTAGATATTAAAGATAAAGTGGTTACAAACTACAGTTTTCCCGTCACTAAGTCAATTACGATCGTTGATAGTAGAGGATATTGGGAGTATGAAGTCTACGTAAATCCGTTTGAAGTTAAAAGATACGATGAGAAAGAAAATCCAGTGACGAATTATACGGCTGGAAAAAAGACCATACCGTTTAGAGTTCCAATTCTGCAAACCTTAAGACAGCCGAGGTGTAGTGTTGAACTAACTGACAATGCCATAGCCTACAAGTTTGAAGATGAGGTGGTGGTAGGATGGTTGAGATAAACCTGCCAGGGGATTCAACGTTTTTGAGTGAAGTCATCCACGAGGGTTTGTTACAGTATTTAAGCAATGATAGATCGTTCTCCAAAGCGTTCAGCGAAGTTATTAATAAGATCCCAAAGGATAAAAAACTAACGCTCTCTGGAAACGACATTAGTATGATTAAGAAGATTAGAGGAAAGGAAAATCTTAGAATCGGTTTTCCAGAACAACTACTTCAGCTGTTAGACGATAAATACTCGAACGAAGTTATTTATGAGAGAGTTAAGGATAAGGAAAATTACACAAACTTACTTTCAGTTGATTTTATAAAAGAACTTTCAGAATGTGAAGGTTTAGATGATGTCAGAATTGAGGACTTTTCGTTGATACTGAAAAAGGGTGAAGTTGTAATCGGTAGAAAGGAGATTACAGCTCCTCAGATACTAAAAGTCGATAGGTATACGGGATACACTTCTTTAGAAACTGAGTTCGTATCGAGTCAGCTGACTCTTTACATATCGAAGGAGATAGCGTTACTGTTTCTTTTGGGAATTTACTCGTCGTTCATTACAACATTCAGACAACAGCAACAGGCATACTACTACTTCCTGTTCTTCTCACCAGATGAAATTCTAAAGTTACTGAGCGAATCTGGCAATGTGATAAGGAAATACTTCTTGGTTAAAGATGCTGTAATGGAGAAGCTGGCAACGATTCTTGGAAAATCTACATCAAACGAACTTCTGCTACTCGAAATCCTTCTAAGCGTAGAACTGCAAGAACTGATGGATCGAGAACAGCTCGATA